>PHFO01000122.1 GCA_002861535.1 Cyanobacteria bacterium M5B4 | reverse complement strand
TTCCCTTCTCCCTGGGGGAGATTGAGGGATGAGGGGCAATTTTGCTTGGCGTAAGTCCTATTAGTTATTATGGATTATGGCGACGTTTCCATTGCGATGTAGGTTCCAAACTACTTTCTGCTTGTTCCTTACTCCGCCGATCGAGAATTGTAGTAGCAGAATCGCACAAGTTTGGGTCTCGATAGGGGACAGCAGCTTTGGTTCTTAAATGTTCTTGTTCAGCGATCGTTAGGGGGGGAACCCACCGCGAATTAAAGGCGGCGATCGTGCCTGGGGCTACTCTTCCCAAAGGCGGCGTACTCCCCACAATTAAATCTGCCGCCAGCATAGCTTTACGAATCGCGGCGGCACAGGAATAGGTGAGTAAACAACCGTCAAAATGCAGCCGATCGGCTACCAGTTTGATAAATTCTACTGTCCATAACTGGGGGCATTTAGGGGGGGAAAAGGGATCAAAAAAGATGGCATCTGCCCATTGTAAGGGTATAGTTTTAATTGTCTGTCGGGCATCGCCAATGTGTAGAAATACTGAAACTTTACGATCGGTGAAAGTATAGTTTCTCGCAATTTCTTTGAGAATTTGTTGCGTTGTTTCTGACCAAACGGTCATGATACCCCGATCGATCGCTTGTTGAGGCACTTGGGCATCAATTTCTAGGGCGTGAATGACAAGGCGAGTAGGAGAATTATACAAAAATTCGATAGCAGCGGCGGAATTGTAGCCTAAACCATAACAGACATCTAATATATGAATTTCCGATTGAGTTTGTGCTCTTGCTAATAATTTGGCGGGTACTACATACTGATAAATTGACTCTTGTTTAGCCCCGTGGCGACTGTGGAAACATTCCTGATAGTCCTCAGAAAAAAATGTTAACGAGCCATCTGCTGTCACTTTAGCAGTTAATTGATCCATAATAATTTAAGAAGCTAACTTGAATCCTTCGACAGCCAGTCCCCCTAGCAAGCCAATCTTAAATAAATTTAGACTAGTCTTTTCCGTAATCCATGTTTGGTTATACACGCACCAATTAACTAGCTCAATAAAAGCCAATAACACTAGGCTTAGTAGTATATCCCATAATGCCTGCTGTCCTGCCCAAGTACTAACAGCTGAAGCACTGAAAAATCCACCAAACAGGGAAATTAAGCGTAAACAATGGACATACCAACGCTTTTGTAGTTGGCGGTAAATGTTATCTCCTACATCTAACACTAAGTCATTAAGCCTTGTTCTTTGCATCAAATATAATTTCCCAATTAGGTTTTAGCAAGAATTACGCCAAAGGAAAAACGATCGTGACTAAGGAGAGATGACAGTCGTATCATCTGCTAAAGCTAGTTGTTCTTCTGGTGCTTCTGCCACAAGTTGGTTGCGACTGACAAAGAAAAAGTAAACTGACGCAAGAGCTAAGAGACCAACTGTGACATAGACAGCAATGCGATATTCTTCGATCGCAAAACAAGCGATAAACGCGATCGTGGCAATAACTAAACCGATAAATGCTCCTAAAATGCCCACAGGACTGCGGTAGGGACGGGGCATCCCTGGACGATCGACTTGGAGTTTGACATAACTAGCTAAAACTAAGATGTAAGTAACAAGGGCACTCACCACTGAAACTGTGACTAACCCCAGCCCGATGGAACTGTCTTCTCCACCTAATAGGACAAATAAAACTGTGATCCCTAAAGCCAAAGCACCGCCTAAGATGGCAGCCCTGGCAGGAATACCCCGATCGTTGGTCACAGAGATGCCCTGGGGTAAGTAGCCCGCCCTGGACATGGCAAAGAAAACGCGGCTATAGGCATAAATACAAGCAGGATAGCCAGTCAAACTAGCAATAATGGTGCCGATGCCAAATATACTCCCTAAAAAGGTGTTAGTACCAAATACATACTTCATGCCCTCGGCGTAGGGTTCTCCCGAAATGGCAACAGCTGCGGCTCCCCGCAACACTTCCCCCTCTTCGGTGGTAGTTTCGATCGCAATCCCCGTATTAAACACTAAAATCAAAACTGACAATACTATTAACAGTCCCATCGCCAGGATCATCGCCCTGGGTAAGTCTTTTTCTGGGTCTTTCGCTTCTTCTGCTGTCAAAGGCATTGCCTCGATCGCTAAATAAAACCAGACGGCGTAGGGGAGCGCCCTTAATAGCCCTAAACTGCCCTGGGGGAGAAAGTTGGAGGCATCTTTGACTGCACTATTGGGCGCGATCGTAAATAGCAACTGGGGGTCAAAATGCCCGTTAACAATAATTCCCCCTGTCAAAATTAAGAGCATAGCGATCGCTACTAAGGCAATCCAGAGGTTAATTCTTAAGCCCAGTTCCGTGCTGTAAATGTTAATTGCCGTAAAAATAACAATACTAACAGTCCAAATTGCCACATCCACCAGATCAAACGCCCCCAAAGGCACCTGGGGTAATCCCAGAACATTGTGGATTGTCTGCCCCAGGTAGAATACCCCCCAACCCATAATTAGGATGTATTCCAGCAACTCCGCTAACCCGCAGATAAATCCTCCCACTGCCCCAAAAGCAGTGCGTGTAAAAGCATAGAAACCTCCCGCATGGGGTAGCGCCGCCGACAGCTCTGCCATGGAAAAGGTTACGGACAAGTACATCATGGCAATTAAGGCCGTAGCAATACTCATGCCCCAAAAGCCCCCCTGGGCTAATCCTTCATTCCAGCCAGAGTAGATGCCATCAATAACAATGCCGATGCCGCTGCCAAATAAAAGCCAGAAGCCAATCCCCCGCTTAAGTTGCCGCCTTTGTAAATAATCTGCGCTTACATTGCCATAACGAACGATCTTTTTTAGTTTACGCGGTGCCATACTTCAACCCCTACCTTCCCCGAATTTACCATATTTGGGACTTTACTCCCGTTGATGGGAAAATTGGTAAGCGCCAATAGCACCTAAGGCGATCGATAGACCAAAAATAACCACAAAACTATACCAGGGGGGAACCCTTCCTTCTAACACCGATCGCAGTCCAATACTGGCATAGGTGAGGGGCAGCAAATAAACAACAGGTTTAAGGATAGCCGGTAACTGACTGGGTTCAAAAAAAGTGCCCCCTAAGAAGGACATCGGTACAATCAGGAAGTTATTGTAAAGCCCCACCGCTTCTAACGATCGGACTTTTAACCCCACAATTACCCCTAACCCCGCAAAGACCATGGAGTTGCCCAACAAAATCACCAAAAACAGGGGCTGTAAAAAATACCAATTCCCCGACACAATTAGACTAACCACAATCAAGGCACAGGCTGTAATGCCGCCCCTGGTCACCCCCGCCAGCATTTTGCCCAAATATAAAGACAGGGGATGTACCGGCGCAATTAACAACTCCTCAAAGGTTTTACTGTAAAGCCGATCGCCGCATACCGAAAAAGTAGTGCCGCCAAAACTAATCGTCATTGATGATAACGCAATCATCCCTGGCAAAATAAAACTTAGATAATCCCCCCCAGGCACCTTGACATCGATCGTGCTACCCAAACCAAAGCCAAAAGCAAGTATGTAAATAATTGGCGAAATTAACCCCGAAGCAATTACCTGGGGCAATCTCACCCGTAAATCTAGCCAGTCTCCCCACCAGATGGTGAGACTATCCTGCAAAATCTGGAACATTAACGCCGAGAAGCAAACCGTTCAAACTCTGCTTGGGTCGATTGTAACAATTGGTTGCGGCTATCTTGACAACTACTAATGGTGAGGGAAGGAACGAGATTGCGAGCCTGTAGGGCCATGTGCAGTTGTAGGTTGGCAACATAATCACTCAGGGGTTCATTGTTTTTGAGACGCATATCAGTCAGAGTAGGTTATGAAGATAGATATTACTATACCTAAAGTATGACTCAGGAAAACGCAATAAACCTTTACAACCTACTTCCCAGAACCGATCGGAGGACAAGCCCTAGGGCAAATTGCAATATTCCTCGCAACTTGGCAAAAGTAAATGGCAAAATATCATTACAATTCTTAACTTTAGTCATGGCAAATATCCAATTCCTCAAAGAAGATAAGTTAGCTTTCGCCAGTGATGGGGCAAATCTCCGCCTCAAGGCAATAGAAAACGGGATCGACATCTATAAATTTTGGGGCAAGATGACCAACTGCGGCGGCTACGGGCAGTGCGGCACCTGTATTGTGGAAATTACAGAGGGGATGGAGCACACCAACGATCGGACGGAGGTGGAGCAGCGCAAACTGAAAAACAAGCCCGCTTCCTACCGCCTTGCCTGCCAAACGATCGTCCATGGCAACATCAGTGTCAACACTAAACCCCAGTAGGGAAAGCCCTACCTGTTAAGATAGTAAAAAGACTTTACAATATCCTATTATTTGTAGCGAGATTCCTATGGCGCGAGACTACTACGAGACTTTGAACGTTTCCCGGGGAGCAGATCAAGAAGAAATAAAGAAGTCATACCGCAGACTAGCGCGAAAATATCACCCCGACGTGAATAAAGAAGAAGGTGCAAAGGAAAAGCTCCAAGAAATCAATAACGCCTATGAAGTACTCTCAGACCCAGAAAAGCGGGCACGCTACGATCGGTTTGGCGAAGCTGGGGTAGGCGGTGCTGCCAGCCAAGGTTTTGGCGAAGACATGGGAGGCTTTGCGGACATTTTCGAAAGCTTTTTTGGCGGATTTCCGGGAGCTACCCAGAGTCGGCGGCGCACTGGTCCAGCGAGGGGAGACGATCTACGTTTCGATCTAAAGCTAGACTTTAGGGAAGCTATTTTTGGCGGAGAAAAACAAATCCGCATCACCCATTTAGAAACCTGCACTACCTGCGGCGGTACTGGGGCAAAACCAGGCACACGTCCCCGCACTTGTACTACCTGCGGTGGTTCTGGACAAATCCGGCGCGCTACTCGTACCCCCTTTGGCAGCTTTACCCAAGTATCTACCTGTCCCACCTGTAATGGTACGGGGCAAATTATCGAAGAAAAGTGTGAGACCTGTAATGGCGTAGGCATGAACCAGGTCTCTAAGAAGCTAAAAATTACTATTCCCCCTGGGGTTGATAGCGGTACAAGGCTGAGAGTTTCAGGAGAAGGGGATGCCGGTCAGAGGGGTGGTCCTGCGGGGGACCTCTACGTTTACCTGTTTGTGCAACAGGATAGTCAATTTTCCCGCGAGGGCATCAATATACTCTCTGAAATTAAAATTAGCTATCTCCAGGCAATTTTAGGGGACAAAATTTCAGTGGATACCGTTGATGGCAAAAAACCCTTAACGATCCCGGCGGGCATTCAGCCCGATACTGTACTGACTCTCGAAGGGCTGGGGGTACCCAAGCTGGGTAATCCTGTGGCACGGGGCGACCATCACATCCGCGTCAAGGTGGAAATTCCTACCAAAGTTTCCGGTGAAGAGCGGGAGGTGTTAGAAAAGCTCCTGGAACGGCAAAAAGGTTCTACTAAAGGAGGTTTAGAGGGCTTCTTGGGCGGAATTTTCCATAACAAGTAACAGCAATTAACCTGTATTTGGTCATTTCACCAAGATGGTCTGACTGATGTCAATCAGTTTTTGATTGCCGCGGTCTAGCTGAAAGGTAACAGTCCAAGTGCCAGGGACGACTTTACGACTGCCTGTATAAATAAAAAAGATGCGGTTGTCTTTCGTTAGGGTGTTCTTGTAGTCTACTACTTGTTCCCGATCGGGGTTTACCATAGTCATGGTGACTCTATCTCCTGCTTTCACGCCATAGGAACGAGTCCAAAATATGAGGGAGGGGTCTGTTGCCTTGATCTGGTAATTGTGCCATTTGCCCGCTTCTACTTCTGCCATTGTGGGTACTTGGGGGCTGAACCCGCTGTGGATTAAAGCTGTGGGGATATAGGCGATCGGTTGTTGCCATAGAGCAGTTTTGTTGGTACTGCAGGAGTTGTTGAGGGGGATGCCGCCGTTAGGATCGATCGTTTTTCCTTGATGACGTACCTCAAAATGGACATGGGGAAAGGACGCTGCGCCCGACTGCCCTACTAGACCTACTGGAGTACCCCGATCGACTTGTTGCCCGGGGCGTACTGTGACCGAATTCTGCCGTAAATGACAATACTGACTTTCCCAGCCCCTGCCATGGTCAATCACCAGACCATTACCACACTCTTGCCCCTTGACCTGGTTTAAGTCCGATACTTTCCGATCGGGAACCCCATCCCTGATACGGAGTACCCTCCCTGGTGCTGCTGCCCTCACTGTCACCCCCGATCGCATTTTTGCCTCGTCTGCCACTGCAAAATCAGTCCCAGTATGACCGTCATAACTTAAATTGCCGCAACGATAGTCCGTAAATCCAGAAGAGCTATCCCGATCGGGGTAAAGCAATACAAAACACTCAGGACAGGGAGAGCTAAAACTAATATCAGAATTTAGGGCAATCAAAGCAAAAAGTAGTGTACCAAGCATAATTATTCTTTCCCTACAAAAAACATTCTCAGATAACATGACTTGTAAAAAAAGAAGATGTTTCAATCTTTAGTTTTATGTCCCTCGTCTGTGGTTTAAGTTTATTAACGATCGAGCAAACGGCTTTACCTTATGCTGTGATATTCTTAAAGCCTAAATCACCTTTGCCCACTCTTGTACGATTCTGTCACTAAATTTCTCATTGAGACCTACTCCGCCGACTATGCTAGTTGGCTGCTCGGCAGACCGATCACTATGACAAAACTAAAACCCTCCGAACTATCCCTAGAACCAATCCGTGCCGACTCGATCATCTTTCTGGAAAGTGAAGACATCATCTTACATATCGAAAGTCAAACCA
>PHFO01000121.1 GCA_002861535.1 Cyanobacteria bacterium M5B4 | reverse complement strand
GTGACGGTGATGCTCTGGTTCACTACACTGTCTAGGACAAAGACATCAAAGCCATTGCCCCCGGTCAGGGTGCTGTTGCCGAGATTGCCAAAGAGGACATCGTTGCCTGCACCACCATCGAGGGAGTCGTTGCCCAGACCGCCCAAGAGGGTGTCGTTGCCGCTCCCTCCTTGTAGGGTGTCATCCCCACTGCCGCCGTCGATGATGTCGTTGCCGTCGCCGCCATCGATCGTGTCGTTGCCCCCTAGACCGCTGATGGTATCGTTGCCCCCTAAGCCCGCGATCGTGTCGTTGTTGTCGGTAGCAGTGCCGCCTATTACGCCCGGAGTAGCGATCGTGCCGATCTGGTCGTTGCCGGCTGTGCCAGTGATGCTGTTGCCCGGGGAGCCTTGATTGGGGGGTAAAACAATGCCACTGGTGAAGTTGCCCGCTGTGATACTACTGTTGAGAATATTCAAAAGACGGGCGATCGTGGTGCCGCCAAAGGTAATAACCGTATCGCTACCGGACTGGCTAATTTGAATGTTAGAAGTAGAAAGACCATTGGTGAGGGCGATAAAGTCATCTACAGGGGTAAAGTCCGTAATTACTACCGGCTCGGTACGGGGGGCTAGAACAAACACATCCCGATCGACTCCCCCTGTGACCGTGTCGTTGCCTTCCCCTGGATTGAGAATGTCGTTACCAGGGCCACCGATGAGGCTGTCGTTGCCGTTGCCGCCTTCTAGGGTGTCGTTGCCAAAACCACCGTTGAGGCTATCGTTACCGTCGCCGCCGTTAAGGAGGTCGTTGCCGTCGCCGCCATCGATGAAGTCATTGCCCCCTAAGCCGTTAATCGTGTCGTTGCCCTGAATGCCACTGATGGTGTCGTTCCCGTTGGTAGCTGTGTTGCCTGGTAAGCCTGTTACTCCCGCTGAAGAAGTTAAGCCGATCAGGTCATTGCCGATCGTGCCCCCAATTTGGTTGCCGGGAATGAAAATGGGGGCATTGGTGGGCGCTGTTAAGTCCGTCGTGAAGTTACGATCGGTAATCGTAGAGGAATCCACATTGACCAGCGTAGCCAACACCTGGCGGGAAGGATTGAGGCGAATAATAGTATTAGGTCCCGATTGTTCTACGGTGATGCTCCCCCTGGCAAGACCGGACAGTCCCAAGTAATCTTCACTGCTGTTGAAGTCGGTAACGATCGTAGTAGTGTTAGGCTCCAACACAATTACATCTAAACCGGCTCCCCCTGTAACTGTAGTGTTGCCCGCTCCGGGATAAAGGACATCGTTGCCCGTACCGCCGTTGAGACTGTCGTTGCCGTTGCCCCCCAGGAGGGTGTCGTTGCCAGCTTCGCCGAGGAGAGTGTCATTGCCATCGCCGCCGTTGATCTGGTCGTTGCCGTCACCGCCGTTGATCTGGTCATTACCCCCCAAACCATCGATCGTGTCGTTGCCTCCTAACCCCGCGATCGTGTCGCTTTGATTAGTAGCAGTGTTGCCTGGCGTACCGGTGACTCCCGCCCCACTGACTGCGCCGATCAGATCATCCAAAGCACTGCCCGTGATCGTATTGCCCCGCACAATAGCAGGCGGCGCTGTCTTGGCAGTCAAATCCGTGGTAAATAACTCCTCCGTAAAATCGGAACTCTTGGCATTACGTACAATGGCAATTACCTGCCCCGCCACCGATATATTGACGTTGTTGCCGGACTGGGTAAAAGCCAAGCTAGCAAAGTTGAGCGCTCCGCCCCCCTCTAGGGAATCCAAACCAAACCAATCTTCCCCTAGAGTAAAGTCCACGATCGTGTCTACGCCCTTGCCCACCTGGAGCACATACACATCAATGCCACTGCCGCCGATCAGCTCATCAACTCCCAGGTCGCCGTAGAGGACATCGTTGCCGTCGCCGCCCAGAACAGTATCGTTATCCTGACCGCCCCTGACGGTGTCATTGCCAGCTCCCCCTAGAACTAGGTCGTTACCCTTGTTGCCGTTGACGTTATCATTACCTTCGCCACCAACAACGACATCATCTCCTTGACCGCCGTAGACAAAATCGTTGCCCCTGCCGCCCTGGACAAAATCATTCCCTTCATTACCGTTGATAGTGTCGTCCCCGTCACCGCCATCAATAATGTCATTACCGCCTAAGCCGCGGATAAAATCATTACCTGCAACTCCTAAAATCTCATCTCCTAGGGGAGTTCCATCGAGGACATCGTTGCCTGCACTGCCTTGAATAAATGCCATTTCTGTTAGCTCCTTATTTGCTTTATCTGACAATATCGCCTAGAAAACTAGTCTTTTCCAGGCAAGTTTACGAATAATTCCCTGCGAGCTTTTCCTGGTTTGCTAGGAAATCCTGTTTTTAATTTATCGAACTTCGGCACAGAGGTTTGCCCAAATTGCCTCTGGATTTGCCCCTTGGAGCACCGATCGCCCCACCACAATATAATCAGCCCCATTACGGAAGGCTTGAGACGGAGTGCTAAATCTTTGTTGGTCTTGGTGCGCATCCCCTGGGAAGCGAATGCCTGGGGTCACCAGCAAAAAGTGAGAAGTTAGCATAGAACGTAAAGATTGTAATTCCTGGGGGGAACAGACGACTCCCGCCAAGCCAAGTTCCTGGGAGATTTTAGCAAGATGAATGACATATTCTGGCAACGACATTGACACTTTCAAGTCCAGCAAATCCCGATCGGTCAAACTTGTTAATACTGTCACAGCCAATAGTTTAGTCGATGAATTGCTGATAGCTTCCTGAGCACACCGTAACATTTCCTTTCCGCCCGCAGTATGGACGGTTAAAAAATCTACTTCATAGCTACTTGCTACTTGGCAGGCACGGGCAACAGTGTTAGGAATGTCATGGAGTTTGAGGTCTAAAAAGATGCGTTTTTGTTTTTCTTTTAAGTAATTTAATACCCTTTGCCCATCGGCAATGAAAAGTTCTAAACCCACCTTCCAAAAAATCACATCCGACAACCGATCGATCCAAGCTTTTGCCGCCGCAAAAGTTGGTACATCTAACGCCACAATGATCTTTGTTTGGGGCAAGTTTGTCATGCCTCTGCCGATACCTTGGGGGGACACCAAAACAAATTCCGACTGGAAACACCCAAAGACTCTAAAATACTGCCCATGGTCTTAGCACATTCCATCCAGTAAGCCTCATCGTTGTACATCCGATCGGGATTGAAATCAAAACAATAGTGCAAAACATGGGGAATATCTGCCACATCTCTGCCGTCTTGCAGAGAAATAAGCATAAAACGAAAAGGCTTGTTGTTACATAGTCGTTCTAATTTTTCCACAATGTCAATCACACTAGCTCGATCGGCGACCCCAGTCCGAATAAACAACAACTCGTTGGCATGGGACAAAGTGTACCAAAACCGCTCCGATCGGCTGGTATAACGCATCTTCATCCGTTCAAACACGGGATACATATTGGCATCGTTATCTTCCACCTCATGGGCAAAGGACAAACCAGTCCATTTGGTATGATACATCCGTCTTTCGTGGAAGTTGTAACGCAAATAATCGGGATTCCACATATCATAAAAACGATTTTCGATAATGTCTGCCACATCACTTAACAAAGTCGTGCGAGTTAGATCAAAGGGATAGGCGGGACCATCTAGCTCTAACTTGTATAACAACATTCTCACGGCACACCGATCGCCCAGGGGAATAATACCGACGCGGGATAGGGCAGACAACTCCGATCGGTAAGCGAAAATCATGGATGACTTGGGTTGAGCTTTAATCCGACTTTCTAGCCCATCTTTCCCGATCATCATCGTACGGAAGGGCGCTTCCGGTTGCAGGGTATCGGTGTAGACCCCAGGGGGCATAGATTTGAGAGCACTACGCACCTCCTTCCACATAGGATGGATGTTGTACTCGTGGTCAGTTTCGTTTAACACCCTGAGACTGTGTTCATTTTCTTTGAGCAGTCCAATTTGTCCGTCATAAAACAGGATTTGACAGGCTTTAGGAGAAAACAAATGAAAGGTAGCCTGGTATTCAATGTCACTGCCTGCTGGTATTTCCAGCACCGTCTCGATCGTGCGATCGCCTTTGACAAAAAAGGATAGGGGATAATTTTGCTGCTGTTTACTCGTATAAATTCCTGGTAAAAGATTCGCTTTTGTCTTGATCTGTTCTTGTAATTCTGTCCAGCTAGGAGAAATAATATAGGGATGTCTAGTGGCATTGATAATGCGTAAACTCTTCGTCTTAGGATTGACTAAGAGATGAAAACCTTGGTCATCACTAAACACAGTCACTTCTTGGGTAGAGGCAATCGCCCGTTTTTGTTGTTCTAATTGTTGCCGATCGATGGCAAACAAGTCCAAAGGAATAGCAGTAAACATCAATCTGTGCCCTTCTGTATTGGGATGGGCATGGTCAAAGGAGATGCCAGTCTTCCATCTGCCTTGTTCATTATCTAAAACATTTAACCAATTAAACACCGGCACCTCCCAACACATCATGCGGTGGTGAGTTTCTAACAGAATGTTGTAATGGTCTTTGTTGTAATGCCCGTTGGGATAAAGCCCCCCTAGCATGGGTAATGCCCCCGCCGATCGGGTCATATCGATCAGTTTTTGTAAACCACTCTCAAATCGGCGTTGAATTGCTTTGTATTCGTGACTAGGAGCATGAACTAGACCCTCATTCCCCAGGGATAGAGCAATAATCACTATGTCAGGACGATGGGGTGTCACCAAATCCCCAAACCAGTCAATTATGTTAGTCACATTTGCTCCTAATTTGGCATGGACTAGCACCTGATGCCCAAACCGGCGATGTAATTCCTGTTGTAAAAGCCAACTCCACCCCCTCAACTTCCAAGCGCTGCAACCAGCAGCCACCGAACTGCCGACAATGACAATTTTTAAGCCCTGGGGTGCCTGGGGTAAAACGATCGGGGCAATTCCCTGTTCATAGTAACCGTAACAATAGGGTTCGATCGTGCCCCAATAGCCATTGTCAATCACCAACATTTCCGGGGTAGGCTCGATCGGGACTGCCCGATTTTTCGCTTTAGATTCCCATTCAATTTTAGTTTCAGCCTTGACATGGAGATATTGATACTCCAGACGACCTTCGGCAGTGATCAACTGACTCGGATCAAGCTCGATCGACCACAGGGGATAACGATCGGCGTTGGTAGATAGGGGGAGTGCCTGCTGCGGCGACCACATACCCAAGATAGGCGCTGAGCCGACGATGGCAATAAATTCTCCGGGTTGGGTATTTGCCCTTACTTGGAACCGATACATCTGCCATCTCCTAAATTAGGCTGAATTGATCGTAACACTAAGAATAGCCCTTTTCAAGAATAGTGTTGCAGGGTCGAAAGTTCCCTGCAGAAGTATCACGACTGGTACAATGTCTAAAAAGTCACACTCTAATCACAAATGATAAGTCCTGATACCCTTGAAAGGATTGTTTTACTAACTTTAGCAAAAACAGGTATTAAAATCCGAGCAGAAGATAGGGCGAAACTCAGTCAAAAACTATCCCAAAGAATCAAAGCCCTGGCTCTAAAAAACGATCGAGAATATCTAGACATACTTAGCCAAAACTGTGATAAACATAAATCCGAATGGGATCACCTTATTAGTTTTATCACCACAGGAGAAAGCTACTTTTTCCGCGATCGGGGGCAGATTAACTTACTAAAGCACCATCTTTTACCAGATGCCATTCAAAAAAACAAAGACAGTACAACCTTGAATATTCTCAGTGCAGGTTGCTCTACTGGAGAAGAAGTATATTCTTTAGCAATCATTTTAGGAGAACTAATACCTAATTTAGACAACTGGAATATCAACTTAGTGGGTGTAGATATTAACATTGAAGCAATTAGCAAAGCCAGAAAGGGAATATACCCCCAGTGGTCATTTCGGGGGGTGGAAAACCATTACCGATCGGTTTATTTTCGCCACAAACTAGAAGGATGGGAGATTATTGAATCCGTAAAGAAAAGAGTCAAATTTTATCAATGCAATCTAGTAGCAGATGAAATATCATTCTTCCCGATCGGTTCTGTTGATTTAATCATTTGCCGCAATGTCTTTATCTATTTCGATCGGGATAAAATCGCCACTGTATTGACTAAATTCATTCGAACTTTTGCGGCCAGGGGGACGATTAATCACAGGACATACCGAATTACAAGAACAAGAGATTACCCCTCTACAGGTTTTAACCTTTTCTGAGTCTTTAGTTTATGAAATGCCATCTAGTAAATCCTCTGAGATTGCACTTAAAGACGACTTATTTGTGATAACACCAAACTCAAAAGAACTAGGCAAACAGTCCTTTGAGGAAGGAAAATACCAAGAAACGATCGGTTATTTACAAGACTGGTTAAATCTTAACCCTCAAGATCAAGAAGCTCTAATCTTAATTGCTCAGTCCTACGCAAATCAAGCAAATTATGAGAAAGCAATAAAACTATGTCATCACATCCTAGAAATTGATTCCAGTAGTCTACCAGCTCTGGGTATTTTAGCCCAAATCGCTGAAGAGCAAGACAGGTTAGAAGATGCTAAAGAATATCTGAGGCGAATGACTTTCATTGATCCTAACTATGTTACAGCATATTTAGACTTGATCGATCTGCACATTCGAGATCAAGAATACCAAATGGCTGGAACATTACTATTTACCCTAAAAACAATTACCAATAATGCCCCTAATCAATATGAACACCGCATTAAAGCAATTGAAAACTTCATGGCTCAATTAACATAAATGAACTAAAATTTATTTATTTTTTGTGTTTTTTTATACTGTT
>PHFO01000120.1 GCA_002861535.1 Cyanobacteria bacterium M5B4 | reverse complement strand
CACGCCCTAGAGGTTTCTTTAAGTTGACTCAGCTCTAAGTGCACAATTAGAGCATTGATGTCGGCGGGGTTTACTCCACCAATCCGGCTTGCTTGACCGATCGTCAGGGGTTGAACTTTTGCCAATTTCTCCCGCGATTCCTTCGATAGGGTATCGATCGCGGCGTAGTCCAAACCAGGGGGTAACTTCCGTTCTCCCTGACGAGCTATAGCCTCGATTTGATGTTGTTGCCGTTGGATGTAGCCTTCATATTTAATTTCTACCTCTACTACCTTCTTTTCGATCTCAGAAAGGTCGGAGTTACCTAACTTATACCGATCGAGATCGACATAACTAATGCCCTGCCGGCGCAACAGTTCGGCAAGGGTAACAGCACTCTTAATTGCCTGTCCTGTCTCTTGCAAGATCGTCTGACTGAGGGGGTCATTTTCTTTGATGCGATTGGTTTGTAGTCTTGTTATTTCTGTTTTAATATGTTCTTGTTTTGTGGTGAATAATGACCATCTTTCGTCATCAATTAGACCTACTTCTCTACCCAGGGGTGTTAAACGCTGGTCGGCATTGTCCGATCGTAATAATAAGCGATATTCCGATCGGCTAGTTAACATCCGATAGGGTTCTCTTAACTCCTTCGTGCAGAGGTCATCGATCAGCGTACCGATGTAACTAGATTCCCGCGCAAGAGTGATCATCGATCGGTTTTGGGCATAGAGGGCACTGTTAATTCCTGCCACAATTCCCTGGGCGGCAGCTTCTTCGTAACCCGTTGTGCCGTTGATCTGCCCCGCACAAAACAAACCTGCTATTTTTTTGTCATTAAAGTAGGAAAGCACTGGGTAGCAGGCAAATAGTCGTATTCCACCGCATAGGCGGCGCGCAACATCTGACAGTTTTCTAAGCCTGGTAGGGTGCGTAAGAGTTGCAGTTGCAAATACTCAGGAAATCCGGTAGAAAAACCCTGGATGTAAAGCTCAGGAATATCTCTGCCCTCCGGTTCGATGAAAATTTGATGACTTTCTTTGTCAGCAAACCGGACAATCTTATCTTCAATGCTAGGGCAATAACGGGGACCCTTCGCGTCGATCAACCCCCCATAGACCGGTGAAAGATGGAGGTTATCTTTAATTAAACGATGGGTAACTGCCGTTGTTCTTGTCAGATAACAGTTCATTTGTTCTTTGATCTGCCAGGCACGGGGGTCAAAACTAAACCAGTTGTGCTCTTCATCGGGGGGCTGGACTTCCATGCGACTGTAATCGACCGTGCGCTTGTCCACTCTGGCAGGAGTACCGGTTTTTAACCGATCGGCAATAAAGCCAAAGGATTGCAAGGTCTCCGTCAAGCCGGTTACAGCAAATTCTCCCGCTCTGCCCGCCGCCATCGATCGGTTTCCTACCCAAATTTTGCCATTCAAAAATGTGCCTGTAGTTAAAATCACGGCTTGACAGCCGTAGGACACACCAAACTGGGTTGTGACACCCTGCACCCGATCGTTTTTAACGATTAAATCTACCACCGTCCCCTCCCGCAGATAGAGGTTGGGCTGATTTTCAACCACCTTTTTCATTTCCCTGGCATATTCCCGCTTGTCCGTCTGCGCCCGCAAAGCCCATACCGCCGGCCCCCGCGATCGGTTGAGGATACGTTTTTGTAAGTACGTGCGGTCAGTAATTTTGCCGATTTCTCCCCCCAGAGCGTCCACTTCATGGACAAGCTGGGACTTGGCTGGCCCCCCCACCGCCGGATTACAGGGCTGCCAGGCAATCCGATCGAGGTTGAGAGTCAGTAACAGAGTTTTTGCCCCCAGTCGTGCCGCCGCCAACGCCGCCTCACAACCGGCATGACCAGCCCCCACCACTACCACATCAAATTGATCGATAAAGTTACTTTCCATAACCGACATAACGGGAATCACTCTATTTTATGTTAGCAATTATGAACCAGCTCTAAGGTAAGCCACAAATTGCACTTTAGGATCGAAGATAAAAATGCGATCGGCATTCTGAGCTACTTTAGCAATGTCTTCTTTGGTCTTACTGTCTAACAGATAAGTCCGATCGTTAGCGGGCACTTCCCAAAAAATGACACGACCCTCTAACTGCAAGCCATTGGTGCGAAACAAACCCGATCGGGAATGACATCCGTGGATAAGCGGTAAATTTTACCCCCATAGGATAACTGTTGCGGCACAGCATGCAACAGATAAAGATGACGTTTAGTTTGCGGTTGTCGCAAAAACTGATTGAGGTTATTTGTCCATTCGTTGGCTAATCTCTCTAAAGATGAAGCCCCTTGAGCCATAACATCGGTTTCTGTCACCGTTAACAATAGATTATTATTTAGCAATAACTCGATCGACTGTAGTCTTTTACTAGTCTTAGGTTTTGCTTTTGGGTCTTTAGAGTTTTTCTCTGTTACATTAACGAAGACGCCTCTTGGAGAAACATTCCAACTTTCATTCAAACCAAGGTTAGGGACAATCTGGCGTAAACGATCGTTTAATTCGTTAATTCTGCTGTCCGACTGACCATCTGCAAAAGTAAGAACCACCTGACCGGCAACCTCCCAGGGCTGCGCCAGAGCCGCGGCAACATTAAAGATAAATAACAAACTAAACCACAGAAGATAAGACATAGAGTTCCTTCATAAACTGAAAACACTGTTCAGCCGTCATTGTTTCCGGTACAAAGCTTTGCACATCAGAAAACTTAAAGATCAATTGCCTAAAACTACCAGAAGTCATTTCATCTAACTGCACTAACTTCATCGACCATTCACCAAAATGACGGTGCTCGATCGCTCTAAAGTCAATAATTTCTGGGCTATGATGGCGATCGTCCTTGGCAATACGACTGTAGGTCTGATTGACAACCTTACGATTCCCCTCCAAAATCTGTAAAAATACATTATTACCAAAACAGAGCATCCCTGTCACCCCTGCCTTCATATTATTCACCTCAGACTTATCCATAATCTGGCGCAGGTCTGTGTAACCAATCCCAGGGCGGGCATAGCTTAAGTAAATTAACCTATGTAAACTCATAATAAAATACATAGAACTATAAAATAAATATTACCAGGACTTACGCAACATAAAAATTCCCCTCATCCCTCTCCTTTAGGGTGAGGGTTTCAGAAAAAGCAGCGTAAGTCCATGGCGAGGAAAATTTTCAGAGGGGCAATCCTGTGGTTAGTCTGTCAACTAGAAGCAATTGTATTAAAATCGAAATCCTGTGATTCCCTAAAATCGAAAACATAAACCTATGGCTCTTACTTCTGTCCTTCGTTCCATTTCCCGATCGCCCTTTGTCGATGAGTTACGAGAGAAGCTCAAAACCAATCGATCGCTGAACTTGAGTGGGCTAAATCGTATTGCCAAGGGCTTGATCGCCACAATTTTAGCAGAGGAAAACAGTCTTTTAGTAATTACTTCCACCCTAGAAGAAGCGAGTCGTTGGGCAGTGCAATTGGAAATGATGGGATGGTCTTCTGTCTTTTTCTATCCTACTTCTGATGCCTTGCCCTACGAACCCTATGTGCCTGACACAGAAAGAACCTGGGGACAAATGCAGGTCTTAGGGGATTTGTTATACCAGCAAAAACAAAGAGCGATCGTTTGCACCGATCGGGCATTGCAGACTCATTTACCTACTCCAGAAGAATTTGCTGGTCATTGTTTAGCTTTGACAGTAGGAGCGGAAGCAAGTTTGACTAACATTTGCGCCGAGTTGACCAATCTTGGCTACCAGCGTACAAGTCTTGTAGAAAATGAAGGAGAATGGAGTAGAAGAGGCGACATTATCGACATCTTTCCAGTAATGAATGAACTACCCGTCAGAATAGATTGGTTTGGTGACAAAGTCGAACGAATTAGAGAGTTTGATCCTGCCAGTCAAAAGACGTTAGACAATATTACCGGTGTAGTTTTAACTCCTGTCAGTTTTGAACAAATTTTAGGAGAATCTCACCAGGCAGTTCCTAGTGGGGCTAGTGCCTCTCTATTGGACTATTTAGAGAAAACAACGATCGTGGTATTTGATGAATTAAATCACTGTCATGCCCACTGCCAAACTTGGTATGAATTTTCCTGTCAAATTGCCCCAGAGGGGGCAAACTTACACCGCCACTTTGCTAGTATAGTCTCAGCCGTTAGCAATAATTTTACTACTATTAATGTAACAGAATTAGAAATAGATACCCATATCAATCTCAGTTGCCGATCGTTACCCGTTATTCCCCACCAATTCGGCAATTTAGCTAAATTATTAAGGGAATATCGCACTCAGGGCTGCCATACTACTATAATTTCCGCCCAGCCTTCTAGGGCAGTTTCCCTGCTCCAAGAACATGACTGTCCCGCCCAATTTGTTCCTAATCCCAAGGACTATTATACGATCGAGAAACTGCATCAGAGCCGCACACCCGTAGGCATTAAATATGTAGGCACAGCAGAAATTCAGGGTTTTTTCTTCCCTTTATTTAGAATAGTAATTGTCACCGATCGGGAGTTTTTTGGACAGCACAGTTTAGGTACTGCTTCCTATGTGCGCAAACGCAGGCGCGCTGCTTCTAAACAAGTCGATCCTAACAAATTATCCCCTGGAGACTTTGTTGTCCATCGTAACCATGGCATTGGTAAATTTCTCAAGCTAGAAAGATTAACTATCAATCAGGAAACTAGGGAATACATAGTCCTGCAATACGAAGATGGTTTACTAAGAGTAGCCGCCGATCAATTGGCATCTCTCTCCCGCTATCGGGGTATGACCGATGAACAACCAACGATCGGTAAACTAGGAGGAAAAGCTTGGATCAATGCTACCAATAAAGCTAAAAAAGCAATCCGTAAACTAGCATTTGATCTGTTAGAACTTTACGCCAAACGATCGGAGCAAAAGGGGTTTGCTTTTCCCCCTGACAGTCCCTGGCAAATAGAAATGGAAGACTCTTTCCCCTATCAACCCACACCCGATCAATTAAAAGCAACCGAAGATGTCAAAAAAGACATGGAAAGTGAAAGACCAATGGATCGTTTAGTGTGTGGTGATGTTGGTTTTGGTAAAACAGAAGTAGCGGTAAGAGCTATATTTAAGGCAGTTCTAGCGGGGAAACAGGTGGCTATGCTAGTCCCCACCACCATTCTAGCCCAACAACATTATCATACTTTACAAGAAAGATTTGCCCCCTATCCCATTACTATTGCCTTGTTAAACCGATTTAAGTCTGCCAGTGAAAGGAAAGAAACGATCGCTAAACTCAAGACAGGCGAGATAGATATTGTCGTTGGTACTCATCAACTCCTGTCCAAAGATGTAAGCTATAAAGACATTGGTCTGTTAGTCATAGACGAAGAACAACGCTTTGGTGTAGCTCAAAAAGAAAAGATCAAAACCCTCAAAACCGAAATAGATGTCTTAACTTTATCTGCTACCCCCATCCCGCGCACCCTCTATATGGCACTTTCTGGTGTGAGGGAGATGAGCCTAATCATGACTCCGCCGCCTTCCCGCCGATCGATCAAAACCCATCTCTTACGTTACAATGAAGACGCGGTTAGAGCTGCGATCAGACAAGAACTCGATCGGGGGGGACAAGTCTTTTACGTTGTTCCTCGTGTAGAAG
Source organism: Cyanobacteria bacterium M5B4 (assembly GCA_002861535.1). GTDB lineage: Bacteria > Cyanobacteriota > Cyanobacteriia > Pseudanabaenales > Pseudanabaenaceae > M5B4. The sequence continues at coordinate 1,268 of PHFO01000120.1, read as the reverse complement.
GAATAGAAGAAGTATCTGCCAAAATTAGAGCTATGATTCCTGGGGTGCGTATTGCTATTGCCCATGGACAAATGCCAGAGGCAGAGTTAGAAACAACAATGCTCACATTTAACAGTGGTGAAGCTGATATCTTAGTCTGTACAACGATCATCGAATCAGGCTTAGATATACCAAGGGTAAACACGATCGTGATCGAAGAAGCACAAAAATTTGGTCTTTCCCAACTCTATCAACTGCGGGGAAGGGTAGGCAGAGCCGGCATTCAAGCCCATGCCTGGTTACTTTATCAAGAGAAAGGCGAACTTACCCCCGTCGCCAAAGAAAGACTAAGGGCAATTCAAGAGTTTACCCAACTCGGTTCTGGCTATCAGTTAGCCACCAGAGATATGGAAATCAGAGGCGTAGGCAATGTCTTAGGAGCAGAACAATCAGGACAGATGGACGCGATCGGGTTTGATCTTTACATGACCATGTTACAAGAAGCCATCCAAGAAATACGCGGCTCTAAGATAATCGCCGTGGAGGACACCCAAATCGATCTGCCAATTACTGCTTTTATTCCCAGCGAATATATTAACGACAATGAACAAAAGATGACCGCCTATCGCACGATCGTCAATGCCAATTCCCGTAAAGAACTGCAACAGATAGCAGCAGAATGGCAAGACAGGTATGGCAAAATTCCTAGCCCTGTAGAACAACTATTTAGGGTGATGGAGCTAAAGCAGATTACGAAAAAGCTAGGATTTCATCGTATTAAACTAGAAAACAAACAAAACGTCATCTTAGAAACGAAAATCGAAGAACCCGCCTGGAAGACCTTAGCAGAACAATTACCTAGTCATTTACAAAATCGTTTTGTCTTTCAATCAGGCAAAGTAGTGGTTAGAGGTTTGGGCATTCTCCCCGCCGAAAAACAAATCCAAAACTTGATCGATTGGTTGGCAGGTATTGAAGTGTCCTAATTCTTGGAGATATGCTATAGTTAGTTAATGAGGGCGTGTAGCTCAGTGGATAGAGCATCAGATTCCGGTTCTGAGGGTCGTAGGTTCGAATCCTACCATGCTCGTATAGGCTTACTCCAGGACTTTGCCAGAAATGATGGCATTTCCTCGATCGAGCCAGGCGTAGTAAGTCATCGATCGTGGTGAAGTCCAATAAGGCTTCTCCTAGTTCTTCTAAACGATCGATCGGGAGGGCGCTGATTTGAGCAGACCGATCGGGGGGGAGAGCACCAAACTTGCGTGATATTTGCCGTAGCAATAACT
>PHFO01000119.1 GCA_002861535.1 Cyanobacteria bacterium M5B4 | reverse complement strand
GTGTCAAAATTGCCCCATGGTTTCTAAAATAACAGAAGTAACGGTTGCGCCCCAACTTAGAGAGTCACTCAGCCAAGGGCATCCCTGGATTTATCGTAATCATGTGATTACACCGGTGAGTTTGAGTTCGGGGGCGTGGGTCAGGGTCAGGTGTGGCAGTTGGAAGGGTTACGGACTATGGGACGATCGCAGCCCGATCGCGGTCAGGATATTTTCCCGCTCCCAGGTACCCGATCGGGGTTGGCTCAAGCGGCAAATTGAGCAAGCATGGCAACTGCGGGCGGGGATCAGAGCCCAAAAAACGACGGCTTACCGCTGGCTCTATGGGGAGGGGGACGGACTGCCTGGTATTACGGTGGATTTATACGATCGTTATGCCGTTCTTCAAACCTATACCGATGGTTTTAGGACATTGCGGGAAGATTTGGTCAAAATTTTACCCCAGGTGACTGGTTTGAGTGGTATTTTGTGGCGCACCCAAGAGGGGGAGGAAAAGACCCAATTGTTGTGGGGAGAATTTCCCCCTAAAGACTTAACAGTTTTAGAATATGGCTTAAAGTTTCAGGTGAATTTAGCGATCGGACAGAAGACTGGTTTATTCCTCGATCATCGGGAAAATCGCAAATACGTAGAAGGGGTGAGCGCCGATCGGACGGTGTTAAATTGTTTTGCCTATACGGGGGCGTTTTCCCTCTATGCTCTGCGGGGAGGAGCGCTCTATGTAACTAGCATAGATATTGGTAAAGGCTTGGCAGAAGCTATGGATACTAATATTAGGTTAAATGGCTTAAACCCCGATCGGCATCAATTTATTACTGAGGATTGTTTTGCTGTTCTCCATAATTTTTACAACCAACAAAAGAGGTTTGATCTAATTATTCTTGACCCTCCTAGTTTTGCTAAAACCAAACAAAATCGCTTCGCTGCTCTGCGGGCTTATACTAAACTGAATACGACGGCAATTAAGTTATTAAATCCGGGCGGACTGTTAGTTTCTGCTAGTTGCACCAGTCAAATTAGCCCAGAGTCATTCAAAGAAATGCTCAGCCAAGCCTGTACCCAAGCCGATCGATGGGGGCAAATTATCTATGAAGCAGGACAGCCCCTTGATCATCCAGTCCCGATCGGGTTTATGGAGGGGAGATACCTTAAATTTGTGGTACTAAAAATCATGCCTTACGCTTGATCAAATCCTTTTGCAGTTGGTTTTAGCAGTGATCTGTTCTGAGTTTTATAGCCTAAAAAGTTTAGGACTTACGCTGGGTTCCCTCTCCCTTTCTGGGCGGTTAGTACGAACTCAGGTAAAATTTTGTACCTGACGGAGGGGGACATTATTCTCCCTAGCGAGGCGGGCGCAGTCTTCATATTCGGGTTGGATCGTGTCCCGATCGGGTCTATGGGCAATTTTTATTCCTACAGTACCCCAGGGGGTCTGGGCATGGGCGAGTTTCCGATCGAGGATGGTGCGCTCCTGGTGGCGGCGGCGGATACCCAGGGTGGAAGTTTCCCGAAAGATGATTTGCTCTAGTTCTACGGCGCGATCGGGGTGACACAGTACGGTAATCAGGGTGCCGATTCTGCCTTTTTTCATCACCACGGGCTGGGTGAAAACATCTAAAGCTCCGTGATTTAGCAATTCCTCCGCCGTATAGGACACCACCTGGGGGGAAAGGTCATCTACTTGGGTCTCTAACACCGTAATAGTCTCGGTAGACTGAACCGTTAAACTCTCCCCGATCCACAATCGCAAAATATTGGGAATGGGGAGTTCCTGGGTGCCTGCCCCCAAACCCACACGATCGAGTTTCATTTGCGGGAAAGTGCCGATTTTTGCTCCTAGACCGGTTAAAATGGCGCAACCGGTGGGAGTAACCAACTCCTTGCCAATGCCGTTGTCCACGATCGGGACTTGATGCTTCTGCCACATTTGTAAAACAGCAGGGGTAGGAACAGGCAAGCGTCCGTGCTCACAGTTGACCGTACCGCCCCCCTTGGGCAAGGGCGAGCTATAAATCTTGTCAATGCCGAACCAGTGCAGACCGGCGCAGGTGCCCACAATATCCAAAATGGCATCTAGGGCACCTACTTCATGGAAATGAACCCGATCGGGGGGGAGATTATGCACTTTGCCCTCTGCTTCCGCTAGCTCTTGAAACACTTGGAGACTGAGGCTTTGCACTACAGGCGGTAAGCCCGATCGCTGAATCATCTCGGCAATTTCGGGCAGATGGCGGTGGTGATGGTGGTCGGCAATAGTGACTTGGAGGTGGGTGGCAGACTGTCCCCGGCGCAGGACGGTCTGGGGCGCGATCGTGACTTTATCCCTAATTCCCAAGCTGTCTAACACATTGTGTAAATACTCCAACGGTAAGCCGCAGTGGAGCAGAGCCGCTAGACACATATCCCCGGCAATTCCCGTCGGGCAATCAAAATAGGCGACTTTCATGCTTAACTCCGTAAAATGACAGAGAACTTTTCTTCTAACATGTCTCTTACTTTTTGATGGACAGGATTGACATCTTCATCAGTTAAAGTGCGATCGGGTAAACGATAAACTAAACGAAAAGCTAAACTACGATGTCCTTCTGGTACTCCTTCCCCCTTATATTCGTCAAACAAAGATACATTCTCTAAAAGACTGCCAGCAGTAAGAACAATCGATCGTTTGATCTCTCCTACAGAAGTATCAGACTTAGCAAAGAAAGCAATATCCCGATCGCTGGCAGGGAAAGTAGAAAAAGGATGAAAGACCGGTGTAGAACGATCGAGAATGATATTGTATAAAAGCTCTAAATCTAGTTCAAATAAATAAACTTCTTCCGGTAATTCTCTTTCGTTGGCGTATTGGGGATGAATTTGCCCAAAAGTACCCAACCGATCGCCGTTGATCCATAAAGATGCCGTTCTGCCGGGATGGAGGCGTTCATCTTTACGATCGGGTTGAAACTCTACCGCCAACTTAAACCGCTGGAAGACCACTTCTAACAAACCCTTCGCCATAAACCAATCCATGGGCGGCTGGGGTCGCCAAGTGCGATCGAGTCTGGTACCCATGATGCCCGCCACGTGATCACTTTCCATCAGCTCTCCTGCTTCCAAACGAAAGACGCGCCCGATTTCAAAGCCCTGTAAAACACCGTTCCCCTGACTCAAATTAAAAACAGCAGCATCGAGTAAACCGCTGATCAAATCTCCGCGCAGGGCGCTATATTCCTGGGCAATGGGATTAGTCAAAATTATTTGATGGTCTTGCAAATCACTAGGCAAACGCAGGGAATTATGTAAAACTTCTGTCAGTCCTAAACCCATCAAACAGGATCGTAACTGACGCAAAAACTCCTGCTCTGGGGGCAAGTAGCCGCCGATCGTCAGAGGCGGTAAATTCTCTGTAAATTGATCGTATCCATAAATCCTAGCGATTTCTTCAATTAAATCGATCGGTCTTTCAATATCACTATAACGATAGGGAGGAACTTCTACTTGCCAAGTCTCATGGGGAAGCACTGTTAAGACAAATCCCAACCGAGTGAGACTATCTTCCACAATTTGACCGGTAATCTCTGCCATCTCTTCCGTGAGAGTGCCTAAAACCGCCTGCACCTGCGCTAAAGACAACTCGATCGTTCTAGTGAGTTGTTGCCTACTGTCGATCCTTGCCTGCTCTTTAATCTGTCCTCCTGTCAATGTTTGCAACAGATGCAAAGCGTGATCAGAAGCCAGTTCTAGGGTAGCTTGGTTCACCCCCCGCTCATAGCGCGCCGATGCCTCCGTGCGCAGTCCCTGGCTCCTTGCCGATCGGCGAATCACCGCTTGATCAAACAGAGCTGCTTCTAACATTATGCTAGTCGTATTTTCTGTGACCCCACTGGCTTCTCCCCCCATCACCCCCGCCAGAGCTACAGGACGATCGTTGCTGGTAATTAACAAGTTGACCGACTCTAGGGTGCGTTCCTCTCCATCTAATGTTTTGAAGGTTTGTCCCTTGGTCGCAAACTTGACCACAATGTGCAAATCCGGGTCTAACTGTGCCCGATCGAAACTGTGGAGGGGCTGTCCCCACAGGAGCAAAATATAGTTAGTAATATCGACAACATTATTGATGGGGCGCATGCCAGAGGCTTTTAACTTTTGTTGCAACCATAGGGGACTGGGTGCAACCTTTACCCCTTCCACTACCGTGCCGATGTAGGCAGGGCAGGCTTTGCTATCCTCGATCGTCAGCCAGTCCCCCACCACCCGATCGGGGCTGGGCACCTGGGGCAGATGTAATGTCCCGCCCGTTAAGGCAGCCACTTCCCTCGCAATGCCCACCATACTCAGGGCATCAGCCCGATTCGCCGTAGAAGTCACATCCAAAATCACATCATCCAAGCCCAACAAAGGACGGACATCAGTCCCCAATTCCAACCCTGGTTCAAACTCATGGATACCCGAAGATTCCTTCTCCAAGCCCAATTCCGCCAGGGAGCAGATCATACCCTCCGATCGTTCGCCCCTTAATTTGGATGCTTTAATTTTTAGCCCTTCCCCCGCCTTCGGTAAAAACGTGCCTACAGTAGCCACCGGCACATACAACCCCGCCCTGGCATTAGCCGCCCCGCAGACAATCTGGAGCGGTTCCGCCTGCCCCACATCTACGCGACACACTTGTAATTTATCAGCGTTGGGATGGCGATTTGCTTCTAGGATCGTGCCTACTACAACACCCTCAGCCCACCCCGATCGGTCTTCTATATCTTCTACTTCAAACCCTGCCATCGTTAATTTTTCAGCTAAAGCACTAGGGTCGAGGTCAAAGTCAACCAATTCTCGGAGCCAACGGAGAGAAACGCGCATGATCGAACTATCAGAAAATCAAACTCATCTTAGCAGACAAGTAGTACACCCATACATTAGAACGCCACTAACATAAAATGCAGAATCGATTTTTAACATCTTTTCTGAACGATCGTGTTTTTCTTTTTTGTTCATACTAAAATTCCCCTCAATCCCTTCTCCCCTGCCTGTACTCCCTGAGCCTGTCGAAGGGAGCTTGTAAGTCTGTTTCTTAGGAAGGAGTTGTTAACTTTATCTTTGTAATTCTGCCCATGTAGCATGGGGGAAGTCTAGCAATGTTTCTATGAATGTATCTTGGCGATCGGTCTTGGCAAGGGCACTCCACTATCACCGCGAACCCCATGCCCGCTACCTACAATTGGCAACAGTTTCACCCCAGGGTCTGCCCCACAACCGCACGATCGTGTTTCGTGGTTTTTTGCGGGATACAAACATCATCCGCTTGATCACAGACAAACGATCGGCTAAAGCAGAAGATATTAAAAGCAATCCCTACGGCGAGATATGCTGGTATTTCCCCAAAACTAGGGAACAATTTCGGCTGGCAGGATCGTTACAACTGATTGACTACACCGATCCCGATCGGCAGAACCAGTGGCAGGAACTATCCCCAAAAGCAAAAGCACAATTTTTCTGGGCAGAACCTGGTAAACCGCGCCAAGCAGAAGAGTTTGTCAGAGAATGTCAAACCAGCGATCCCCCCGCCAACTTTTGTTTACTTCTGCTCACCCCTAACCATGTAGACCACCTCAACTTGAGGGGGAATCCCCAAACCCGCACAATCTATCAATGCCAAGACCAAGACACCTGGACAGCGATCGAAGTTAACCCCTAGTCACACCCTAAAGATTCCCTTGTATCTACTCCTGTAGTAGGGTTAGTCCCCGAAGCCCTCCGGCACAGCCACTTGACTTGGCTCTGGTCTAAAATAGCGCCGCTAAAGTCTGCCCCTGCAATTTGGGTGTAGTCGAAAGTGCTACGGAGCATGATCGTATCCACCAAAATCGCGTCCCGCAGATCCGCATTGGCAAAGTCTGCTTGGTCTAACATACCATAACTAAAATCCGCGCCCCGGAGATTGGCATTGCGGAGAATAGACGCACTAAAAACCGCCCCTTGCAATTGGGCATAGGAAAAATCCGCCCCTTCCATATTGGCATTAGCAAACCCAGAAGCCCTTAAGTCTTGTCTGGCAAAGTTTTTCCCCTGTAAAACAGAATGACTAAAAGATAAAGAATCTGCCCAAACAACAGGACAAACAAAGTAAATCAACAAAATAAAACACAATACTAGCGATCCCATAGCATCACAGTCAGACAACAATAATACTATTAGAACTCAAGTTCGTAGAAAATTTGTCACTTTGTATGCTTAAATATAAATCGATCGTTACCGTGCTCCCAATAACCACTCCTGCTAAAACCATGCCCGAACTAACCCTAGCCGATGTACTGCGAGAACTCCGTAGCGATATTCGCCAAATGGGTGAAGATGTGCATAACGAAGTCCGTCAAGAATTGTCGGGGTTTAGGGGAGGACTCGATGAAATTAAGCATGAGGTTCAGGGATTGAAAGCTGATGTGGGTGCTCTCAAATTCGATGTAGATGAGCTAAAAACTGATGTGAATGGCTTAAAATCTGACGTAAATGCCCTCAAAAATGATGTGGATGGACTAAAAACCGATGTAAGCGGTCTAAAGACAGACCTTGAAGGAGTAAAGATACAAGTACAAGAACTATCCCGTGAGTTTAATCTTTCGCAAAAGTGGCAAGACCGCACCTGGGATGTAGTTAAATGGGGGGGTGGTATAAGCGCTCCGTTATCGATCGTGTTAGTTGGATTTTCTCTGAGATTTGCGATTACAGGGAGTTAAACAAATGACCACCAACTTTATGCAAAAATTAATTCAAGCTCAGTCGAAGTCTAGTTTAATGCAAAGATCAGAGAATCTATCAAAAGCATTTGTTCCCAATAGTTTGCAGGCTCCGCCATGGAAACAAAAAATAACAGTAGATAGAATCTTGCGGGTGAATAAAAAAGTAGCTTATTCTTCACGATACCAGTTTGGAAGTTCAACAATAGGAGTATAAAAAAATGTTAATAGAATCAAGAAAC
>PHFO01000118.1 GCA_002861535.1 Cyanobacteria bacterium M5B4 | reverse complement strand
TTCCCAGGTAAGTTCGGGAATGCCCTTGAGGTAATGATTGTGGTAAATTGACCCCATGTTGATCAGCCCCGTTGTGCATTCAATTGTGCTGCCGTCAGTGAACTCTACTCCCTGGAGGTGGTGATTTTCCCCCAAAAACCGCGCGATCGGGGTTTCAATCAGGGGATAGCCGTGCTCTTGCAGTTTGGCGCGCATCTCAGGGCTGACTTCACACTGCCCGTGGGTCAAAACTGTGATGTAGGGCGTAAACCAACTCAGGACAAATGCCGCTTCAATTTGCGGTTCCCGCTGCACAATCAGAATAGCTTTTTGATCCCACATGTCAAAACCGTCGCAGATCATGCAGACATGGAGTGTGTAACCGGCATAATCATAGACGTTCTGCATGTTATCCAGTTTGGGCAGAATATCGATAATACCCGTAGCAGCCACTAGGTATTTGCCTTTGAACACAGGATAGATGCTATTTTCTTTGCCGACTTTTACTTTTACTTCTAAGTGATCCGACCGATCGGCGACATCTTCCACATAGCCGCGCAGGTAATCTGCTCCCCAGTGTAGAGCCATTTCCATGCCGTGTTTTTGTAATTCTCGCCCTGGAGCAGTAGGAGGAACACCGTAGTAATTGCGTAGTTCTTGCATCCAAAACGATCGCCCCTTGCCCTTTTCGATGACGAGGCATTTCAAACCGTAACGGGCTAGGTAGATGGCGGCAGAAAGTCCTCCTGCGCCCCCCCCTGCCACAATAGCATCGTAGAGGATGTCGGTACGCTCCTGGAGGTTTTTACTGTTTAACTTCATAACGATCGGGGATGCACTGGGTCTATCTTACTACAGGACTCACGCCGAGTAAAAATTCCCCTTCGACAGGATCAGGGAGGGCTCTCTTGAGGACTGAGCGCAGTCGAAGCCAGACATGCTCAGGGAAATGGAGAGACATTTCCAGAAGTATCGAACTGCAGTTAAACTAATCGCTAGATTTCCAACTGCGGTCTAGTTTTTGTTTTAACTCTTCCCTGATTCTGCCCATGATTGAATCTTGATCTAGGGAATTGAGGATGCGAGTGACTACGGCTTTGGGTCCCCGTGCGCCCCAGGTGGCTCCGTTGGCTAGGTATTCTTTGGTGATCATGCCGATGCTGTAGGCGGTCATGCCCCCGATCGTGGCTTGGGATAGGGCGATGGGGATATAGCCCCCTGGTCCTGCTACGCCTTTGAGTAAGCCTAGTCCCAGGTTGGTCAGTAGGTCGCTGGCACTGATCCCGCCCAGGGAGAAGGCAATTTGTTTGAGCAGGGCGAGAGCGCCTTGGTGAGTCATAGTGATGCCGTAGAGTTTAGACAGGGAGAGAATTACGGAGATGTTGACTACGGCGCTGGTGATCAAATCAATCACAGTAATGGGACTGACGGCAATAGCGATCGATTGGGTCATGACTCCGTTCCAGATCAGACGGTTGGCGCGGTTATCGCGGATCGTCATTTTGCGCTCGATCACCCGATCGTGCACAACATCGGCGTAGAGGAGGGAGTTAATCGCTACGATCGATTTCCCTTCCCGATCGAGGACTTCCAAAATTTTCAGCTTGAGGTCGGCGATTTGGGGCTTGCCCCTCACCATTTCAATTTCGTAGCTCCCGTCTTCTTGGGGGATGGGCTGGGCTACTAGGGGACTTGAAGCAGCCAGGACAATTTCGGCAGGGGTGAGTAACTCTTTTACCCGATCGTCCACAATTTTGCGATAGATGGCTTCCCGATCGGGGGGGGCATACTGGTCAATTTTGTTAAACACCAACAGTATGGGCTTGGCGCATTGCCTGAGGCAGGAGAGTGCCTCAAACTCTACCTTGGTAATGTCTCCTGCTACTACAAATAGAATTAAATCCGCCTGCTGGGCTACCTTTGCCGCCAGTTCCGATCGTTCTTGCCCGTTGACCTCATCAATGCCTGGGGTATCGATCAGTTCCAGGCGGGCATTGCCAAAACTAGCCAGGGAGACTTTGCGCCACTGGGCTTTGCCTACGGTCTGGGTGATGCCGTGGGTGGGACCAGTTACAAACATCTCTTCCCCCAAAAGGGCATTTAACAGGGAAGATTTACCCCTGCCCACCATGCCAAACACTGCAATCTGCACTATCTGCCGATCGAGTTTGTCCAGCATCATTTCTAGCCCTTCTATGTGTGCTTCCAACCCCGATCGTTCCCTGGGGGTGAGGTCTAGCTGCTGGAGCAGATGCCGCAGGGTACGTTGCGCCTGGAGGTAGTGGAGTTCACTATTTAACCGATCGAAGCTGGTCATCTAAACCTCCTTTCAGTTTTTGATAAAGTTGCAAACGATTTCCTACACCTTGACAGAAGAAAGATATAGTTACTTAAACAAAACAAAAGACCAAAAGATAAAAGTTGTAAGAACACAAGCCATTGGTCACACATCGTTTTTTGTTTGTTATTCTTTCGTCAGACATCTGTTAATCTTGGCTAGGAGGTTGTTTTTTGTGCCAAGGAGTAGATTGCTCATAACCATAGGCGACCTGGAGGAGGGTGTCTTCTTTCAAAACATTGCTAATCATCTGCAACCCGATCGGTAATCCCTCTGGACTAAATCCACAGGGCAGGCTCAGGGCGGGCAATCCGGCTAAGTTAACTGGTATGGTCATCAAGTCAGACAGATACATACTCAAAGGATCGCTGGTCTTGCTCCCAGCTAAAAAGGCGGGAGAAGGGGTAGTAGGGCTGATCAGCACATCGACTTGGGCAAAGGCGCGCTCAAAATCCTGTTTAATTAAGGTTCTTACCTTCTGCGCCTTGAGGTAATAGGCATCGTAATAACCCGCCGACAATACATAGGTGCCGATCATGATGCGGCGCTTCACTTCTGCGCCAAACCCCACTTCCCTGGTCTTGCCATACATCGCTAACAGGTTAGATGCCTGCTCCCTAAGTCCGTACTTTACGCCGTCGTAGCGGGCTAGGTTGGCTGATGCTTCTGAAGGGGCAATGATGTAATAGGTGGCAATGCCGTACTCAAATCGGGGACAGGAGATTTCTTGTACCTCTGCTCCCATCTCCCTAAAGTGCCCGATCGCTGCTTCTAGGGCTTGGGCAACGGATGCTTCTAGTCCTTTGCCTAAAGTCTCTGTGATAATGCCGATTTTTTGCCTTTGAGGGATTGGGTCAAATCGGGGGTAAGGAGACTCCTGTAGTCGGGGATGGGCACAGACAAACTGGTAGAGTCTTTGGGATCGTGCCCCGCCAAGGCTTGTAATAAAATGGCGCAATCCTCTACCGTGCGGGCAAAGGGACCCACTTGATCTAGGGAAGAGGCAAAGGCGATCAGACCATAGCGGGAAACCAGACCATAGGTAGGCTTTAGCCCCACTACGCCACAAAAAGCTGCCGGTTGGCGAATTGACCCCCCCGTATCGGAACCGATCGCTACCGGAGCTTGTCCCCCTGCCACTGCGGCTGCCGAGCCGCCGGAGGAGCCGCCAGGAACACAGGCGAGATTCCAGGGATTAGCGGTAGTATGAAAAGCCGAATTTTCCGTGGAACTGCCCATGGCAAACTCGTCTAGGTTGGTTTTGCCTACCATCACTGCCCCAGCTTGGCTGAGTTTGGCTGTGACCGTTGATTCGTAGGGAGGCACAAAATTAGCTAACATCCGCGAAGCGCAGGTGGTGGGAATCCCCTGGGTGCAAAGATTGTCTTTAATGGCAATGGGCACCCCCGCCAGGGGAGAAAGGGGCGCACCGCTTTGGATTTGTTGATCGACCCGATCGGCTTGCTGTAGCGCCACTTCGGGAGTAAGACGAATAAAACTTTTGAGCTTTGGCTCCGATCGATCGATGTAATCGAGGTATTCTTGGGTGATTTCCACCGCCGATCGGTCTTTATTTGCCAGCCAAGATTCAATTTGACGAATGGTATACATACCGTTACTGTTGCAGAGCCTTGATCTTATCACGGTTCTTGGTAGCTATTACCCGACTAGCTCGGTTCTGCAAAATCAGGCTGGATAACGATCGGGGTGACATCACCCAATAGAGTGACAAAATAGGCTTTAACCTCCATCTGAGGATAGCGATTGATAATAGCCTGAGCAGCATTTGCGGCGTAAAGTTTATGAATTTCCCGTTCCCGTTTTTATTCTCACTGAGATGGGGATGGAGCCGATTGTAGGCACCGCATTCCTGATGCTCAAAAAGCATAACTTCACCAATATGATGCAGGTTGACAGAAATCTCTAACTGATCCCAAAAAGCATTCTGATCAGCGGGTTGCGGGAAACTCGCCAATGCCAAAGAAGCCCCTGCCAAAGCCGTCCAATCATATTTTCTGGTCAGACCTTTAGAGGCTAAAAAGTTATGAATTGCTTCCACAAATCTAAAATCAATACAACTCAAAACCAAAGTAGTGGGATTTTCGGTAGTGGATGCCTCTGACTGAGTGGGGGATAACATCACAGGAGTAAATAGCAAACCCTGGAGAAAATGACGGCGTTTCAACTGACCAGATCCTCCTGTAATTCCCTTTGGGGAGCCAATGCCAAAATAGCGGCATCGGTGGAGGGGAAACAATTAGACCTGCCAATTTTGTCTAATAACCCTGTACGCTCTAATAATTTTTCCACATCGGGTTGCAATCCCGTCAAAATCAATTGACAGCCATGCCCCTTCAAATCACGGTAAATATCCTCTAAAGCCACTAATCCCGTTGTATCCATTGTGGGCACAAAGCGCATTCGTAAAATTAAGTACTTGACTTCTGGTTCATCCCTCAAAAAAGTAGCAAATCTTTCTGCCGCCCCAAAAAATAAGGGACCATCTACCCGATAGACCGCCAATTCCTTGGCAAGACTCAAGGGTATGCCCGGGGGAAAGACCTCTGTGTAGGGAATGCGCCCCAAGCTCAGTTCGCTCATGCGTTTGATAAACAGCGCGCCAGCGGCAATCAAACCAATCTCTACAGCTAAAACCAGATCAAACAAGATCGTTACCCCCCAAGTCAGCATCATCACGGCAAAGTCGGCATAGCTGGCTCTCACTAACAACTCGATCGCTTCCCATTCCACCATGCGCCAACTGACCACCATCAAAATACCGGCTAGGGCAGTCAGGGGAATTTGCCCTGCCAGGGGCGCAAACACCACCACAATTAGAGCTAATGCCACGCCATGAATCACACCAGAAAGCCTAGTTTTGCCCCCGGAACGCACATTAACCGCAGTGCGGGCGATAGCACCCGTAGCCGGAATACCGCCAAAGAACGGGACGATGATGTTAGCGATTCCCTGCCCGATCAACTCCCGATTGCTGTCGTGTCTTTCGCTGACGGTCAAACCATCCGCTACTACCGCCGATAACAAAGACTCAATACTACCCAAAGCTGCCAATGCTAACGCTGGATTGATTAAATCCCGCAGTAACCCCAGATCATTCCAGTTGGGGTATGGGTTGGGGCAAGGGCAAACTGCGGGGAATTTCCCCGATCGTGGGCACATCAAAATGAAAATAACTAGCTACTGCCGTGCCAAGGACTAAACCCACCAAAGAACCAGGAACAACACTAGTCAGGCGCGGCGTTAATATCTTGCAGGCAATCACGATCGCGGCAATAGCTACCGCCTGATAATTAACTTGGTCAATATGACTCAAAGTTTCCCATAACCCAGGTAAAAAGTGATCAGCAGTAGGTAATTGCAAACCCAAGAAATTTTTTAATTGCCCACAGAAAATAATTACGGCAATACCATTAGTAAAACCCGCCGTGACCGGATAGGGAATAAACTTCACTAATTGCCCCAACTTGGCTACACCCAAAATCACTTGGATCAGCCCGGCAATTATCCCCGCAATCCACACTTTTTCGATGCCGTACTTGGCAACAATGCCCACCAATACCACCGCCATTGCTCCCGTTGGTCCCGTAATCTGCACGGGGGAGCCACCACAAATACTGGCAACAATGCCCGCCACGATCGCTGTGTAAATTCCTGCTTTTGGGTCCACACCGCTTGCTACAGCAAAAGCCAGAGCCAACGGCAAAGCCACGATCGCGGCAGTTACTCCTCCAGTTAAATCCCCCTTCCAAGACTGCCAAAAAGGCTTAATTGTAATTCCCGCATCCATCTATTTCTCCTCCGATTGTTCCAGATATTGGCGCAAATTGATTAAGTGATTGTTGAATACAACTAGGGCGGCATCAAGCACAGCAAAAATCGCCGGATCCCGCACACTATAAAAAACTTGATTTCCCTGCTTGCGCGTTTTCACGAAGTTCTGACTACGCAATACCGCTAGCTGCTGTGATACCGTCGCTGCTTCTATCTCTAACCAAGAAGCTATGTCATTAACGCATAGCTCTTGTTGCCGCAGAGCATCTAAAATCTGAATCCGCGTTGGATTGGACAACACTTTGAATAGGTCAGCTTTGAAGTAGCTCGGTTGAAAGGGCATGGATAGCCTGCTAATCTATGTATCTGTAAGTCTATGCAGATACTATAACACACAACATCCATTGCTTCAGAGTTCCCGTAGGCGGTAGGTGTTACGATTAAATTCACTAACAAATTCAGCCACTCTATTTTCCAGAGAACACTAAGCCATACCAAAATTGCATCTTTCTGCAAACAAAATTCCCAAAAATTTAACCAAAAACTCTGTTTTATACCTATGGCGGGCTAAAACGCTCTGTTATGGTATATTCCATTAGGCGGCAAGTCATGCCTAAAGCGGTCTTGCCCAATAAGTTAACCGAGGAGTAAACACACAATGGCTGATAGATTAGGCACAAGTGCTGGAGACTTTCTAGTTGCCGGTAATGACGGCGATGACATTAGAGGTCTTGGCGGTAATGACACAATCTTGGGTGGCGAAGGACAAGACACCCTCAATGGTAATGAAGGACAAGATTTAGTAATCGGTCGCTTTGGCACCGATCGGGTATACGGCGGTCAAGGCAACGACACCGTGATTGCTACCGCTGGCGGCATGATCGTCAATGGCAACAAGGGCGATGACTTAGTAATTGGTTTTGGCAACTCCACCGTATATGGTGGTCAAGCAAACGACACCATCTACGGTGCAGAAGGAACTGCCAATGGTGACTTAGGCGCAGACTTGATTTTTGGTGGCGCTACCATG
>PHFO01000117.1 GCA_002861535.1 Cyanobacteria bacterium M5B4 | reverse complement strand
GAAGGAACAGGAGGTAGATAGCCCTCCGGTAGAAGAACAACCGATCGAACAAAAACAAGAAAATGCTGCAGCAATAACAGAAGAACAACCGATCGAGACCAAACCCGTGGAAGAAGCGCCCCAGCCGAAGGTCGGTAGATTCCAATCGCTCAAAGCCCGCTATCAAAAACAGGAACAAACCTATCCGACGGAAGTGCCCGAGCAACTATCAGAATGATAGCCAGGATAGGCAGACACGAGAACCCAAAGAATAGGATAATATGGGAGAGAACCGTTACTAATCTCTCATGTCTCCTAAATATCACATCATCACTTTTGGTTGTCAAATGAACAAAGCCGACTCCGAGCGGATGGCAGGCGTGTTAGAAGACATGGGTTATAGCAGTACAGAAGACGTAAACGAAGCCCAATTAGTGCTCTACAACACCTGTAGTATCAGAGACAACGCCGAACAAAAGGTCTATTCCTATCTGGGTAGGCAAGCGAAACGAAAGCATAACGAACCTGGTCTGACTTTAGTCGTAGCTGGTTGTGTTGCCCAACAGGAAGGCGAGAAACTCCTCCGCCGCGTGCCAGAGATTGATTTAGTCATGGGACCCCAGTATGCCAATCGTCTGGGAGACTTGCTAGAACAGGTCTTCCAAGGAAATCAGGTAGTAGCAACGGAAGAGTCTTACATTGAAGAAGACATCACCAAACCCCGCCGCCAAAGCAAAATAACCGCTTGGGTAAATGTCATTTATGGTTGTAATGAAAGATGCACTTATTGTATTGTACCTTCTGTCAGAGGGGTAGAACAGTCTCGTACTCCTGAAGCGATTAAGGCGGAAATCACGGAATTAGCAAAACAAGGTTACAAAGAAATCACTCTTTTAGGACAAAACATCGATGCCTATGGTCGGGATTTGCCCTCTGGCGGCATTGGTCGCGGGGTGGGTGGCAAAGTGACCTTTACAGATTTGTTGTATTTCATCCACGATGTAGAAGGCATCGATCGCATTCGTTTTGCTACCAGTCATCCCCGTTATTTTAGTAAAAGACTGATCCAGGCTTGTTACGAATTGCCGAAAGTCTGTGAACATTTTCATATTCCTTTTCAGTCTGGCGACAATGACATCCTGAAAGCTATGGCGCGGGGTTATACCCACGAAAGATACAGACAAATTATCGACCAAATTCGGGAACTAATGCCCGATGCTGCTATCAGTGCCGACGCGATCGTAGGTTTTCCGGGCGAAACGGAAGAACAGTTTAACAAAACGATCGAATTGATCGAAGACATCGGATTTGACAATGTGAATACTGCCGCCTATTCCCCCCGTCCTGGTACACCGGCAGCAGTTTGGCAAGAACAGATACCAGAAGAAGTAAAGACCGATCGGCTCCAACGTCTTAATCATGTGGTGCAACAACAGGCAGCGAAACGATCGTTACGATTTACCGATCGGGTAGAAGAGGTCCTAATTGAAGGATTCCAACCGAAAGAACCAAGACCTTTGATGGGTAGAACGCGTACTAACCGGATTACCTTTCTCCATGAAAATAGAGAAGACTTGATCGGTCAGACAGTACGGCTCCAGATTACAGAAGTAAGACCTTTTAGTTTGACAGGTAAACTCATCAATGAATAATCCAATTCTGCAACTCGACTATGAACCGGCTTTTCAGTCCCTGGGTACAGACTTTTACAGTGTAGTGGAGGCGGCATCTTTTCCCCAGCATATTTTAAGATGGCGCAATGACGATATTTTAAGACAAATCGGGCTGACCGATGTTAAAGATGAAGACATGATCGAAGCCTTTGGTCATTTTCGTACAGACCGTCCTTTGTTAGCGATGGCTTATCACGGTTATCAGTTTGGCGTTTACAATCCCCAACTGGGAGATGGCAGAGGTTTTTTATACGGACAAGTTAGAGGGAAAGATGGCAATCTATACGACTTTGGGACTAAAGGTTCGGGCAATACACCCTATTCTCGCACTGCCGACGGCAGATTGACATTGAAAGGAGGGGTAAGAGAGATAATCGCCGCCGAATCTCTCCATCGTTTTGGCGTTAAGACTTCCCGTTGTTTAAGTATGATCGAGACTGGGGAAGAACTCTGGCGTGGTGATGAACCTTCCCCTACCCGATCGTGCGTGATGGTCAGATTTTCTTTATCTCACATCCGTTTTGGTACTTTTGAAAGACTAAGCTACTTAAAACGCCCGGATTTGATCAAACAATTACTCGATCATGTCATTCATTATTATTATCCCCATTTAGAAGACAAGAACGATCGCTACATCTTATTTTATCAGGAGTTAGTCGAAAGAGTAGCGACATTGTGCGCCCACTGGATGACTTCTGGCTTCTGTCATGCTGTGTTAAATACCGATAATATGTCAATCACAGGAGAAAGTTTTGACTATGGTCCCTATGCTTTTATTCCTAGTTATGAACCTCGTTTTACAGCTGCCTATTTTGATTACAACGGTCGTTATGCCTATGCTAATCAACCCAACGCTTGCTATTGGAACTTAGAAATGTTACAAGTACCTTTAGCAGAACTAATCGATCGATCGGCAATGGAAGAAGCCCTGCAGATGTTCAAAGATTATTATATTTCTGCCTACGAAAGACGGATGGAACAACGGCTAGGTCTGATCGATTTAACTAATGAGGAACTAGAACGACTGATTAGAACAACTATCCAACTACTTTATGCTACCCAATGGGGCTATAACGAATTTTTTGCGGAATTGAAAGACAACTTCAAACCCACTTGGCAGGAAGATGCTAATAATATCCTTCCAGAAAGAAAGCAAGAATTATCTGAACAATCTTTATCTTTGTTTTTACAATGGCAAGAAGTTTATCATTCCTGCCTACAAAGGTTAGAATATACTGATGTCATCGATCGTTTGCGACTATGGAATCCCAGTAAAGTACCGATTCGCCCAGAAATTGAACGCATTTGGACAGCCATCACCGAAGAAAACGACTGGCAACCTTTTTATCAATTAGTTAAAGAAATCCAAGCATAGGGTCATGTTAAAACAGCTAGAGATTGAGAACTTTGCCTTAATCGAAAAGCTGTCTTTATCCCTACACGAAGGGTTAAACATCCTCACTGGTGAAACAGGCGCAGGCAAGTCGATCATCCTTGATGCCCTCGATTGTGCTTTGGGGGGTAAAGTCAGCAGCCGCATGATTAGGACTGGCTGCGATCGGGCTTTGGTACAAGCTACTTTTACTTTAACGCCCACTTTAACAGAATGGTTAAACAAAGAAAAAATAACGATCGAGTCTGATGATTTAGTTTGTACCAGAGAGATTACTAATCGATCGAGTCGCAGTAAAGTCAACGGCATATTAGTAAATAAACAACAAATTCAGAGCTTGCGGGAATATCTCATTGAGATTACTGCCCAAGGACAGACGGTGTTGATCGGTCGTTCTAACTTACAAAGGGAATGGTTAGATAACTTTGGTGGTGAAAAACTCCTACAAGTAAGGGAAAAGGTCAGACAGTTATACTCTAACTGGGATAAGACAAATCGTATATTACAAGAGAGAAGACAGAGGGAAGAAACCAGACTGCAACAGATCGATATGTTTCAGTACCAACTCCAGGAGTTAGATGCAGCAGAGTTAGAAGACCCAGAAGAGATGGAAAAACTGGAGCAAGAGCGCAAGAAACTTTCTTTTGCTGTTGATCTACAACAACAGAGTTATGAAGTCTACCAAATTCTCTATCAAAATGACCACAATCCTGCTTGTATTGATCTTCTAGGACAGGCAGAGTCTATTCTATCTACTATGACCACGATCGATGGTGGACTTTTGCCCATTCTGGAGATGATCCAAGGTGCCCTAGTCCAAGTAGAAGAAGCAGGCAGACAGATCAATTCCTATGGTTCTTTGCTAGAGACAGACCCCGATCGCTTGTCAGACATTGAAAAACGACTCAGACAATTAAAGCAAATCTGTCGTAAGTATGGACCTACCTTGCCAGAAGCGATCGCTAATGTCGAAAGACTGAGGAAACAGTTAAGCTACTTGACAGAAGAAGAACAACCGATCGAAGTTTTAATAGAGCAACTCAAACAGGAAGAAGAACAACTCTTGAAAGCGGCAAAGGAACTGACAACTTTAAGACAGCAGAGTAGCAAGGTGTTAGAAAAACAAATGATCAAAGGCTTAGAGTCTTTAGCAATGGCAAAAGTGCAATTTCAGGTGCAAATCACTCCCATTCCCCCCACGATCGATGGCTGTGACAGCGTGCAGTTTTTATTTAGTCCCAACCCCGGCGAACCCCTCCAACCCCTGACAGAGATAGCTTCTGGCGGTGAAATGAGTCGTTTTTTGTTGGCATTAAAAACTTGTTTTGCTGCTTCTGCTCCTTTAATTACCCTCGTATTTGATGAAATTGATGTGGGAGTTTCGGGCAGAGTGGCTCAATCGATCGCTCATCAACTTTACTTACTCAGTCGCAATCATCAGGTTTTGTGCGTTACTCACCAACCGATCGTGGCAGCCATTGCCGATCATCATTTTCATGTTTCTAAAGAAGTTAGTCAACAAACGGAAACTAACACAGAAAGAACAAACATCAAAGTTCATTACTTAGATACTGAAACTCGTAAACAAGAATTAGCCCAGATTGCCGGTGGAGTAGATATTGAACAACCAAGTAAACCAAAACGAGGCAGAAGCAAACAAAAGGCAACAGATAGTGCCATTGCCTTTGCTGAGTCTTTGTTAGAACAAGCTAGTTTGCTTAAACAAAAGTAGTCTTTCTACAAGACAAAATTGACTAACTTGCCTGGTACAGCGATTACTTTTTTTACTGTCTTACCTTCCAAATAACGCTGGGCTGCTTCAGACTTACGGGCATAGTCTTCTAATAGGGCTTTATCGTTGCCATCTTTCGCTGGTACAATGATGTTTCCCCGCACCTTGCCGTTAATTTGAATGACCAAAGTAATTTCATCGACTACAAGAGCACTGGGATCAACAACAGGCAAAGGTTCTAAATGAATCGATCGATCGTGTCCTAACATCTGCCATAGTTCTTCTGTTATATGGGGTGCAAAGGGAGCCAATAACAACAACAGAGTTTCTATTCCTTCTTTGTAAGTTGATGACTGTTTATCTGTTGCATCTTGCAGAGCATTGCTAAGAATCATCATTTCTGAAATCGCAGTGTTGAACTGATAGCCTTCTTCAAAGTCTTCTATTACCGCTTGGATCGCTCTATGAATAATACGGCGGAGGTTTTTATCGATCGTTGTTGTTACTGCTGATGGCTGAAATTCCGTCACCAAACGCCAGACGCGATTGAGAAAACGAAACTGTCCTTCCACATCGGCATCATCCCATTCCAGGTCTTTTTCTGGTGGTGCTTTGAATAAAGTAAACATTCTCACTGTATCGGCACCGTATTTGTTAATTACATCCCCTGGATTGACACCGTTGTATTTGGATTTGGACATCTTCTCGTAGACTGTTACCAGCTTTACCTTTGTGTCTGGATCGGTAGGGTCTTGTAAATTTTCGATTAAATGAGCTGGAATAAACTTGCCTGTAATCGGATTTTTGTAGGTCAAACCCTGCACCATGCCCTGGGTTAAAAGACGATCGAAGGGTTCTTCACAATTTACTAAACCTCTGTCATACAGGGCTTTAGTAAAAAAGCGAGAATAAAGTAAATGTAAGATAGCGTGTTCAATACCGCCGACATACTGATCTACAGGCATCCAGTCATTTACCTGAGAACGATCGAAGACCTGTGCTTCATTTTTCGCATCGGTATAACGTAAGAAATACCAAGAAGAATCCATAAAAGTATCCATGGTATCGGTCTCACGACGGGCAGGTTTACCACATTGCGGACAGGGTACTTCAATCCATTCTTTCAGTTTGGCTAAGGGAGAAGGACCACGACCAGTAAATTCTACATTTTCTGGTAACTTCACAGGTAACTGGTCTGCTGGAACGGGCACAGCACCACAATCATCACAATGAATAATGGGAATAGGACAACCCCAATAACGTTGGCGCGAAATCAACCAATCCCTTAACCGGTATTGCACTCTTCTTTTGCCTATCTTTCTCTCTTCCGCTGTCTGAATGATTAAAGACTTAGCTTCTTCCGAAGGTCTGCCGTTAAATTCCCCTGAATTGACCAAGGTGCCAGACTCTGTATAAGCCCGATCGGTAATCTCTTCTTCTCCCACAATCACAGTCACGATCGGTAAATTGTACTGTTTAGCAAAGGCAAAATCTCTCACATCATGGGCGGGAACTCCCATCACTGCCCCGGTGCCGTATTCGTACAAAACATAATCGGCAATCCAGATGGGAATCTCTTTGTTAGTAAAAGGATTAAGAACAAAAGCTCCGATCGGTGTGCCCTGTTTTGGTCTGTCAACGGCAGTACGATCGGTTTCTGATTGTTGTTGTACTTGTTTAACAAACTCTGTCACTTCTGCCAAACGATCGGGGGTTGTCAATTCCGCCACCAGAGGGTGTTCTGGCGCTAAGACCACATAGGTGACACCAAAAACAGTATCAGGACGAGTAGTAAAAACGGTAATGTGTTGGTCAGAACCTACAATCGGAAAATTTAATTCCGCCCCGATCGATTTACCAATCCAATTGGTCTGCATCGCTTTGACCTTTTCGGGCCAATGGGGGAGTTTATCCAAGTCTTGCAGTAGTCTTTCGGCGTAGTCTGTGATTTTGAGGAACCACTGACGCAACTTCTTCTTTTCTACCAATGCCCCCGATCGCCAGGATCGTCCTTCGCTATCTACTTGTTCGTTTGCCAAAACTGTCTGATCGATCGGGTCCCAATTCACCGTAGCCTCTTTTTGATAGGCTAAACCCATAGCAAACAACTCCAAAAATAACCACTGTGTCCAGCGATAATAATCTGGTAAACAGGTAGTCACCTCCCGCTCCCAATCGTAGGAAAGACCCATCTGTTGCAACTGCTCCCGCATCTGGGCGATATTCTGTAAAGTCCACTCCTGGGGATGAATACCCCGATCGATGGCAGCATTCTCCGCCGGCAGACCAAAAGCATCCCAACCCATGGGATGCAAGACCCGATAACCACCCATCCGCCTGTAGCGCGCAATCACATCGGTAATCGTGTAGTT
>PHFO01000116.1 GCA_002861535.1 Cyanobacteria bacterium M5B4 | reverse complement strand
CCCCCCTCCCGATCCTGCTGAGGCTAAGGCAGTCAAAGTGTCTGGTATTTTGCAAATTGGGCAAGAAGTTGTAGCTATTGCCAGCGTTCCTGGCGATCGTTTACCCACACGCACCATCCGCCCTGGACAGAAAATTGCAGACGGCAAAGTGCTGGTCAAATCCATCGATACTTCTGGTTTAACTCCGGCAGTTGTCTTAGAACAGTTTGGTATTGAAGTCCGCCGCGGTGTCGGTGAGGTGGTGGCAGCGGCGGAACCAGAGGGGGAAAGTTTACCGCCCCAGCCCAATCCTTAAGGGAAATGTCGGCGATCGATCTAGCCTATCTGGTTCTGATTTCCGACAACGATCGGGAATTTGAGGAGGAGCTACTCCAGGTATACATAGATGACTGCCAGGAGCATCTCCAGCAAGCCGCTCTGGCGATTCAAAGCCTGGCATGGGAGAATTTGGCAAGGGAAGCCCACCATCTCAAAGGGGCGAGTGGGAACGTGGGTGCTCAAGAAATGCAATCCCTAGCTCTAGCTTTGGAAACTGCGGCTAAAGCTCAAGATGATTCCAGTAGCAGGGATGCCCTCGATCGCATGCAAGCAAAGTTTGAGGAAGTTAAACAGTTGTTTAAGGAACGCTACAGGGCTTGACCTCTGTGGTAACCCAAGAGCGCAGAATTTGATTTACCTGATCTGGCACTTCATCATGGGGACAATGCCCCGCTTCCAAAAATACCTCTTTGAGGGAGGGGTAGTGGGCGCGGAACTTGGCACTCCTGGCTTGGCAGTCCATCCAGGGGTCTCCTGTGCCCCAAATGGTCAGGAGGGGACAGGTCATACCGGCTAAAAGTTGATCCACAGTCTTGCCCTGGGGCGTAGAGAAGACAGAGGCAAACACTTGCGCCGCCCCCCGATCGCAGGAGGGACGGTAGATGTCCTCCACTAGCTGGTCGGTAACGGCAGATTTATCTACATAAACTTGCAGTAGGGTTTTCCTGATTTGGGACTTTTGCCGCACAAACTGGAATAAAGCGTAGCTAACTAGGGGTTGTTTGAGGAGAGATTGCACCCCCGATCGGAGGGCTTTAGTCAAAGGATTTTGGGGCTTAGCGCCGAGGGGAGATGTATCGGTGAAGGGACCAGCACTATTGAGCAGGGCTACCCCTGCCACCCAATCAGGGTACTGATGGGCGACGCAGAGAGAGGCGTAGCCCCCCAGGGAATTACCCACCAGAATTGTCGGTCTACGGATATTGTCTTTGATAAAATGAAACAGTTGTTCCCGCCAGAGGTCGGCGGAGTATTGCCGGGGTGGTTTTGCCGATCGTCCAAAGCCCAGCAGGTCGATAGCCCAAACCTCTAAGTCCAGTTCCACGATATTTTTACGCCAGTGATCGGTAGACGCACCAAATCCATGCACCAACAACAGGGGGGGGAAGTCAGGCTTCGTGCCCTGTTGCACATAGTGTATAGCTTGATCTTGCCAGTACCAGTATTGAGATGTCATTTGTTAAATTTCCTGAAGTTGTCTTACCCTAAGTTGAGAGGGATAATTTCTGCTTCGACCTGGAGGGTTATATGAGTCGTCGTCCCCGGTCGTCCCCTTTAGTTGTACGCCTGTTGAGGGAGGGGATCACCGAATCTATCCACTATTGTGATGTGGCTGTTGCCGATCATCGCGGGCGCATTATTGCCGGGGCAGGAGATTTTCACCACGGCACCTTTGCCCGTTCCTGTTTGAAGCCGATCCAGGCAATTCCTGTCCTAACCACGGGAGCATTAGAACGATTTGAGTTGACCGATCGCCATTTAGCGATTATATGTGCCTCCCACCAGGGCACGATCGAGCATGGGCGGCTAGCTTTCCAAATACTGTGGCAGTGCGATGTCGATCCCCAATACCTCAAATGCCCGCGGCAAGATCATGCCAGCGTCTTGCAACACAACTGCTCCGGCAAGCATAGCGGCATGTTGGCAGTCTGTCGCCATCAAAATTGGTCCCTGACCGACTACACCGATCGGGATCATCCCGTCCAGCAGCTAATCAGACAAAAACTGGGGGAACTGCTACAAATGCCCCCCGATGAACTGGTCTACGCCCATGACGACTGTACGGCTCCTACCTATTTGCTAGAAGTAGGACAGATGGCCAGTTTGTATGCCTATCTCACCGGTCAAGAAAATATCCACCTAGAACATATTGCCAGGGCAATGACCACCTACCCAGAAGTGATTGGCGGCAAGGGCAACTTTGACACAGAAGTAATGACCCTCACGGAGGGGACAATTCTCAGCAAGTCGGGCGCGGAGGGCGTACAATGCCTGGGCAAGATGACGGAAGCCCTGGGTATTGCGATCAAGGTGGCAGATGGAAGTAAACGGGCAAAACATGCTGTTGCTATCCACATTTTGCGGCAGTTAAGCTGGGTCAGTGCTGCCATTACCGATCGGTTGGCGGAGAGATTCCTCCAAATTGGTGAATTTAGTCGTTTGGAAGTGGAAGGAGAACTAGCATAAGCGCGCCAATTTTAATTGTAGAAGACTCCCCTGATAACCAAATGTTATTAAGGCAAGTATTAGAAGATAACTATCAACTTGTCTGCGTCAATAACGGTAAGGAAGCATTATTGTGGCTGCAACAAAACCGCGCCCGACTGATTTTGCTCGATATGGCTCTCCCTGAAATTGATGGCTGGGAAATTGCCCGCCAAATTCGCCAGACCAATGATAAAACTCCGATTATTGCTATTACTGCCCATGCTATGAAAGGCGATCGGGAGTCAGTCTTAGCGGCGGGTTGTAATGCCTATATTGCCAAACCGATCGATATTTTGGAAGTAGAAGCAGCAGTAGAATACTGGTTAAAGCAATAAGCTAATAGACTCAAACCAGAATTACAAGGACCTAATTTTATGCCAAGTCCAATAATCCTGGAGATAGTAATAGATTTGGATAATTGAATAGTTTAGCCAGGGGTCTAGGTAGATTTTCTGGGTTAGGATAGACGTAACTGTAACGAGATGCCCATGTTAGAAGAACAGCCTGATGCCCCAGAAGAAGCCTGCGGCGTGTTTGGAATTTATGCCCCAGAGGAACCAACAGCAAAACTCACCTATTTTGGTCTTTACGCCCTCCAGCATCGGGGGCAGGAGTCTGGGGGAATTACCACCTTCGATCGGCAGGGTAAGAGTCATACCTACAAGGCGATGGGCTTAGTTTCCCAAATTTTTAATGAAACAATCCTGAAGGAATTGCCAGGAGAAATTGCAGTGGGGCACAATCGCTATTCCACTACGGGGTCCAGTAAGGTGTGTAACGCCCAACCGATCGTGGTACCTACCAACTTAGGGGATTTAGCCCTAGCCCACAACGGCAATCTTGTCAATGCCCTAGAACTGCGGGCAGAACTGGTAGCCCAGGGGATTAGTTTAAGTTCTACCTCCGATTCCGAAGCGATCGCCTGGGCAGTGGCAGAGGGGGTAAACCAGAAGGGCAACTGGATCGAGGGCACGATCGGGGCAATAAAACGGTGCCAGGGGGCGTTCAGTCTGGCGATCGGGACAGCCCAGGGCATCATGGCAATTCGGGATAGTTACGGCGTGCGTCCTTTAGTGATTGGCAGTCTGGGCAATGGCAAGTGGGTAATTGCTTCGGAGACCTGTGCTTTAGATATTATCGGTGCAGAGCTGGTGCGGGAAGTGCGCCCAGGGGAATTAGTCTGGATTGATGGCAACGGCTTACAATCGCACCAATGGCAGGAGCCTACGCCCAAACTCTGTATTTTTGAATTGATTTACTTTTCTCGCCCCGACAGTATCAACCAAGCAGAAAGTCTCTACGCCTATCGCATGCGCTTGGGGAACATTCTGGCAACAGAATCTCCTGTAGAAGCAGACATCGTGATCGGTATCCCCGATTCCGGTATTCCCGCAGCGATCGGTTATGCCCAGACCAGCGGTATTCCTTTCGGAGAAGGTCTAATTAAAAATCGCTATGTGGGGCGCACCTTTATTCAACCCACCCAAGCGATGCGGGAGACGGGGATCAAAATGAAACTCAATCCCCTCAAAGATATCCTCCAGGGCAAGCGCGTGATTGTGGTAGATGACTCGATCGTGCGGGGGACTACCAGCCGCAAAATTGTCCAGGTGTTGAGGGAAGCGGGGGCGACCCAAGTACACATGCGTATTTCTTCCCCACCCGTGACCCATCCCTGTTTTTATGGCATTGATACCGATTGCCAAAGCCAGTTAATCGCAGCCCAGCAGAGCCAAGCCGAAATTGCCCGCACGATCGGGGTCGATTCCCTAGCCTATCTCAGTGAAGGGGGAATGCTCCAGGCGACCCAAACAAATCCCCACCAATTTTGCACAGCATGCTTTAATGGTAAGTACCCCATCGAGATTTCCGACAAACTCAAACGTACTAAACTGATCCTTGAAACCCCATGACCCAAGTCCTCTTCCATCTCGCCTTCCCCGTTAAGGACATTCCCTCTACGAAAAAATTTTATATCGACGGCTTGGGCTGTTTAGGGGGCAGGGAAACCGATCGGTGTATTATTTTAAGTCTTTATGGTCATCAACTAGTCGCCCATGTGGTGGCAGAGTTACCGCCGCCGCAAAAGGGCATTTACCCCAGGCATTTTGGTCTAGTATTTCAGTCAGAAGCAAACTGGTTAACTTTATTAGAACGCATCCATGAAAAGCGTCTTCCTTTTTTTCAGCGACCCAAAGTTAGATTCCCCGATACTTCTTTAGAGCATCGCACTTTTTTCTTGGCTGACCCCTCCGACAATTTACTAGAGTTCAAGTATTACCGCCTAGAATCAGCAATTTTTGGTGAAACTAATTTCCCTCAGATTGGCGATCCAGAACCGATGTCCCTAATGCAAAAAAGCTAAGGCGCGTTTGTCCATAAACCCGATCGTCTGTTTGCTCTAAGTTACCGATCGTGAGGGGCAGTGGGTGATAGCTACTGTGTTCCACAGCAATCTTAGTTTCGCTGTGACAAAGCCGATGAATTGTAGTTAAAACCGGCAGATACAAATCACTTGCATAGGGGGGATCAAAATAAATTAGGTCAAAAGTTTCTGTTAGTTTACTGATCGCTTTGATGGCATCCGCCCTAACTACTTGAAACCGATCGGTCGTACTTACTTTGTGCAAGTTCTCGCTGATAATTTTACAGGTACTAGAATTGACCTCGATCGCCACTACTTTGCCCGCCCCCCTCAGCAGGGCTTCAGCCCCCATCGCCCCCGAACCGGCGCAGAGGTCAAGCCAGCGACAGTCCATTAGCCAGGGTTGCCAGATATTAAACAAAGCCGATCGGATTTTGCTGGGAGTAGGGCGGACAGTTTTGGGAGTTTTTAACAGACGATCGCCTTGGATGCGGAGGTTCATACTGGCAAAAAAGAACTAAAGACAATTTTTTCACAATCCTAGAAAAGACATAAGTCCTGGTCAAATTCAATTCATTCTAGGACTTGTTTTAGAATCAAAAAAATGGGTTAGGGATATGCTTGCCAGAATTTGGAGTGCCACGATCGTCGGTATTGATGCCGTTGCCGTGGGAGTAGAAGTCGATGTTTCTGGAGGGCTGCCTGCCATGGTAGTAGTAGGTCTCCCCGATACAGCAGTGCAAGAAAGTAAGGAGCGGGTGAAAGCCGCAATTAAAAATACAGGCTATGCCTTCCCCATGAAACGTGTTGTGATCAACCTCACCCCCGCCGACCTGCGCAAGGAAGGACCTAGTTTTGACTTACCGATCGGGCTTGGGGTGCTAGCGGCAACGGAGCAGGTAGAAGTACCGGAGGACTTGATTTTTTAGGAGAAGTTTCCCTCGATGGCACATTGCGAGGCGTGACAGGGGTACTGCCGATCGCGGCCACAGCCAAACAGATGGGTAAACGGGGATTGGTAGTACCCAGTGCCAATTTAGCAGAAGCGATGGTAGTAGAAGGTTTAGCCGTCTACGGCTTTGACCACTTGCGGGGGGTGATCGAGTTTTTGCATGACCCCAGCCGCTATGTAGCCCCCTCCTACCAGCGATCGGAGGCTGACACAGCAACCAGTCCCTTAGACCTGATGGAAGTAAAAGGACAAAGCCATGCCCGCCGCGCCCTAGAAGTTGCCGCTGCAGGCGGGCACAACTTAATTTTTGTGGGACCACCAGGGTCAGGTAAAACCCTATTGGCAAGGCGGATTCCCTCCATTTTGCCGCCCATGACCTTTGAGGAAGCCCTAGAAACTACCCGCATCTATTCCGTAGCGGGGTTGTTGCAGGGGAGGGGCTTAATCACCGATCGTCCTTTTCGCAGTCCCCACCATTCCGCATCCGGGCCATCCCTGGTCGGCGGGGGCAGTTTCCCCAAGCCTGGAGAAATTTCCTTGGCTAGTAACGGCATTTTGTTTTTAGACGAACTGACAGAATTTAAGCGGGATGTCTTAGATTTTTTGCGCCAGCCCCTCGAAGATGGCTTTGTCA
Source organism: Cyanobacteria bacterium M5B4 (assembly GCA_002861535.1). GTDB lineage: Bacteria > Cyanobacteriota > Cyanobacteriia > Pseudanabaenales > Pseudanabaenaceae > M5B4. The sequence continues at coordinate 685 of PHFO01000116.1, read as the reverse complement.
CCGTCACTCGCACCAGACAATCCGTTGTCTTTCCGGCAAAGTTTATGCTGGTTGCCAGCACTAATCCCTGCCCCTGCGGCTATTTTGGCGATGCCATCCAACCCTGTACCTGCTCTCCTCGGCAACGGGAACAATACTGGGCAAGACTATCTGGTCCTTTGATGGACAGAATTGATCTGCAAGTAATGGTCAATCGCCTTAAACCCGAAGAAATTACCTCCCAGGAACAGGGAGAACCTTCCGCGATCGTCAGAGCTAGAGTCGCTCGGGCGCGCAAGATACAACAAGAGCGATTTGCCCAAGAACCCAACGTCAGATGTAATGCCCAAATGGAAAGTAGACACCTGCGCCAGTTCTGTCAGTTAGACGAACGCAGTAAAAGTTTGTTGGAAGGAGCCATTCGCCGTCTGGGGCTTTCCGCTAGAGCTAGCGATCGGGTGTTAAAAGTCAGTCGCACGATCGCTGATTTGGCAGAGTCAGACAAAATCCAAGCTAACCATGTCGCCGAGGCAATTCAGTACCGCACCTTCGATCGGATGAGTAGTTAACCTGAGTGGGACAAAAATTTGAGTTATTAAAAATTCCCCTCAATCCCTTCTCCCCCTTCGCCAAGCTCAGGAGACGGGAGGTTCCCTCTCCCTTTTGGGAGAGAGTTTCAGAACAAGCAACGTAAGTCCTGATTCCC
>PHFO01000115.1 GCA_002861535.1 Cyanobacteria bacterium M5B4 | reverse complement strand
TATAATGGCGGATCACAGACTTTGGAGGCTCTATGGTGTGAGTTACCGGTAGTTACTTATTGTGGTGAGCAGTCTTTTGCCCGCATGGGTTATTCATTGCTTTCTACTTTGGGGATTACGGATTGTATTGCCCATTCTTGGGAGGAGTATATCGAATGGGCGGTCAGGCTTGCCACCGATCGGGATTTGTATCAAAAGATCAAGCATCGTTTATGGGAAGCAAAACAACCGGAAACTCTTTCACCGTTGTGGAATCCCAAGCAGTTTGCACGGGATATGTACAACATTTTGCAGGAGCTTTATCAAAATGCTGTATCTGAGTCATCCTAGTTTTTGACTATCCAGATGTTTTCTGCAAGAGGGGTTGATCTTGGTTATCTTAACTGCGATCTTTCTATAAGTTAAAAAGATCAAGACTTAAATTGCTTTTTCTCACCCTAGTCCTCTTCCAAAAAGGGAGAGAGGATTGAGGGGAATTTTTCCTCAGCGTAAGTCCTGTCGTAAGACAGCAGGAAGGATGCAGCAGCTAGGTCAGACCTCGCCGAACGAAGTAAGACCTGTTAGTTCATGTCTGGCGATACTTCAAAAAGGCAATGGCAGTAACCCAGAGGATCATACTATATCCACGCTCTTCCCCTACTCCCTCCACACAGAGGCAATCGGTATCGATCCATTTTAATGTGCCTTTAATGATGTCACCAGAAACTAATTTCACTTCAATTTCCTGCTTATCTTTGATTAGGTTATGGATGCGCCTAACACTGGGAATTGTAGTGTCAAAAACAGGAGCGGCAGGAACAGCGGCAGCGCCGTGAGCAGAACCAGACATAACTTAATTCTCTAAACTATGCCCAATTCTAACTTGAGACGCTCCAAGGATTCACGGGCAATATAACTTTCACAGTAAACAACTTCGAGGGGGCGGATGCGCTGCGCCCTGGTGGCTGTGATCGCCTGTTCTACCATTGCTCTGGAATCGGCGACAAAGATAATGTGGGCAAAGCGGGTGATGTTGTGCAGTTCCTCCCTCTGCTGGGGCATACAGCTGACGATCGTTATATCTTCTCCCCTGGCACTGCGAATGATGTTTTCCGCTACTCTTAAAATGCCGCTGCTGGCAGAAACAATGCCCACGTAGCTATGGGGTGGTAAACTTTGCACCCGCGCCATCTCCTGACGGTAGTGATAAATTTTGACGGGAATTAGGGGAATATCAAAGCCCTGGATTGCTTGCTTGGTAGCCTCGTAGAGGTAGGGATTAGTCACAATCGTGGTGGCACTATTATCTTGTTCGAGGAGATGGGGGAGGGCTTCAATGGTGACAACTTCGATCGGGATGGGCAGGGATTGCCGTATTTGCGTTGCCATAATTTCTCCTGCCCCTGGGTCATGGGCATGACAGGCGACCCAAAGCACCGCAGAGCAACGTAAGCGCCGCTTTAATTCTTCCTTGAAGGCTTGTTGAATTTGTTCTAGGCTGTGTCCTTCCTGCACCAACCGATCGATGGCGTGGCGCACTAAGGAACTTAATTCGCCGCTGGGAGCAGTTTCGCCCTGGAGCTTGACAAATACCCCTGCCCCCGCCTGGGCATCAACCAGACCCGCTTCTTTTAATTGTTGATAAACCTTGCTGACGGTATTGCGATGTACTCCCGTCCAGAGGGCTAGTTGTCTGGTACTTGGTAGTTGTTTGCCTGGGGGAAATTGCCCAGAAGTGATGGCAAAACTAAGTTGGTCATATAGTTGTGTTGCGATCGGGATGTCACTATCGGGCTGAATCTGGAATTTGACCATAGAGTTCCAGGGGGCTTTATGTTAATGGTAAGATAGACTAACCGAAGGATAAGATAAACTAAACAACAATATGAAACAGATTTTAATAATCTTAATTCGGATTTATCGGCTCTTTCTTTCCCCTTTGTTAGGTACAAATTGTCGCTACCAGCCTACTTGCTCCCAGTATGCCATCACTGCCATCGATCGGTTTGGCGCTTGGCGGGGTAGTTGGTTAACCATCAAGCGTATTTTGCGTTGCCATCCCTTCCATCCGGGCGGCTATGATCCTGTTCCTGAAATTGATCCCCAGTTATGAAATACGGTGAAATTGCCATCGAAAATGTCACTCTTACTACTTTTCCCAATCCCCGTCCGGGTAGAGAGTATGAGATTCATATCACCTTGCCAGAATATACCTGTAAATGTCCCTTTTCTGGTTATCCCGACTTTGCTACCATTTATTTGACTTATGTGCCCAATCAATTATTAGTAGAACTGAAAGCGATCAAACTTTATATCAATAGTTACCGCGATCGGTTTATCTCCCATGAAGAGGCAATCAATCAAATTCTGGATGACTTTGTGGAGGCGGCTGATCCCCTGCGGGTGCATATCAAGGGAGACTACAACCCCAGGGGCAATGTGCACACGATCGTGGAAGTTAAGTATCACAAACCTGGTGCTTAGTCAATTTTGATGAATTTTTCGATCGGGATTGATGAATATTTTGCTCTTGCACTGACCTAAGTATTCTGTTACCAATTGGGGGAACAATAGCCCTGTAGGGTAAAAAAATACTATGGTTCAGGTTACTTTCAACGTCTGGGGCAACACTGCCATCGATCGGTTCCGGGCTATCGATCGGGAGGCTCCCACCTATGTGGTAATTCATGGCTACAAAAGTACTGGGGGCAACTCTAGCAATGGTTTCAAGCCCGCCGACTGGATGGCAAACATCGCCAATACGCTCAGACAAAGGGAGTCCAACGCCAACATTATTTTGGTGGACTGGGAGAAGGGTGCCAGTAGTTTTTGGTATCCCACGGCAGCAGGAAACACCGAGGATGTGGGCAATCAACTGGGCAATTACTTACGTAACTTAGGGGTTGATCCCAACTTTACTACTCTGATTGGGCATAGTTTGGGGGCACATATTGCGGGCTTTGCCGGTACAAATTATCGCGGTGCCACCGGACGATCGATCGCGCAAATTGTTGGGCTTGATCCTGCGGGTCCTTCCTTTGAAGGGCAAAGTATCAGCAGGAGATTAGATGCCAGTGATGCCGTCAAAGTTACTGCTTTCCACACCAGCGAAACCCTGGGCTATGACGGTCGCTTAGGCGACTTGGATGTTTATGTCAACTGGAACGATACTTTCCAACCAGGACAATGGAATTTTGCCGGCAATCACAGCTATGCCCACACTCTCTACACCCAGTTACTCCAAGGCTCTAGCTTCAGACAAAGTAACGGCACTCTCCTCAACCTCAATACCGTAGTTAACGGCGGCTTTCTGGGACAAAACAACAGTTCTACCAAAAATAACCAGGTAACTGTAGCCCTGAACCTGACTGGCACTAGCGGCAATGACAACCTAGCAGGTGGTGCAGGAAACGACAATCTGCGGGGCGGCAGCGGCAATGACTTCATCTCGGCGGGAGATGGGAACGATGTCTTACTGGGAGAAGCAGGCAACGATCGGCTCTACGGCGGCAGGGGCAACGACAACCTCACCGGCGGCACTGGCAACGATCGGCTGTTTGGCGATGCTGGCGATGATACGTTGACTGGGGTCGATCCCTTAACCGGTAGAGGCAAAGGAGAAATCGATCGGTTATCCGGCGGGGCTGGGCGCGATCGGTTTATCTTGGGTAATAGCCAAGGCGTGTTCTATCGGGGTCAGGGTAACAACGACTACGCCCTGATTTTAGACTTCAATAGCAGTGAAGATGTGATTCAAATTGCGGGCAGCAAAGCCAACTACAGCTTGGGTAATGCTCCTAGCGGTCTACCTGCTGGCACGGCATTGTTCTCTAACCAGGGCGGCAGTGATCTGATCGCTATTATTCAAGGTAGTAGCGGTTTGAATTTAAGCGCTAGTTATTTTGTGACTGTGTAGGTTCTTTAGCCCTCAAACTTCTTGGAGGGATTTTACTAGGCGTAAGTCCTGAAAATCCACAGGTTGGTCTTTTAGTTGCAGAATTCCCCTTCCTCGCTTGCAGGGAGGGGAATTCCGCAACAAACAATAAACTGAGCGACTGCGAATCCTTGCAAGATGTATTATACTTTTATCACTAAGTCATTTTACGATAATGTTAAGAGCGACTAAGTTTCGCATTTAACCGATGGCAGAGCAAGAACTACATTTTCGACGTAGTTTTGGATGCTGTCGTTTTGCGTATAACTATGCTCTGAATCTCGTGAATGAAACTTACAAAGAAACAGATGTCAGGCGTAAGATTAGAAAGTATTACAAAACAGTGGCAAAACTACACCCTCGGCACGATCGATCTCGATATTCCTGACGGAGAATTGTGGACTTTTGTTGGACCTTCTGGGTGTGGTAAAAGTACGATCTTGCGCCTAATTGCCGGACTAGAGGAAGCAACCACCGGCAACATTTACATCGGTGACCGTTGTGTTAATCATGTGCCCCCCCGCGATCGGGATGTGGCGATGGTATTTCAAAATTATGCCCTCTACCCCCACATGACGGTACTGGAGAATCTCAGCTTTGGCTTGAAGATGCGCAAAATTGATCCCCAAACCAGACGCGATCGGGTGTTGGCGGTTGCCCAATCCCTGGGGCTAGAAAATTTATTACAGCGGAAACCTGCCCAGCTATCGGGGGGGCAACAGCAACGGGTGGCACTAGGAAGAGCGATCGTGCGCCAGCCCCAGGTCTTTTTATTAGATGAACCCCTATCTAACCTCGATGCGCAGTTGCGCGATAGTACCAGGGCAGAATTAAAATTACTGCATCAACAGTTGCAAACTACGATGATCTATGTGACTCACGATCAGACGGAGGCGATGACCCTAGCCGATCGGATTGTAGTACTCGATCAGGGCAAAATTCAGCAAATCGCCAGCCCAGAGGCAATTTATCGTCAGCCCATCAACAAAATGGTGGCAACTTTTATGGGCAATCCACCCATGAACATTCTGCCTGGGGTGGCTGTGGCAGATGGGGTCAAAATTGGGGATGAAGTGCTAGCCCTTCAGACACCAGTAGCTTCTGGACAAGCCTTAGATGTGGGAGTGCGTCCCGAAGACTTGACCTTTGCGCCCCAGGAATTATCCCTTCCCATCACAGTGAAGTTGACAGAATTGTTAGGAGCAGAAAAATTGGTTCATGGCTATGTCCAGGGTTTTCCCTCTCTGGAACTGTTAGTTAAAACGAAACACCAAGACCCAGGGGAAAGGATATACTTTGCCCCCGATCGGGTTTATTTATTCGACAGCACTACGGGAAGACGTTTAGACTGATGGAATGCGCCTACTGGTACGCCTGGTCTCAGATCAAGGGCATTGGTCCAGTTCTGTTGAAACGCATATTTGAACACTTTGGCAGTGTAGAACTGGCTTGGCAGAGTAGCGATCGGGATTTAATTGCAGTAGAAGGTCTGGGTGCCTTAACCGTTAACAGTATTTTAGAACAGCGTCCGACAATTCAGCCCCTAGAACTGTGGGACAAGCACCAGGAACAAAATCCCCACATCTGGACTCCCGACCATCCCCACTATCCAAAACTACTGTGGGAAATTCCTGACCCCCCGCCCCTCCTCTACTGGCGCGGCAATCTCCAAACTTGGCAGGAGAGCAACACGATCGGGATTGTCGGTACCCGTAGTCCCACCAGTTACGGTCTACGCTGGACAGAAAAAATTACTAGCGCCCTTACTGAGCGGGGCTTTGTAATTATCTCCGGTATGGCAGAGGGAATCGATACCTGCGCCCACCAAGCCTGTCTCAAAGCCCAGGGTAAAACCATCGCTGTTGTTGGTACTGGGGTCGATCGGGTCTATCCCAGCCGCAACCAAAAACTTTACGAAAACATCCTCGAAAACGGCTTAGTTTTGAGCGAACACCCCCAGGGCACCGCCCCCGATCGCAGTCACTTTCCCAAACGCAACCGCATTATTGCCGGTCTGTCGCGGAGCATCTTAGTCATGGAAGCGCCGGAGGGTTCCGGGGCACTGATTACTGCTTATCAGGCAAACGAATATCAACGGGATGTATTTATCCTGCCAGGCAACCTAGATACCAAACAAGCTAAAGGCTGTCTTCAACTAGCACAACGGGGAGCACAGATGATTTTAGGCATTGATGAACTCCTGCAAACCCTGGGAGAAATGCCCCAGCTAGATCAACCCGTTATTCCCCCCAGCCATAACCTCGATCGGAAGCAAATTGCGATCGTTGATCTGATCCCTAGCGGTGATTCCATCAGTTTCGATCGGATTGTCAGTTTAAGCGGCTTAAGTCCTGGGGAAGTGTCTGCCCAATTATTAGAATTGGAGCTACTAGGAGTTGTTTCCCAGCAGCCCGGCATGAGGTATCAAAGGAACTAGTCCAGCAAAGCGTCTAACAAGAATTTTTCAATAGAAGACTGTTTAGCTTTAATTGCCATCCAATCCTTAGCATCAATCATGTCATGGCTGGCACCAGCAACTTCTAGTTCATCATCCAAGAAATTAAGAAATGCTTTAGCTTCTTCATTTTCGCCAATCAAGATAAAGCTAATACCTAAACGATAGGCATCATTTTCTGTGTCAATCTTCTTCGTAGCTTCTACCAAAACATTGATAATACCTTCTTGGTCATTAGGCAAATGATCTAAAACAACGATAATAGTTTCTTTTTTCCCTTCTTCAGGATTGTCAAAATGACGATTAAGGGCATCTTGCAAGCTAGACAGTAAATCATCGGCGGGGGGAGCATCTTTCACCTGAAAGACCTTGGCTAAGTCAGCCACATTGCCGCCTTCCTTACGTTGGGGAGGATTAGTAGCAAAATAAATATCAATCCCGCTCTTGTCGTACTTAACACATTGTTTCGCCAACTCCACGATCGCCATTTGGGCTTCCGCCAAGCCAAGAAATTGGGATGGGTGTCAGACCAACTTTCGGCTTCCCTGACAAAAATAAAAGTATATTCTCGCTTCAAAAATTGTTTGTCTGCCTTCACTTTTTCTCCCCCATAGTGCTAACCTACTCTCAAAGCATACCTTAAAGTTTCAGTCCCGATCAACAGGATTTAAGTTTTTCCATCCCCCCAATGCTGTCATTTAATTCGCCACCACAGGCTGATAATAGCTTAACCTGAGTCCTCTTGTTTATATTTATCATCCCCATAATTCTTGTGTACTTCTGCCGTGCTTGATCGCTCTGTTGATTGGTTAGTCATAATACTTTGTCAACTCACACTATAGTAGCACTAAGGATGTTAGTAAAATCTTACAGTGCCCGCTCGATCGGTTGAAAGAACTAAGAGAATCCTTATTGGACTTCACCACGATCGATGACCTCTACACATGGCTCGATCGGTCTGA
>PHFO01000114.1 GCA_002861535.1 Cyanobacteria bacterium M5B4 | reverse complement strand
TCAACCGTAAAACTTCCTGAACAGGCAAGTTAAGTTGATTTGCAATGATTGTAATTTGGGACATATCTAGCCGTGGTAGAACATGTCCATTCTCCCATATGGACAACGTTGATCTATGTATCCCTAAAGCATTAGCTAGTGTAGACTGAGGGATTTTACGTGATTCTCGTATTAGCCTAAGCGGGTTAGGTTCCTTTTTTTCTTTACATGGGTTGACATTTTATTTCTCCTATCGTATTGTTGTCTTATCCGAATACTATTGTCGGATAACTAGTTATATTGTAGGAGAAACAGACAATGGAAACAATAGACATCCAGACTATTCACTGGACTGAGATACCTGGCAATAAAGCCATAGGAGAGATACACCCATTGATGCTAACACCTGATGGTTATACCAAAAAGAGAACGGTAACTGCTGGACGCGGTTACCATAATAGGGAAATTCTGGTTAAGTTCGATCGGGATTATGTAAAATTTAGGGTCAACCAGATTTTAGATAAATGCAAATTTGCCACCGCGGAAGATAAAGCTCAATTTCTGGATGAGTTGAAATGAGCAATAAATACAAGAATGTGCGTGGCAGTATGTTTGATAGCAAGCTAGAAGAGGCTTGCTACCGAATAATTGCAGAAATAATCCCTCCTAATCGATAGTCAAAAACTATCCGATCGTATTAACTGCCTCAGTGTCCTGGAGGGTAGACTTTGCTATTCTAAATGCCCAGAATAGCCCTGTATTTTTTATTGAGGCTAAAGGCTATCCCACGGACACCTTTAGGCTTAAATTGCGCTTGTTTCAGGACATTTACCCTGACCAGTTATTGTTGCTCTGTTTTGCATCAGAGCATAATGCTCAGAAATGCAAGAAGATGCACAAGTATGTCACATCGTTGCTGTGGTTAAAAAACAAATTACTGTCGTTCCCCGTTATCAAGGAAATTGCACAATGAAAACGTATGTAAATCTAAAGAAAAATCCCTACAATACGCTAGGTGATTTTTTACATCTTGAAGTTGACTTTAGGGCAGTCAACACCATTTTCTATTTCAACGAGATGTATATTAAGCGCTCACCAGATCAGAGCATTATCATGTGTGCTATGAACCTATTAGGTATAGACAATTTGAGCGATAAGGTTGATAAGTCGCTATTGCCTATACCAGCGGTGTTAATGGTGCATGCTAAGGATGTCCCTTACAAAATTTATTCGGTATCAGACAATAAAAGGATAGAGATTGTCGCACCAATTTCCGAACAGTTGTTGTTTTTAGCCCTATCGGAATTAAGTGAAAATAAGTTTTATAGGGGCAAGATTACTATAGGTGATTCTGTTCGTGAGGACGCTGTAAATGATCCTGAACTATTAGCTTTAGTAAATCCCGTATTTGTAAACGAGATAGATAAATCATCCATCTTGCAATCCTTAACTCTGGAAATTAAGGATAATAGCAATGGTAATGGGAATAAAAGCTATTCCAACTCGTCTGCTAAACAAACAGAATTAACACGGCTAGACAATAGGCTAGAGTTCTTGCTACGTACTAGTACACAACTATTCGAGAATGAAACAAAGAACCTAGATGAACTGTATTCATTCTCTGTAGCATATCCTGAGAAATATAACTTCCTTAAAGATATTATGCAATTGCTCTTCTAGTATGTAGCGCTTCTTATAGATATATCTTATAGAAATTTCTATAAGATATATTTTTTGTGGGTATTAGTATAAGAGAAATAAATATGGACAATTTAGAGTTTGATTGGAGTCACTTTACTCTTGAAGATGATTCAAGCAATTGGAGAAACTACTATAATTTTGATCAGAATTATGCGATCAACTTTATACAGTTTTTGAATCGATCGGTAGCATTAAAGCATGAGAAAGTAATTAGTAAGATACTAGCTAACTTTGTGATATGTAATAGTAAGTTAGCTAAAGTATTACCTATACTATTCATATATGGTAAGCCTGGTAGTGGTAAGTCATACCTATCTTATTTACTAGCATCATTTAGAGGGCAGAATGCTAATATTTTAGGTTCTGCAACGACATTTGCGGCGATACGTAATCAATTGCAATCATTAAGGTGGAAAAATAAGGGGACACCATTAAATACGACATTAAACAATGAAACCCGTATTTGCTGATATGGTCAGACATTAAAGAAAATACCATAGATGACAAGATGTATTCATTATTGCGTAATGGATGCTATCGTTCTGAGGAAAAGATATTTATTTCTGAAGGGAGTGGGAATAATCTACCATTTTATGTATTTGGGCAGAAAATAATTTCTAGTACCGACAACTTTTTCATTAAGCCCCAATGGTCTGAACTTTTTAGGAGATGTTTATTTATTAGGATGTATCACTTTAATGAGTTAGACAAGAACTATATTAGTGAGTTTAACAAGAGGGATTTATTAGACATATACAATATTGATTATCGCCATATTGCTCATGAATACAATCAATTTTGGGATAGCGATCGTATATTACGGGTAAAGTCATTATACAATTCTAAGCTAAAGTTAGCTAAAACAATCAAAGATAATTATGCTATTCCTGAACTAGCCTTATCTATCTCTCTTGATTTAATAATTCAAGGATTAGCGGCTGATTTATATGATAACCAAGATGATGCGTTTTCCACCTGGAGTAATTTTTGGCAGTTATCAAGCGAAGAGCTAGGGACAACTCAGAAACCAATACTATTACATATAATAGATACAATCATAGAAGAGAAAATAGCAGAATTTGAAGCACAGAAACAACAATTCATCAAATACAACCGACTAGACTTAATCCCAGATACGATTACTATTAGCCCTAGCACAATTAAGCAAAGAATTGATGATGCTAAGAGTGACGGTTTAATTGAAATAATAAAAACATCAGAAGTGAAGGAAATAATGTTAAGCAAGGGATTTGACCTAGTCAGCCATAACAAGAAGTTTTGCTATTCTAAAAAGGCTGATTAGTTACAGGGATAAGATGTGCAAATACGATCAATGTAATTGATTAACGCATTGTCACGGTTTAACCATCCTTGTAGAAATACATTTTGGCTAGGAGATTGTTGGACACGATAATGTCTGTAATGTATCCTAGCGAAACATACTTTTTTAGCTAATTCCCTAGCGCTATATTGCTTAATAGCCTTATATGTCCGTTGCCCTAAGATGCCGTCTTCAACTTCCCCTACTGCTTCTTGCAGAAAAGTAATCCCTCCAAATACGCCAAAATTAACACAGGTATCAAAATGCACAATATTTAATGGCAAGCCTAACTTATCGCATTGTCCTAGTATCCAATAGTTGTCGTAATAGATATTTAATACTTCTTCTCTAGAAATATGTGCTACATGCTGAACAGGTAGTTGCTTAGATTGACGCCAGTAATTATAGGTATCTTGTGTTATGCCATAGTTAGTAGCACCACCAGGATCATTAGGATGATTAACATAACCACCTTCATATTCTTCAGTAAATGTATATGCAAGTGTAAAATAACTAGGATTAGATAATCGTGGAACATTGTCTGCTCGATCAACATCACCATACCAATATTTATAGAAATTAGCTATTTGTTCTGGTGTTAAGCTATCAGCCAGAATGTTTAATGCTTTGTCTTGATGAGTGTATTTCTTATAGAAAGCAATTACATTCTGGAAATTGATACGTTGCTGACTCATGTATAATACCAATAAGATTTCTCATAAATATATCATGAGTCAGCAACTACCTCCTAGGTATGATAATTGTAGCATTCTTTTAATAGAATCACTACTATCTAAATGCACCTATCTAGTTACAATATGTTTTGTAATGATACTTGTTTTCAAGAATCACTCTACTAATTCCCCTACCTATCTAGAAATACTACAAAACTTAATTTTATTAGGTGCTCCTAGCCCTTTGCATAGGAAAGAGTTCTAATAAATCCATTCTATAGCAAATATCTAATAGATATATCTTATAGAGATATATTATGGGTTCATATAACTAGGTATCGGGTCATCAGAAGACACATTAAATGATTCAGAGTCTAAAATATCCAGTTGGTTGTTTTCATTAAGCATCATCAAAGTAAAGCTATACTGATCTGTAGTTGAAAAAACATATGGACAACTAAAAGATATTAAAGAATTATTAGGTATAGAATTGCCATCAAATTCTATAATATTTCCGCTATCATCATGTTTCACTTCAAATGTATATTCATCTGAAGTGTTATTTAATATAATAATTCGTGCACCAGACAAGAGATTTTCTACTAAGAACGATACATCACGATCTCCAAATTGATGCACACCTGAATTAGGGGAAATTGGTGGAGGTGTAGGGAGATACCAGTCTTCAGGTATTGGTTCATAGGAAGACACGTTAAACAATTGGATAATTGGGTCATTGTTAGTGTCATACTCCACTAACATAAAGCTATACACATCTGTAGTTGAAAAAGTGTATGATGAAGTAAAAGATAGTGCAGTATTGTCAGGGATAAAATAGCCACTAAATTCTATAATATTGCTAGTACTATTATGTTTTACCGCAAATGTATATTCAGTCAAAGTTCTATTTGCTATTGTAATTTTTGATCCATTAGCAGTATTTTGCACTGCAAAAGATATATTAAGATTAGTAATATCTTGTATACCAGAATTAGGGTAAGAAGTAGGGTCAGGTGTAGGAGTAGGAGTTGGTGTAGGGGTAGGGGATGGACTAGGAGTAGTACGAGGGAAATGACTAGTCGTTAACAAATAAGAAGATTGTACAGTAACATTAACTCCAATGCTATTTCCTTGGATAAAGGGCAATTCAAAATAGAATGATTTATCTGCACCCTGTGTTTTGAATAGTAAAAGAACAATACAGATTCAATATGGGTAGAGGTATCTACATTTCTTGACAATAAGTGTTTAAGGGATATTTTTATATCACCTTCTAATACTTCTATAGATTGAGGCGGCAATGATGGGATAATTGAACCGATTGTAGCCATTTTATTCTTTAATACAATAGTAAAATACTATCATAATAATACAGGGGTACCAGGCGGTTCACGATCAGTCCACAAAATAATTTGTTGTATTTCTTGACTTAACGTTCTACCATCAGCAACGCTTCTACCAACTCCTAAGTTATCGCGTCTAATTGTCAAAGTAGCGTATTGTGGGTATACCATTTGTGGATATTTAACTAACCCAGGATTTTTTCTATATCCTTCTTCTGTAACAGAAATAGATAGTATATCTAGGTTACAGATAGAATGAAATTCTCTTAATTTATTTTCTGCTTCAGCGGCATTCCCAGCAAATAGTTTAATTTTCCTGCCCATTGTCAATTGTGCTACTGCCAAGAATTTACCCCATACATAAGGACGGCATATTTGTTTTAAGGTTGTCCAACTTAAGCCAGGTTTTGGTTCAGGGATAGTTACTGTAACCACTCTGCTAGGGAACCCATCTGGATTTTTGAATGGTGGTTTTGGTTGCCCTCTAAAAGTTAGGACAAGTTGTCTACTTAATGGAGTGGTAGTGATACGGTCTTCTGCTGGTTCACCAACAACAATACCTACATCTCTATTATCCATTATTTTAGCGGTACTAATAACTTCATTGATACGATGTTTTAATACCAGTTGGTTCGGTGCAGTAACTCGAATTACTTCATTTGATGCTCTCAATGGGACGATCGAGGTAGAATCTGGCGTAACATCAACCACAATTTCTGGTGATTGATAATCATATCCATACGCATAATCTTGTACTGCAATTTGATCGTCATAAGTTTGTTGGATTATGTACACCGCTTCAAATAAGCATTCAGTTAATTCATCACCAAATTCATCTAAAAGCCCTTCAGTAAAAGCCCTTAATCCAGCATTTGGTATTGACTGGACTGCATCTTCAATTTTCTGAGAGATAATCCATGGTTCAGCGCTTTTACCCCATTTTTCTTTAACGTGTTGATAGTTATTTCCGAACAAAAATTGTCCAATTGCCCTTCCTACACCCGTATCGGATAGTAAAAATTTTCTAACATTAGCGTAGCTAGCAATTATGGCATTTATAGCTAAATTTCGTGCTGTAGTAGTTAGGAAGTTAGTTAACAGAGAAAGGGCTTGATCGCCCCCTTCTTTAGCTAATGCTACTGCTAATTTACCCCTTAGAACAGGGATTTTTAATTCTGCGAAAGCCGCTCCACCAATACAAACAATCCATGCTAAACTGCCCCCTACCAATGTTCCGGCTTGTGCCATCATTTGTATATTATTTTGTTCTATTAACTGAGCTAATTGAGCATCTGAAGCATTCCAGTCAAAGTTAAGTAGCGTTATAGTTGTTTCGTAAATTAAACCAAATATTTTAGAGATGCTTATCTTTAGGAAGTTAAACGCCCATTTAACAATCCCACCAATTATCCCTACGATCGGCTTAAAAAAACCAAGGACATTCCTTACGCCTTTACCAACAGAGATTTTTCTGTTTTTAGTAGTTTGTCTAACAATACGGCTAGTTAAATTTATTGCCATTATTCTGTTAAATCAATTACGCCATCTCCTACCTTTTTGACTTCAGGAGTTTGTTCAGGGGTATCACCAGTAGTAGGGTTCTTCCATCTTATGCTATTACGGTTATTTAAGGCACGGATATAATCACTTAGGTCTTTATTTAAGCGACTATTATCACCTTGTTCTACGATTGATGAACCATCCACTTTTTCTCCTGGTTTAGCAGTTAATGTATGTACTGCTTTCATAATGCTAGCTACAAATAATAATTTATTAAATGTGCTCTGCATAGTATCACTATTTTTGTATTCTAGTCCTACTGTTTTGACTTTAGAATCTTTCCTAAAGTCATCTAAATTATCAACATCATTACCATCCTTATCTTTAATTGTTACTGGTATTGGTATCTCTCTTTCTTTCTCATTTGCCCTAAACCCCATATAGTCTACTATTGCTTTGGTATGGTCAAAGGTACTTACGTTTTGGGCAAGGATAGCTACAAGCATTTGCATTGCCCTAGTATGCAAATCATTGCTTATTGCACTATTGTATGCACCAGTAAAAGCGGTAGAAAACAATTCAGCAATCCCTTCAGCAACATTAGGAATTTTGATCTTCTGTGATTGATTACCAGGTTCATTAGGGTCGACATCATCAATCTCGATCGGGATAGGAAATTCACCCATAATGGCATCAAAATTAGTAATCCACCATCGCCACATATCTGCTAAATTTCCAATTTGTATAGGTTGAGGTTGAGTTCCTTTACCATCCCCTATCAAAGAGGCAGGTGCTTCAATTGGGAAATTGCCTAT
>PHFO01000113.1 GCA_002861535.1 Cyanobacteria bacterium M5B4 | reverse complement strand
CGTACCGAGGGCAAAATAAGTGAGGATTACGGCGTAGCCCTGCCAGCTAGGGTCGCCCAGATTAGCACTCCCAGCCCGAAGGCATGGAATAAGCCCGCTGTCGTCAGAGCTTTACGGGGCAAAACTAAACCGATCGTAAGCAGGAAGGCGTTAACGATCGTTCCTTGGAGCCAGGGGGAAGGGAGGTGCATTTTTTGGGATTGAAAGAGATTAAACGATAAAACACATCATCTTAGATTTTACAGGACTTACGCTGAGGAAAAATTCTCCGCATCCCTTCTCCCTTTTGGGGAGAGGGCTAGGGTGAGGGCTTCAGAATTGCTTAGAAAATGTGGATGCCAGATATAATACAAAAATTACTTACTGTTTATGGTTTATGGGTTTGAGTGGCGCAGAAATCCGATCGAGGTTTTTAGATTTTTTCCGGCAGAGGGGTCATAAGGTCTTGCCTAGCGCTTCCCTCGTGCCCAGTGATCCTACGGTTTTACTGACGATCGCGGGGATGTTGCCCTTCAAGCCAATTTTTTTAGGACAGGAAATAGCCCCCTATCCCAGGGTAACGACAGCGCAAAAATGTGTGCGTACTAATGATATTGAAAATGTGGGTAAAACAGCGCGCCATCATACTTTTTTTGAAATGCTAGGCAATTTTAGTTTTGGCGATTATTTCAAAGTAGAGGCAATTTCTTGGGGCTGGGAATTAGTGACGGAGGTGTTTCAATTGCCCCCCGATCGATTAGTCGTCAGCGTATTTTATGAAGATGAAGAAGCCTGGCAAATTTGGCACGATCGGATTGGCATCCCAGCGGCGCGGATTCAGCGCATGGGAGAAGACAACTTTTGGGCATCTGGGGCAACTGGTCCCTGTGGTCCCTGTTCCGAGATTTACTACGACTTTGCCCCCGATCGTTCAGGGGAGATTAACCTAGAAGACGACAGTCGTTTTTTAGAAGTCTATAACCTGGTCTTCATGGAGTTAAATCGGGATAGTGAGGGTAAGCTCACGCCTCTGGCAAAGCAAAATATAGATACGGGGATGGGGTTAGAGCGCATGGCGCAGGTTTTGCAGGGAGTGCCTAACAACTATGAAACAGATTTAGTCTTTCCTATTATTCAAACGATCGAGGTGATCACGGGAGCTTCTTATCACAAAAGTAACGAAAAGATCAAGACAAATCTCAAAGTAATGGCAGACCACATGCGGGCAGTCGTCCACATGATTGGGGATGGTATTACTGCTTCTAATGTGGGCAGGGGCTATATTTTGCGGCGATTGCTCCGCAGAGTGATTCGCTACGGCAGGTTGCTGGGAGTTAATACGCCCTTTACTACCACGATCGCCGATCGCGTGATTGCTCTGGCTGTGGATGCCTATCCAGAACTGCAAAATCAACAGGAAGTAATCAAACAAGAATTACAAAGAGAAGAAGAACGCTTCTGTCAAACATTGGAAAGGGGCGAAAAACTCTTAGTAGAGGTGTTAAACCGATCGAAGAAACAAATCTCTGGCAATGATGCTTTTACTTTGTATGACACCTATGGTTTTCCCTTGGAACTGACGGAGGAAATTGCCGCCGAGCAGGGTTTGACCATCGATCGGGAGGGCTTCGATCGGGCAATGACAGAGCAGCAAAACCGCTCGAAGGAAGCGCATACAGAAATTGATCTGTTAGCAGGAAGTGCTTGGCAGGAGTTGTCTTTACCTAGTACGCAGTTTGTTGGTTATGATTCCCTTTTTAGTGTAAGTCGGGTTTTAGCTTTAGGCAAAGAAGGTAAACCGGTACAAACAGTACAACAAAACGATCGGGTGCAGGTGGTCTTAGATCAAACTCCTTTTTATGCTGAATCAGGGGGACAGGTAGGTGATAAGGGAGAAATAACTGGGGCTGCAGGAAAAATAACGATCGATGATGTGCAGAAGTCAGGGGATTTATTCATTCATTTTGGCACCGTCACAGAGGGCACAATCAACGAAAAAGATGTTATAGAAGCAAAGGTTTTATATTCCGATCGAAGACGGATTCAAGCCCATCACAGTGCTACTCACTTGCTCCAAGCCGCCCTAAAAAAATTGTCGATCCCCAAATCGGTCAAGCAGGCTCCCTAGTGGACAGAGAAAGACTAAGGTTTGATTTTAATTTGCCTCGTCCAGTAACGACAGAAGAGTTAAAAACGATCGAGCACCAGATCAACCAATGGATTTTAGAAGGTCACAGCGCCAAGGTAGAAGTGATGCCGATCGGGGAAGCTAAAGCCAGGGGAGCAGTGGCAATGTTTGGCGAAAAGTATGGCGATGAAGTCAGAGTAATTGACTTTCCTGGAGTTTCTATGGAACTCTGCGGCGGCACCCATGTCAGTAATACCGCCGAAATTGGTCTGTTTAAGATCATTGCCGAAGCTGGCGTTGCCGCAGGCATCCGGCGCATCGAAGCCTGGCGGGACAGGCAGTGTTAGATTACCTCAACCTGCGGGAGCAAATTACTAAAGACCTCAGCGATCGGTTCAAAGCCAAGCCGGAAGAGATTATCGATCGGGTGTCTCAACTACAAACTGAACTGAAAAACAATCAGAAAGAACTAGAGGCTCTCAAAAAAGAACTAGCTCTCACAAAAGCCGATCGGCTGTTATCAGATGTCATTAACGTAGGAGAATTTACTATCCTAGTCAGTCAGTTAGACGGTGTGGATGGCTCATCTCTCCAGACCGCTGCCGAAAAACTATCCCACAAATTAGGGGAAACGGGAGCGATCGTGTTAGGTTCGGTATCAGAGCCGGGCAAAGTCAGCTTAGTGGCGGCTTTTGGCAAAAAAGTGAATGCCAAAGGTCTCCAGGCAGGGAAATTTATCGGTGCTATTGCCCAGGTGTGCGGCGGCGGCGGCGGCGGTCGTCCTAACATTGCCCAGGCTGGGGGCAAGGAACCCGATCGGTTGCCAGAGGCACTACAGCTAGCCCTGACCCGCCTGCAAGAGCAACTGAGCTAGTTCACCCTCCAAAATGGAACAGGACTTAGGCAACATAAAAATTCCCCTCAATCCCTTCTCCCTTTTTGAGAGAAGGAACGTGAGAGAATTTACTCCCCTCCTAGTAGTGAATACCCGCTGCCGCCATCCGCTCGAAGGCAGTTAAAATGCGGTCATCTTCTACAGTCAAAGCAATGCGGAAAAATCCTTCTCCGGCGCTGCCGTAGCCATTGCCAGGGGGCACAATAATGCCGCATTTATCCAACAATAGGGTGACAAAACTTGTGGAATCATAGCCTTGGGGCACCGGCACCCAGACATAGAGAGTAGCTAGGGGAGGGGTCAAATTCCAGCCCAACTTATTCAAGCCTGCTACAACTAAATCCCTGCGCCGTTGGTAGACCGACATTAAAGCCTGGAGGTCTGCTTCTGTGGTCTGAAAAGCCGCGATCGCCGCCTGTTGAATCGCCTTAAATACTCCCGAATCGACATTAGTTTTCACCTGCCCCAGCCCCTTAATGCCCGTGGTACAACCTGCGACAAAGCCGACGCGCCAGCCCGTCATGTTATAGGACTTAGAACAACTGTGAAATTCCACTGCCACATCCAACGCCCCTGGTACCTGCAACACACTGGGGGGTTTATAGCCGTCATAGGCCATTTCCGAGTAAGCCTGATCGTGGCAGAGCAAAATCTCGTACTTGCGGCAAAAGTCGACTAATTCCGTGAAAAACTCCAAGCTAGCAATGGCACCGGTAGGATTATTAGGATAGTTGACCCAGAGTAATTTAGCCTTCTGTGCCACTTCTGCCGGAATCCGATCGAGGTCTGGTAAAAACTGATTTTCTGCCAACAGCGGCATCGTGTAGTATTCTCCCCCGGCAAAAATCGTAGAAGTGCGATAGACGGGATAGGCAGGGTCAGGAATCAAAACAAAATCCCCAGGTTCTACAAACGCCAAAAAGATGTTGTGAATTGCCTCCTTCGAGCCGATGGAAGAGACAATTTGTGTGTCGGGGTCAAGTCCTTTAACGCCAAAGCGCCTCTCCATAAATTTAGCAACAGCCTCGCGGTAGGCTCTGGTGCCCTGGTAGGGGGGATAGTTATGGGTGGCGGGGTCTTGCACTGCCTGGATCATCGCCTGGATTACATGGTCTGGGGTGGGTTTATCGGGATCACCTACTCCCATGTTGATGATGTCTACCCCCTTAGCGGTAAGTTCATTCCGCTTCCGATCGAGTTCAGCAAAGAGGTAGGGGGGGATCAGATCAAGGCGCTTGGCAAACTGCATATCTCACTTTTTTCACATAACGTCCCCATCTTATCCCAGAACGATCGGGTTGGTATGGGTGAGGAAATTCCGTAAAATCTGCTTACCGGAAGTGGTCAAGATACTTTCAGGATGGAACTGCACCCCTTCTAATAGGGGATAGTCGCGATGCTGCACCGCCATAATTGTGCCGTCCTCAGTCCAAGCAGTAATTTCTAATTCCGGGGGCAGAGAGTCCCGATCGAGGATTAAACTATGGTAACGGGTAGCAACAAAAGGGTTACTCAAGCCCGTCAATACTCCTTTATTATTGTGAAAAATTTGGGAAGTTTTACCGTGCATTAGTGTCGGAGCTCCTGTAATTTTCGCTCCATGGACTAAGCCAATACCTTGATGCCCTAAGCAGACCCCTAAAATCGGCAACTTACCCTTTAACTGTTGAATAATTTCTAGGGAAACTCCAGACTCAGAGGGATGTCCAGGACCAGGAGAAATAATAATTCCCAGGGGATTAATGGCTGTAATTTGCTCTAGGGTAATAGCGTCATTGCGATAAACTGCTATATCTTTAATGTGGGGAAATTCCGGTAGTAATTCTCCCAAATACTGGACTAAGTTGTAAGTAAAACTGTCATAGTTGTCGATCACAAGTAGCATGATTGCAGTTATTTGTTCTTGGTAAAATCTATCTATCTGATTTTATCAGGTTTACCTACTCAAAATCCGATCGGGAAAGTGCTAAAAATCAATGGACGTAACTGGATTCGAACCAGTGACCCTCACGATGTCAACGTGATACTCTAACCAACTGAGCTATACGTCCTTACACATCCAGTTATCATAGCCTATTTGGGAAAGTTTGGCTCAGTAAATTTTACCCCAGAGTTAGGGATAAGAGGTAGATTAGGAGCAAGATATTTGGCAGCATTGAGGATTTTGCCCAGTTAACTGTCAATTAACTGTCAATGACCAATTATTGAATTTTAGATGCTCAAATTAATTGCCTGCCTTGTCCTAATTGTTTCCTATGTTGGGTTAGCTCTCGGTAGTTTCCCTGGACTGCGGATGAACCGACCTGCGATCGCCCTGGTGGGTTCTGCAATACTGATCGCCCTGGGGATTACACCATTAAAGGAAGCATGGCAAGCGATCGATGCGACAACGATCGTTTTTCTGTTAAGTATGATGATTGTTAACGCCAGTCTTGCCTACAGTGGCTTATTCCAAATCGTCTTGGTCAACATAGTCAAAATTACCCATAGTCCCTTGGGGCTGTTGGTAATGCTCACTTTTGGTAGCGGTATCCTCTCCGCTTTTTTGTTGAATGATACTCTGGCGCTGGTGTTCACTCCCTTGACAGTGAAGGTTTGTCAAGCTCTCAGTCTCAGTCCCATTCCCTATCTGCTCACCCTGGCAGCCGCGACTAATATCGGCTCTCTGGCTACGATTAGCGGTAATCCCCAAAACATTCTCATTGGTTCTTTTTCAGGAATTGCCTACCTGGAATTTGCTAAGGTCATGACCCCGATCGCTTTGATGGGGATGCTGATGCAAATTGGCTTGCTCTACGGCATGTATCCAGAAGTGCGGTCAGTTCAGCCATTTAAGCAGGTACCAATGCTCAAACCACAAACTTTCACTCCATTACTCTCTAAAAGTTTAGTAATTACAGGCTGTCTATTTACAGCATTTATTGTGGGCTTACCCCTGGCAGAGTCAGCATTTCTTGCTGCTTCAGCCCTACTTATTACCCGTCGTTTACGTTCAGAACGATTCTTTAGTCAAATAGATTGGGGTTTACTACTACTATTTTCTGGGTTATTCATTTTGACGAGAGCTACGCGCAATCTTGACCTATTATCTCCTCTAACGCAGTTAGTTGATCTACCGATCGGGTTGATTGCCAGTGTGACTATTCTGTCAAACTTAATCTCTAATGTTCCTGCGGTACTACTGTTGCAACCATTGATAGCGCCGGAAAACAGCCAAAGCTGGCTACTGTTAGCGGCTGGCTCTACTCTAGCGGGTAATTTAACCTTGTTCGGAGCGGTGGCAAATTTGATTACTGTAGAAGCCGCCAGTAAAGCAGGCTATCAACTCAATTTCCTTATACATTTACGATTTGGATTGCCATTAACTTTAATCACTCTCACGATGTCTTATCTCTGGATAAGATCGGTATAAAAGGGTGCAAAATGATTTCATCTGATAATAGTCAGCAGGACTTACGCCCCTCATCCCTCAATCCCTTCTCCCCCAGGGAGAGGGCTAGGGTGAGGGTTTCAGAAAAAGCAACGTAAGTCCTGTTATTTTTTATTGCTTAGCTAATTGCCAAAACTTTTGTGTTTCCTGCCAAATGTATTCGTGGATATTGCTGAGACTATGATCGCTCTCCACAAGACGGAGGTCTACATAGGGTCGTTCTTGAGCAAATTCTCTACTTCTTTCTGGTAAAACTACATCGTCACTTTTGCCATGAATGATTAAAATGGGTAACTCTCTTTCTAGCTTCTTTTCGTCGTGGCGAGTCGCATCTAAAAAGAACTCATAGAGCAAAGGTATTTCATATCCAAAACCGTAATGATAAAAGTTGCGAGTTCCTTTTGTCTTCCACTCTTCTATTTCTTGTTCCCCGATCGTTTGTTGTAAACACTCACTAAAACGAAAGGCAGGAGCTAAAAGAACTAACCGTTCTATGCCAGGATGCACGATCGCCCAGAGTGTGGCTAGTAAACCGCCCAGACTGGAACCCATAACATAACAGGGTTGGTTGCCGTAGTTATCTTGCAAGAATGTAAGTTGTTTAGATAAAGTTATCGTAGAAAAATCTCCTAGATTAAGGTCGGGAGTAATAAGGTTGATACCTATTTCTGCAAACCGATCGGTTAAATACTGAGCTTTGCGGGATTGTGTGCCTGAGGCAAAACCATGTAGATAGATGTAGTTCATAAGTATGAGTATAGTCTTCCAATAAACTACCCCACCCTGCTACGGGAGGATGGGGTTTCTAAAGCCCCATCAAGCAAGGCGTGTTTTTGACGCTTCTTTGAGCCAGGTTGCTGAAACCCTCCCCAATAAGCAGGGGTTGCAGTAGAGCTCAGCTCTCCACCTTTGCCGATGTCT
>PHFO01000112.1 GCA_002861535.1 Cyanobacteria bacterium M5B4 | reverse complement strand
GTGTATTGCACATTATTGCTTTTTTCCCCCGTGGGATAAAGTTGCCCGCGCCCACGATTGCCCCCGGCATGGACGGAATACTTCAAAAAGTGCACATTCTGATCAGTATTAGGATCAGGAGAAAGCACGGGGAAAACAATCTCTGGGTAGTCATCTCCAGGAATAGGCCCGACTAAGACAATATTTTCCTGAGTGTCACTATAGGGTTGATAGTAGATGTCTTGGGTTTTCTCTTTCAATTCCGCAGGAATACGATCTTCGGGAGCAATCTTAAAACCCTCTGGCAGAACTACAACTGCTCCTACATTTAAGCCCCCTTTGCTCCCATCTGCTAAAACCTGTGTCTGGGAATGATCGTAGGGGAGTTTAACCACGGCTTCAAATACAGTATCGGGCTTGACTGCCTGAGGTAATTCTAATTGAATGGGCTTAGCAGCAAGGTGACAGTTAGCACAGACAATACGTCCCGTAGCTTCGCGGGGATTAGTGTAAGCCTCTTGGGCGTAGTAGGGGAAGGCATAGGCAGGGGTTGCCAAACTGATGCCGAGAACTAAAACAAAGACAAAACTAAAAAATTTTTTCATAACTACAAACTATTAAGACCACCAGGGAGTTTCATTGGTACGGAAGTCGGTTTCTTTCCAGGGGACAACTTGCACATTGTCATCTACAACTTCGATATGAGCCAAAGCTAGAGATAGAGGCGCAGGACCCCGCACTACTTTACCAGTATTGTCGTACTGGGAACCATGACAGGGACAAATAAACTTATTTTCTGCTACGTTCCAGGGGACAACGCAACCCAAGTGGGTGCAAACGGCATTTAAGCCATAGTCGGCAATTTCCTTGCTCTCAGTGACAATCAAATAGGTGGGATCGCCCTTCAAGCCCTGTACCATGACCCGATCGCCTACTTGATGTTCTGCTAACAACTTAGAGGCTTGGATGTCATTGCCGAGAGCATCTTTGGCAGTTACACCGCCTCCTTTAATCCCTTTAGCTGGGGGGATAAAATATTGCACCACAGGATAAAGCGCACCTAATACCGTGATACCGGCTGAGCCTCCCACCAATAAATTCATAAATTGGCGGCGTGCCATACTTGGTACTTCTGCAGAAATTGATGATTGACTCATGGTTTTACTCTTGATTTGCTATAGGTTTATGTAAACTCACAGGGGATGTAAGTGTTACATTTTGTTGGCTAATTTTAATTTTTCTATGATAACCCTTCTATCGGCGGGTGGAAGAAATACTACAAAATGTTAAGCAGATTGCCAAAAGCAGTAAAACTCCATAGGGTATTTTAGGGAAATCCCTAGACTTTCGGGACTTGTGCTGAGAAAAAATTCCCCTCATCCCTTCTTCCACAGGGAGAGGGCTAGGGTGATGGTTCAGAAACAAGAGGGAGGCTAGTTAACTCCTGCTTCTAGCATCAGTTGTTTGATCTTGTCAAAAGCGTATTCCCAGGAGTCTTTGATGCTTGTATTCCACTTATCTTGTAGTTGTTGTTGTAAAGACTTAAGGACGGCGTTGCTAAAGGGAGCAAAATAAGATGCTTTGATGCCATAACGGACGTGTCTTTCCGCTAGGGATTTCATAGTTATCCGAAATAGACTAGGATTGTCCAAATTTTTGACCATTAGCGTCAACGCGCCCATCAACATTTTTTGTTGTTGTGACCAGTCGGTATGGCTAAAGAGTGCCTTTGCTTCTGGTGCTTCTAAGAAGAAGAGATCATAGACCGATCGGGCAAAACCAGACTCATCTTGACGGACAATATCGAAGCTCTGAGCCAGAATAGTGCTGGCGTTATCCTGATTCAATGCTTGACTCATAATTGGCAAAGTTAAATTGTTATCTTTTAACTTAAGCTCTTAAGAGAGTGTGCCTTAATTTCCTCAGAATGTTTTCATAATCTAGGATTTTAGCGATCGTGATTTACTTGGTTTTGATAGGAGAGGGAATAGGAAAAATTGATGCACTCCCCTTCTTAAGAGTTTTGGAACCCCTCCGGCGGGAGAGGAATAAGAAGGGCTTGATTGCCTAGATTTGTTTATGACAGACGGGCAAAAATATCCGATCGGTTGCTGATATTGATCAGTTCTACTCCTGGTAAAATGCGCTTGACTAAACCTGTTAGCACTTTGCCGGCTCCTACTTCTACTACGCGGGTGCAGCCTAGTTCTTGTAGGTGCAAACATAATTCTCGCCATCTCACCGGGGCTGTCATTTGTTGAGAGAGGCTGGTGTGACAGACCTGCCCGGACTGAGTAGAAGAAAGAGGATGAACGTTAGAGAGGAAAGGTACTGTTAAATCCTGAAAAGTAAATTGATCTAAATAGTGGTTAAATTCCACTGCCACGGATTGCATCAAAGGGGAATGGAAAGCCCCACTTACAGGGAGATAGACCGATCGTTTGGCGTTGAGTTCGGCAATTACCTGGGCTACCGCTTCTGACGTGCCAGAAATGACTACTTGATCGGCACTGTTGTCATTGGCGATGACGACATCCTGGTGTTGGTCTACCACAAGTTCTAGCTTTTGCCGATCGAAACCCATTAGGGCTGCCATCTTGCCCCCGTGCACCTGAGCCATCAATAACGATCGTTTTTGCACTAGCTTTAAGCCTGTGACAAAGTCAAACGCTCCCCCGCAGTAAAGGGCGGCGTATTCCCCTAAACTATGTCCGGCGACAAAATCAGGACGGTGTCCCTGGGCTTTGAGTAAATCGGCTAATACGGCGGAAATCACATACAAACAGGGCTGGGTTAAATCGGTGCGGGTCAAGGTCTCTTGTCCTGATTGACAAACTTCAGCTACTGACCACCCCAATAATTCCTCTGCCTGGGCAAACTGCTTTGAATCTGCTAAGTCTGCCCCCATGCCCTGCATCTGAGAGCCTTGTCCTGGAAATACCCACACGGTTTTCATAAATCAATCTTAAATTAGGTGCAAATAAACGAATAACAGCCTACCACGCCCTTGTAGTTTTCCTTTTACAAAAAGATTATTCTCTTTCATAAGAGAATGTTCTATATTATGAATAGAATTGCGATTGCCTCTAAAATGAATAAAGAACTATCCCCCTCTATCTCTCCAGAGCAGGTAGAACTCTCTCTCCGTGCTCTCCGCCAGTCCTATCAAAGCCTGATTGCTGACTTCGATCGTTGTAGTGAATACGCTAAGTTACAACTCTCCCAGGTGGAATTACTCCTTTCTGTTGCGCCTAGACGTGGTTTCTCTGAGCCGTTGCCTGTTCCCTCTGGTCAGGTGCAGACAAAAAAGAGAGGAAGAAAGAGTTTCCTGAAGATGCTTCCCACCTACGATCGGATGACTATGCATGAGGCGATTGCGACAATCTTGCAAAAACAAGGCGGTGCAATGGATACGGATACGATCGTCTACGAGTTGTACGGCAAGAATCTGGGTGCGGAAGAGTTCAAAATTGCTAAGGATCGTGTCACTAAGAGTCTGTCGAAGGGCAAGCAGGAAGGAAAATGGTACCGTATCCCCGATCGATCGGGAGTTTATACAGCTTCTTTGGAGTATTAACGTGACAGATACCTATGCCATTGGCATCATTGGCGGGAGTGGTCTTTACCAAATGGCAGACCTCCAAGATGTCAAAGAACTGCGCCTGGATACTCCCTACGGCGATACTTCTGATGCTCTGATTACGGGAATTTTAGAGGGGGTGCCCGTAGTCTTTTTAGCCCGTCATGGACGCAATCACCATCTTTTACCGAGGGAGGTGCCCTACCGCGCTAACATCCATGCGATGAAACAATTGGGGGTCAAGTATCTCCTCTCCGTGGCGGCTGTTGGTTCTTTGAAGGAATCGATTCGTCCTTTGGATTTAGTTATTCCTGAACAGTTTATCGATCGCACCCAAGACCGCCCCTCTACTTTCTTTGGCAATGGTGTTGTTGCCCATATTGCTTTTGGGGAGCCGATTTGTTTGCAGTTGGCAGAGTTGCTCACCCAGGCTGCTGAGGCGGTAGAAAGACCGGTAGGAGCGCGGGTGCATCGGGGGGCGACCTATCTCTGTATGGAAGGACCAGCCTTTTCTACTAAGGCGGAATCCCTGCTCTATCGTCAGTGGGGGGCTAGTGTGATTGGCATGACTAATGTCACGGAGGCAAAACTGGCGCGGGAAGCGGAAATTGCCTATGCTACCCTTGCCCTAGTCACCGACTACGATTGCTGGCATCCTGACCACGATAGTGTTACGGTGGCAATGGTGCTAGACCACCTCCAGCGTAACGCCCAAACTGCCCAGAGGGTAATGCGTCTGGTAGTCCAGCGGATTGCTGAGACTGCGCCTATTTCTAAGGCGCACAGTGCTTTGCGTTCGGCGATTCTCTCGGATTTAAGGTTGGTCAACCCCGATCGGTTGCGGCAGTTGGAAGTGATCCTCAAACCCTACTTAACCTGAGTATCGAACTCAGGTTACTTACTGGGAAGGGGATGACGGCGACCAGGGTGGGTAGAGGAGGCTAACAAAAAGTCGTGGAGATGGCGCACGTAGGGATTGGTGGCGGTTTCTAGTTGCTCTAGCGCTTCTTTAAGGGTGAGTCCCTGCCTGTAGAGGGTGCGAAATGCTGACTTGATCTGAGCGATCGTTTCTTCTGCTAAGCCCGCCCGCTCTAGTCCGATGCGATTGATTGCCCGTACCCTGGCGGGATTCCCTTCTACGGTCATGAAGGGGGGCACATCCCGTTCAATGCGGCTCATGCCGCCTACCATTGCCAACTGTCCGATATGGACAAACTGATGTACACCTAAGACCCCGCTAATGCGCGCCCTGCTTTCGATCATGACGTGCCCAGACAGAGCTACCGAATTAGCGATTACTACGCGGTCTTGAATGACGCAGTTGTGACCGACATGGACGTAAGCCATCAGTAAGTTGTGATTGCCAATGATTGTGCTTTCGCCGGCAAAGGTGGCGCGGTTGATCGTCACATATTCGCGGATGAGGTTGTCGTCCCCGATCGTGACTAGGGTGGTGGAGCCGTCATATTTGAGGTCTTGGGGTTCTGTGCCAATGACAGCACCGGAGAAGATTTTGTTGCGGGCACCAATTTCCGTCCAGCCATCGATCACTACATGGGCACCAATTTGGGTGTGCTCACCGATCGTGACTCTCTCCCCAATCACAGCGTAGGCACCGATCGTGACCGAGGGATGAATTTCTGCGCGGGGATGAATTTGAGCAGTAGGATGGATCAGCATCATAGGATTTTACATTGGCACTAGGGAGAACATTAACTCACCTTCACACACAAGTTGTCCATCAACCTCAGCTTTTGCCTGCATTTTGCCGAAGCGTTTCTGTTTGACTACCAATAATTCTGCCGTCAGGATCAATTGATCTCCTGGGATGACGGGACGACGGAAGCGCACGCCATCAATGCCCGCGAAGAGGGAAAGTTGACCGCCCACATCGGGTAACTGGGTCAAGACAATCCCGCCCACCTGGGCCATGGCTTCTACAATCAGCACCCCTGGCATGATGGGGCGATTGGGGAAATGTCCCTGGAAAAACGGCTCGTTGATCGTGACATTTTTTAGTCCCACTGCCGATCGCCCTGATTCGTAAGCGATAATCCGATCGATAAGGAGAAAGGGATAGCGATGGGGGAGTATCTGCTGAATTGCTTCGATCGTGATGTTGGGCATGGTGTTAACAATGACTAGACTTAATTTTTACCATAATTTGTCCCCAACGATCGGGCGAGCTGGGTATGGAGATGGTGGCTAGCTTTGTAGGCTAGGTAATGGGCTTGGGGCAGGTGGGGCACTAAACTTAAATCGCCAATTAAATCTAGGAGTTTGTGGCGACAGGGTTCGTCAGGAAAGCGGAGAGGGGGATTGAGCCATTTTTGCGCGTCGCAGACGATGGCGTTTTCTAAACTGCCCCCCTGAATTAGCCCTTGGGAGCGCAGTTGGTCGATTTGGTGCGCCATCGTAAAAGTCCGTGCCGGTGCAACTTCGCGGGCGTAGTCTTCCCCAGGAGTCCAACTAAACCACTGCACCCCGATCGCGGCTGTGGGGAAATCAATGCCGTAGGTAAATTTGAGCATGGGGGAAGGCATTGCCACTACAAACCGATCGGCTTCCTGGACAAAGACCGGTTCAGTTAGTAAGACCGGGGGCTGTTTCTCGCCCTGGGCTACCCTCCCCGCCCCTTCGATCAACTCTACCCAGGGGAGGGCAGAGCCATCTAGAATCGGCAACTCAGTTCCTTCTACGCGAATCTCCACATTGTCGATCGCCATGCCCCACAGGGCACTCAACAGATGTTCGACGGTGCGAATCCCCCCTACTTCTGTAGACAACACAGTCCCTTTGACAGCGGCAATAGTACAGGGAACAACCCGATCGTTGACAACAAGATAACGACCCTGGTCTTTTAGGGCTGGACTAAGAGTGACAAGACTAGGTTTGCCACTGTGTAAACCGATCCCTTCTAAAGAGACAGAGGCAGCGATCGTGTGTTGTTGCATAGGATGATATTTTTTGTCTAGTCTACAAGAATTTCTCCATTTTTGAGTTTGGGATTAAACGATCGGGGCTTGTACTATTATTTCTTGCGGACAATTACAGCTTTTACCTTAAAAACTTGGTACAAGGGATAGCTCCCCTCTCCCGTTTTGGGAGAGGGGGTGAGGGCGTAACTAACAATTTAGGAAAAAGCTGTAGTTGTGTTTGTCCTAGAAAAATGATTAAGGATAAGGGAAATTATGACAGGACTGATGCTGATTCCTCATCCCTCAATCCCTTCCACAAGCTCAGGGGAGGGGAGAAGGGAAGTAGATCAATTTTTTCTGGTTAGGGGGAGAGTTTCAGAAAAAGCAACGTAAATCCTGTTATGACTGAGTTTAGCTAAAGCGTCTGTCTTTCTTTTATCAAAACTGCTTCCTCTTGCAGATTAGCTAGAGGGAGAAGAAACAGCTAAATAATTTCGTAAGATGAAACAGAAAATGAAAGAAGGAATAGCAACGATCGATGCTGAGGGTAGTTGTAGTGGGGGGCGGAGCTGCGGGCTTTTTTGGCGCAATTCATGGTGCTGGAGATGACACAACCGTAACTGTGTTAGAAGCGGGCAGAGAAGTTTTAAGTAAGGTGCGTATTTCCGGCGGGGGGAGATGCAATGTCACCCATTCTTGTTTTGAGATTGACCAGTTGGTGCAACATTATCCCAGGGGGAGTAAGGAGTTGCGGGGAGCATTTACGCGGTCAACCCCAGCACACGATCGAGTGGTTTAAGCAACAGGGCGTAACGCTTAAAACTGAAGCTGATGGGAGGATGTTCCCCATTACTGATGACTCCAACACGATCGTTAATTGTTTAATTCAAGTTGCCCATCAATTGGGAGT
>PHFO01000111.1 GCA_002861535.1 Cyanobacteria bacterium M5B4 | reverse complement strand
TTCTTCCCAAGACAGATCAAGTTTTTCGATCGGAGCATCTTCTTCTAAGTTCCAACCAACTGAAACATCATCTGTATTTTCTGTCTGTTGTGGAAAATCCCATTCTATTTCGCTGATGCTATCTTCCTCTGGAGTGACCTCGACATTAGATGATGATTCTACTAGAGAATCTTGTTCTTCTAATTGAGCAGGATAACTTTCTTTCACACCTTGAATAGAAGTATCTAAGCCTATGTCTTCTACTTCTACAGTTTCCAGTAAGTCTCTATAATGTTG
Organism: Cyanobacteria bacterium M5B4; assembly: GCA_002861535.1. Classification (GTDB taxonomy): domain Bacteria; phylum Cyanobacteriota; class Cyanobacteriia; order Pseudanabaenales; family Pseudanabaenaceae; genus M5B4. Next base: position 7,303 of record PHFO01000111.1, on the reverse strand, counting down.
TAAAAAATTCAGGTCAGCCTCGGCAAAGTCAATGTCGCTATCGAAGGGCAAATCTTCAATTAGGGGTAACGTCAGATCGTTCTCTTGCTCGAACCCTTCTTCGTTAGGTAGGTTGGCCATGACAATTTAGCTCGTTAACGCTGAATATTATTATTTTAACCATTTCCCGATCGTGATACAAGAGAATTGAGTCAAATTTGTAAATAAAAACAGGACTTACGCTGAGGAAAAATTCCCCTCTCCCTTTTTAGCAGAAGGCTAGGGTAAGGGTTTCAGAAGAAGCAACGTAAGTCCTATAGAAATTGTACTATTGATTGTATTTATCGATCTGTGGGTTTTATGTGAGGTCTAAGTATTCGGAAATTGGGCTTAAATTAAGATTTGCTGCGATAAAGTCTGCCATCTGGTTGTAAAGTTGCTGTTGTTCTTGTTGCCAGGGTATTACATATGGTTCATAGTTTTTTATATTGGCTAATTGTATGATAGTCGAGCGTATCTCTGGAGATTCACACAAGCCATGAATGTAAGTTCCTATAACTTTATCACTCACAAATATCCGGCGGGAATTATCTAAAGTAGGTAAATTATTCTGCTCCAAAACGATCGTTTCTCCCATATGAATTTCATAGCCCAGCCACCGATCGGATTTATAGCTCATCTCTACTTGTTTGATAGTTTTATAGGCAGAAAATTCCGTATGGGTCGGTAGTATTCCCAGCCCTTCTACTATTCCCGCTGATCCAGCAATTCCTAACCGATCGGTCAGAGTTTTACCTAACATTTGATAGCCGCCACAAATACCAACTATGACTGCTCCGTTGTGATAGGCTTTGATGATAGCTTGGTCTAGTTTATTTGCTTTTAGCCATAGTAGATCACCGATCGTATCTTTTGTGCCGGGTAAGACTATTATTCGACAGTCTTCTATATCTTGGGATGTTTGTGCCCACAGGGTTTGAATACCGCGATCCTGTTTCCAAGGTAATATATCTTGGGAATTGGATAAATGAGGAAATCTAACCCAGACGATCTTTTCTCCGCTACCAAACTGCTCTGCAGCTTGACATAAACTATCTTCACTTTCGGGTTGTAAGCTACCGTCAAAGGGCAAAACTCCCAAATAGTTTATGCCAGGAATATACTGTTGAAAATAGGATTCTGCTCCATTAAATAAACTTAAATCTCCCCTAAATTTATTCACTACTAATCCTAAACTGCGGCATTGCATTTGAGAGGGCAACAACTGATAAGTACCAATTAACTGCGCAAATACTCCCCCTTTCTCAATGTCACCTACTAATATCCATTTGCCATTTAAGTATTCGATCGGACGGAGATTTACTATGTCTCGATGCATTAGGTTTAATTCTACAGGACTACCCGCCCCTTCTAACAATAAAACATCACAACGATCGCGCCAAAATTCTAAGCATTGCGTTACAGTTTGCCATAGGGTTTCAACTTTGTTGTAATAATTACTAGCTTTGATATGTTCCTTTGCTTCTCCTAAAATAACTAATTGGGAACTGCCCCCTGTCGGCTTCAGCAAAATTGGATTCATTTCTACGATCGGTCGTAGCCCGCAAGCCTGCGCCTGGACTGCCTGTGCCCTGCCTATCTCGCCGCCCTCCAGGGTGACGTAGGAATTATTGGACATATTTTGCGCTTTGAAGGGGGCAACTTTTATGCCTTGGCGGCGCAACCAGGCTCCTAGAGCGGTAACTAACCAACTTTTGCCTACATTAGAGGCTGTGCCTAAAATCCCGATCGCTTTCACGCTTAAATTCTCCAACTAGATAGAGGGAACCGCACACTACGATCGGTAAACCCAGGGCTACAGCCCGATCGAGGCTTTCTGTCAAGCCTTCTCCTACATAGCTCTGAATAGGTACCCTCACAGCGGCAAGGAATTCTGGGGCACTGACGCTGGAATGACCCTTGACGGGAACGGGCAACAACCAATCCCCCGATCGGAGCAGGGTGTTCACCATAGCTGCGTAGTCCTTGGTAGTCAGAATACCCATGATCCAGGCTAGAGCTTGATTTGGGAGAGTTTGATCGATGTATTGTCTCAATGCCTGCGCCCCCCCCAGATTATGTGCCCCATCTAGGAGAACTTTGGCTCCTTTATAGGTCGTCCACTCTAACCTGCCTGGCCATTGGGTAGTGGCAATGCCCCGATGGATATGTTCCGCTTTGATGTCCCAGCCCTGGAGTTGTTCTACTGCCCCGATCGCTAGGGCACAGTTGAGGCGTTGATGCTCCCCTGGCAAGGGGAGGTCGTAGTCTACTCCCTGGAAAATTTCTATCACTCTGGAATGGAGTGCCTGGGCGCGTTCCAGTATGGGAGTACGAGCTTCCGGGGGCAGTTTGCCGATCACAACGGGACAGTGGGGCTTAATAATACCCGCTTTTTCCCTGGCAATTTGCCCCAGACTGTCTCCCAGCCTCTGCCAGTGGTCTCGGCTGATGGAAGTAATCACCGCCACCAAGGGACGATCGCAGACATTGGTGGCATCGAGCCTACCGCCCAAGCCAGTTTCTATCACGGCAATATCTATTTGTTGCTGGGCAAAATACCACCACATAGCGCAAGTAATTAACTCGAATTGGGTAGGTATACACCGATCGGAAATCTGTTTAATTACAGCATTTAGAGCCTGATAAATATGATCTACAGGAATCCAATTCCCATCGATACAAATGCGCTCCCGCCAATCTACCAAATGGGGAGAAGTATATCTACCTGTACGATAACCTGCGGCTTGTAAAATAGAACTTAAAAATGCACAAACTGAACCCTTCCCATTAGTGCCAGCCACATGAATTATGGGAATTTTATTTTGGGGATTTCCTAACTTATCTAGTAAGTATTTTACCCTATCGAGACTTAAATCTATACCAAAGCGGGAGTATGACTCCAATAGGTTATCGATATTTCGCATTACTAAGAAATTAACTAGCGGATGTAACCGGTAATAATAAAGTGAAGATAGAACCCCTACCCAATTCACTTTCTACTAATATTTTACCTCCTAACATTTCACTAAAGCGATGGGCAATTGCTAAGCCTAAACCCATGCCACTAAACTTCCTGGTAGTAGATTCATCTATCATCTTAAAGGGATGAAACAATTGCTTAATCTGCTCTTGAGACATTCCCACTCCTGTATCGGCAACGGAAAATAGTAGTACACTTTTTGGCGTACCTTCAAAGGGGAATTTATCTTCTTGGCGCACTGTAAATCTGACAATACCCCTATGGGTAAATTTACTAGCATTACTAAGGAGATTAACTAAAATCTGCTTGAGTTTATGGAAATCCGATCGGATGTATTTAATTTCTTGGGGACAGTATAAAATGAGGTCATTGTGATTGGCTAACAACGACTTCTTATTAGTTTCTACAACAATTTTGATTAACTCTTGCACATCTATATTTTCCCAATAAACGCCAATCTGAGTAGTTTCAAGGCGGGTGAGGTCTAAAATATCGTTAATAATTGTGAGTAAATGCTTGCCCGATTCTTTAATCTTGGCGAGATCAGCCTTAAACTCAGCATAGCCCCATTCTTCCGCTTCCTCCTCTAAAATTTCACTGTAGCCAATAATGGCGTTAAGGGGAGTGCGCAACTCATGGCTCATATTCGCCACAAATCTGCTCTTGGCGCGGTTTGCCACCTCCGCTTCTTCCTTCGCCTCCCGCAATTCTGCCTCAATTTGTTTGGATGGGGTGATGTCTCGACTGACCCAAACTACCCGATCGGAATCTAGGGGATAAAAAGAACCAGAGTACCAACGATTTGTCCTGGGTTCCTCATACTCGATCGTGACGGTGCTCTGCTGCCTCAACGCCTGGTTGATGGCATCTACTAACTTCTGTCCATCCTGGATAGCAAAAACCTCGCGGATATTTTTGCCCACCAAATATTCAAAATTATAGCTGTGGAGAGTGGGAGCAATTTTAAGATACTGACCCGAACTATTGACAACAACAATTAAATCAGTCATGGCATGAAATAGGGCTTTTAACTCCTGCTCCACTAATTCCTTTGCCTTAGAACTTTTTACTATCTGTTCCTTCAGTTCAGTTTCTGTCGTCATATCCCTGGCAATCCAAAGTGCCTGGAGACTGCGCAGGGGGATAATTTTAGCTTCAAACCATCTATCTAATAATTTATAGCGCACCAAACTCGATCGTTGTTGATCAATTACTTCTTGAATGATAGAAATATAACCATGCTCCTCTGGCAAAAATTCCTGGAGATGACTAAAATTCTGACAAAATTCAGCTTGACAAGTTACTACATCGGTAATAGAACCTTCCCGATCGATAATAAAAACATGGTCAGAGAGAGAACCAACCACTTCTTGTAAAAAGTTATCCCCAGCCAAGGCATTCCTCAAGTGCGCCCAAAGCTAAGGATACAACAAGGATCAACCCGATCGATCATTAATTAGAAAATTTACTCAACCAAGAAACGATCGCTTGGTTGACCACATCGGGAGATTCATCATGGGGGCAATGCCCCGTTTGTGGCAGGGGAATCACCGTAACATCGCGCTGGTCAGCTAATTCCTGGTAAATTTTGGCTCCTTTGATGGGAGTCCAGGGGTCGGCTTCCCCCCACAGTACCAGTAGCGGTCGGTCTAAGTCCTGTAACAATTCCTGGGGACGGGGACCCGCTGGAGCCGTTAAAATGCGGCTAAACACTGCTCTTGCACCGGGATCAAGGCTGGGAATGTGGAGAATTTCTACTAATTCATCACTAATTGCATTTTTATCGCAATACACCTGTTCCAGAGTGGCACGGATACGCTCCTTTTGTCTCACCCAGCGGAATACCAACTCGCCGGTGGCAGGAGAAGCGACCAAGTTAGTAAACAAGCCCATAATTTGCTTGAGGGGGAAATTTAGTTCTTCGGGACGATGGTTTAAGCCCCCGGCAACATTGAGTAACACCCCTCCCCTAGCTAAATTTGGTGTTTGGGTGACTACCATCAAAGCCAACAGTGCCCCAATAGAGTTGCCAATCCATACAGAAGGGCTTTGGATATGCTCAGCCCAAAAGTCCTGCACTAACTGATGCCACAGTTCCATGGAGTAGGGCAAATCTGGCTTGGCGGAATTGCCAAAACCTAACAAATCTAAGGCATAGACGCGACAAGAATGGGCGGCAAGAAAGGGGATATTTTTGCGCCAATGCCCGATCGAGGCGCCAAATCCATGTAATAAAACGATCGGTAGTCCCTCCCCTTGCACAGTGTAGGCAATGGAGTGCCCTTGCCACTGCCAGTAGGACTTAGAAATAGTATTGGAGAGCATAAAAGTAAGATTTTTGTTAACATTTGTTCATATTATATTCTCAGCCCTTAGAGTAACTGGGGAATAACCTTTTATAGGACTTACACCGAGGGAAAATTCCCCTCATCCCTAAATCCCTTCTCCCCCTTCGACAAGCTTAGGGGACGGGAGAAGGGAAGTAGATCAATTTCTTCTAGTCCCCTCTCCCGTTTTGGGAGAGGGCTAGGGTGAGGGTTTCGGATTTGCTGTCAAAGGACGATATACACGATAATCTAATTCAGGGAAGATATTATCTAAATAACTGATTTTGTTTAACCATTTTTCATCGATCGTTTTGTTTTTAATATCCTCGTAGAGTTTGTTAAATCGCAGAATGTGGGATTTTGTTCTTCTAACGGCATAGGGAACCATAGTACCAGTAGTCATAATGAATGCCCAGTCAGAAGATTGCGCCAACAACAGTTCTCTTACTGCCTGATTTAGAGCTTGTTCTTCCAACTCGTTTTCTGGTTCTTGTAAAGATAACTGAATCATGCGTTCGGTAGCTTTGTGCAAATGCTGATAAATCCACCGGTTGCTGTCATTTAACCAATATTCATGGAATCCTTTGTAACCCCAGCTGGACTGAGCAGGTCGAACCACCTGTTGATGGGGATTTTCCTGCAAATATTCTGAAAGATGGGTCACTTTGTAGGTGTCTTGATCGTAGTAGGCTTTGCGCATCACGTAGTCAATAAACCAGGGTCCTTCATACCACCAGTGCCCGAATAGTTCCGCATCGTAGGGAGCAACCACGATCGGGGGTCTGCCCATCATGTCGTGGAGGTAGGAGATTTGTCCCACCCGACTAAAGACGAAGTTGGCAGCGTGTTCGGCGGCTTTTTCCCTTGCCCAGTAGGGGTCATAGTATTCTTTAGCTCCCAAGTCGCAACCCTTTTGGGTAATTTTGTAGTACTTAATGCCGACATTTTTCCGTTGTCCGTTGGGCATGATGTAGGGTTTGATGTAGTCGTAGTCTGCTTCCCAGCCCAAGTCTTTGTAAAATTCTCGATAAACTCCATCCCCTGGATACCCCACCTGGGAAGACCAGACTTGATGGGAAGATTCGTGGTCTCGTCCGAAGGCTGCTACTCCCGATTCGGTATAAATGGGAGCATAGGTGCCAAAGCGGGGGCGGGGCTGACCGTAGAGGATGCCATGCCCATCTATCAAGAAATAGCGAAGACCAGCATCGGCTAACATTCTCTCTAAGCCGTTGTAGTAGGCGCATTCAGGAATCCAAATGCCCCTGGGTTTGCGTCCAAATACCTGTTCGTAGTGGTCTACAGCGATTTTAATTTGTGCCCACACTGCTTCGGGGTACATTTGCATTAAGGGAAAGTAAGCGTGAGTGGCACCGCAGGTAATAATATCGAGGTTATTTGTGTCGGCAAATTGTTTGAATGCCTTGACTAAGTCCCGATCGTAGGTTTCCCAAGTATGCCTGGCATTGGCAAATTCCTGTTGATAAAACTCGGCTAGATACTTGAGATGGGGATTGTGGTCATAACGATCGATTTCCTTTTCAATCAGTTCTTCTAAGAGGGAGAGATGGGTCTCAAACCGTTCCTGGAGTAATTCATCCTGGAGCATGGAAATGAGGGGGGGTGTGATCGTCATTGTCAGCTTAAAATCCATGCCATCCGATCGGAAGCCTTCCATCATGCGGATTAGGGGCACATAGGTTTCAATAATTGCCTCAAATAACCATTCTTCCTCTAAAACATAATCACTTTCAGGATGGCGCACGTAGGGCAGATGGGCGTGTAAAACTAAGGCAAGGTATCCGATCGTCATAGCATCCAAGGAACCGATGGAGCAATTGTAATCGATTTAGTCTGTTTTGACTAATAGGGGGTTCGTTTTGCTTAGTCTGTTACAAATTTAACCGAGGGAATGCCCTAATTTACTAATGCGAACGTCTAATATGCCGCAAGTTTGGTGCTCTCTCCCCCGATC
>PHFO01000110.1 GCA_002861535.1 Cyanobacteria bacterium M5B4 | reverse complement strand
ATTTATCATGACTTACGTTGCTTTTTCTGAAACCTGACCCTCTTCCTTTTTGGGACAGGGAACAAGAAAAAATTGATACACTTCCCTTTACCCGATGAGGGGCAGTTTTGCTTGGCGCAAGTCCTATTTATTTGTGAGTGTAATATCAATAGTCGTAGGGATTCTTTGGTTCGGGGATGGGTTGCAATTCCTGGGGTACGATCGCTATCTTCCGCTTGCCCTGCCACTCGATCGTGGTCATTTCTCCTTTTACCCTCAACCAACGATCGGGGGGATATTTGCCCCGTTCATTGCTAGGCAGCTTGACTAATAAACCCACGGGATAGACATCGGCAGCGCAGCAAGTAATCACAAACCGCGAAATTAAAATATATTCATCAGGAAAATCTTGGGGATGCACCACAAACCCTTCCACATTGACGGGCTGCCCTTTGTAGGCATCGGGTTCGGGATAGACATTCAAAGTTCGTACCCACTCCACGATCGATCGTTGGTCGGCACGATTACTGCGCCGGAAGGTCTGCACACCCCTTACCGTAGTAAAACTTTCGTTAATACCTCTCTGAAAGGCAATCTCACTGGCAAAGGGACGGGGAGGCACCAATAACCCCAAAATTCCTGCCCCCAACAAAATGCCACTACTCCAATTGTTGGGCAAAAGACTAACATGAGTCCCCGATCGTTGGTGGGGTCGCAATATCTGCAACAAAGCTAGAGTTAATAAACCAAAGCCAGCACCGATCGTTAAGAGCTTGTAATTGGGATGGATTAGTAAGAATAACCGATTTGTCAACCACAATTGTAAAAACAAAACACCCCAGACCAGAGCTGCCAGGGTGTCTAAAGCAAACCTTGTCTTCATGGGAAACAGTAACTCACTGCCCCGCAGTTTAATCTAAAAATGAAAGAATCCCGACACTCATCTTCGTTGAGTAAACACAACTCAGATAGAGGGCGGGCTTCACGCTTCATCGACTTATTTCTAAGCTATAGAACGGAGGATACTGATAAAACCTTGACCAGTCGCTACTTCGATTGCTAGCAACAGAACAAAACCAATCATAGCAAAACGACCGTTCCACTTCTCCGCAAATTCTGTAAAGCCAAAGCGCTGCTCCTCATCTACGTACATGGGAGGCTCATAGGCAAAATTGTTTAATAAACCACGATCGTCGACAATGCTGGTACGTTGTGCCATAAATATTTTTCGGAATTCAATGACAATAATGTAACAAATCTTAAACTAAATTGCCATCTTCCCCCAGTGGGAGTTGTCTAAGAATCCTTTGTACGTTTTACCAGTACCCCATTCAAAAAATATCAGCGATGCCCTCTGCCATTGCCCTCAAATCCAGGGGGTTAGTGGTCATAGTTTCGTTACTAAAACCTGCCACGGCGAACATGCCCACAAATACCCTCGCTATTACTTTGGGGTCTAGGGAAGGGCGATAAATCCCCTTCTCGATCGCTTCGGTGAAATAAATCTCCGCAATTTCCGTCATCTTACCGATCACATCCGCTTGAATTTTATCCCTCAGTTCAGGATGAAATTGGGCTTCCATAAAACAAACCCGCATCATATCTAGGTTTTCCTGCATATTTGTCATCCGGCGAAACATCATCTGGGCGATGGATTTGTAGCTTGCCATCTCGCTGAGTTCTGTGAGCAGGTCGGTCAAAATCTTAATCCAACCCTGAGTTGCTACTTCGACTAGAATCGCCTTCTTATTGCTGAAATAACGGAACAGGGTACCCTCGGCGACACCGGCATGGTTAGCCAGGTCTTTGGTGGTGGTGCCATCAAAACCCTGGGCGGCAAAAAGGGTCTGGGCAGATTGCAAAATCCGCGTCCTAGTATCAGTTTCTGTAGTGATAGTGTGAGACAATTTCATGGTAACTCGCAGTAGTTGTGGCAATTTTGCCCCATTTATTCCCCCTAGGGGAAGTTAATGATCTATTTCTATAGAAAATGCAACAATTGATTACCAAGCTCTGGCAAATTGTATGGATTCTGTAACACACCCTAACAGTGAAATTAACCGCTTATTGGATCTGTTGCCGGCTTCTTGGCGCATGTACACGATCGTGAGCCAGCGCCCCGACCAGTTACAGGCTATTACCAGCACTCCGATTTTGCCCTGGCAGAGGAATACCCACATCAAAATTAACTTCCGTCTCTGGTCGAGTTTAGACGTAAATCAGCGGGATTTGTTATTCTTGGCGGAAGTTGCCTGGCGGCACCAGTCGCGCTGGTTGCAGTGGGGTACCTATCAATTGGTGGGGCTATTTGCCTTGGCAGGAACAGTCTGGGAAACGATCGAGGGGGATGTCACTGGTCTGGCAGTGGGGGCGTTGTTGACAGTTATTGCTATTAAACAGATCGATCGGGAACACAAGGGGATTAAAACTCATTTGGAATCAGATAGTGAAGCGATTCGAGTCGCCCAGAGGCGGGGGTATACAGATAAGATCGCAGCGCGCAGTTTGTTAGAGGCAATTCAAGCGGTGGCTAAGCTAGAAGGAAGGCAATCCCCGGAATTTAGGGAATTACTGCGGTGTCAGAATCTGCGGGTCTTAGCAGGGAGTTCTAGGGTTACAGTCCCCCCCGATGCGGAGTAAGATGCCTGTAGCTGATCTCAGAAGAATTTTATGACCCTAGACCTACGGGGTGTGCCTTGCCCCCTCAGCTTTGTCCGTACTAAACTCCGCCTTGAGCAAATTCCGACGGGAGAAAAATTAACTGTCTGGCTTGATGGGGGGGAAGCGATCGAACAGGTACCTAATAGCTTGATGGTAGAAGGGCACATCATCCACAGTTTGACAGAGCAGGATGGCTTTTATGAATTGATCGTGCAACGATCGTAGGTAGTGGAGTAAAAAGTAAACCATGAGTTTAGAAGAATTAGATGCCCGTCTCGATCGGATTGCCGCTTTAATCGAAGCCGATCGGCTGGCAGCGGAGCGCCGCGCGGAAGAAAACGCCAAGAATATCGAGCAAGACCGGCTGGCAATGGAAGAATTTAGGCAAACAATGGCGAAGATGCGCCAGGAAACCCAGGAAGAAATTAAACGCTGGGATGAGCGCTTCTTTCAGTTGAGCCGCGATAACTTAAATATTTCCCGCACGATCATCGTCACGGCGGGGGCGGCGGTAATTTTTGCCCCCTTCCTCCAGGCGGTAGTCCCTGCTATTCTTGCCCTGATTAAACAGCAATCATGACTTTAACTGGGTGCGTGATGGCAGTCCAGGCGAATTTTTATCGGGTCAAGTTAGACCAGCCCCAAGGGGATACCGATCGGTTACTCTGTGTGCGCCGCGCCCGCCTAAAAAAGATAGGGTCAGCAGGTATGTGTGGGCGATCGGGTAGTAGTGGCAGAACCGGACTGGCAAGGGAAGAGGGGAGCGATTACGGAGGTGTTGCCCCGCCGCAATTGCCTAGAGCGCCCAGCGATTGCCAACATCGATCGTTTGATTTTAATGTTTGCTTTCCCGGAACCCGATCCCATGCAAATTAGCCGATTTTTGGTCTACGGCGAATTTTTACAGGCGCAGATCGTTCTTTGTCTTAATAAACGGGATTTGATTGATCTGGTAACTTGGCAGGCATGGCACGATCGGTTGCAAGAGTGGGGCTATGATCCTTTTCCTTTGAGTGTAGAAAGGGGGGAGGGCATCGATCGGGTGCAGGGGCTACTCAAAGACGGAGTCAGTGTTTTAGCGGGACCTTCGGGGGTAGGGAAATCCAGCCTCATCAATCGCCTCCTCCCCCATCAACAGGTAGCAACGGGCACAGTAGACCCCAGATACGGCAGAGGCAGACATACAACCCGCCATGTAGAATTATTCGAGTTAGACCAGGGGGGCAAACTGGCTGATAGTCCTGGTTTTTTGCAACCTAGTCTGCCCCTCCCTCCCCTAGAACTGGGGCGTTGCTTCCCAGAAATTAGGAGGCAACTTGCCACCGATCGGTGTGAATTTTCCGATTGTCTGCACCAGGGAGAGCCTGGCTGTAGGGTAAAACCAGACTGGGAACGCTATAGCCACTACTGTCAGTTTTTAGCCGAAGTTCAAGCCCAGCAGGTAGTTTTAGAGACGACAGCAAATCCCGATCGGGAAGGCAAGACTAAAACCAAAAAAGGAGGCGATGAACCCCTCCTCTCGAGAAAGAAATATAGACGACCATCCCGCCGCAGTCTAGTGCAATCGTTGGAGCAAGACCTAGAGGGAACCGGGCAGACCTAGTTCGTTCGTCAATTCTTCCATGCGGTTTTTCATCGTTTGGGCAGAAAGTTGATAGGCGTTACGCATAGCAGTTAAGACCAAATCTTCTAACACTTCCTTGCCCTGCTCGATCGCTTCTGGGGCGATCACAATTGCTTGGGGTTCCTGGTTGCCGCTGACAGTGACCTTGACTAAACCGCCACCGGCTTCCCCATCGAGGCGCATCTCCTCCAGTTCGGATTGGAGTTCTTGGGAGCGCTCCTTGAGTTGGTTTGCTTTTTGAAACGCTTCTTTAATTTTGCCTAAGCCAAAGCCGCCAAATCCTGCCATAGTTTTTTTCAGTGCAACATCTCCAGTATTATGGCAGAACTAGTATTGTTTATTAAAGCCAAATTTCAGCCAGCTCTAAATCTGGCACACAACGGGGCAAGTTGCTCGCTGTTTCTGGGATAGTAAAGAAAACTAACTAAGGCTATGGTTCAGAAATTAGTCCGCCCCCCAATGCAGTTTTTGCCCCCTGACCCCGATCGGTTTTTAATGACAACGGTAGATGTGTTGATGCCCCTGTGGGTGCGCTATCGCTGCGGTATTCGATCGACGCAAACAATTAACCCAGAGGGTCTGGTGAAAGTTTGTCAGGCTTTTTTAGAAAAGAAAGCTAGGCTGATTTTTGCCTTTCGTCACCCCACGATCGACGACCAGTACGGCTTAATCCATCTATTTGGCAGGGTTTTGCCCCAAACAGCGGCGCAGATGGGGGTCAAACTAGGGGACTCCCTGCGAGTGCATTTTGTCTACGATCGGGGCATTCCCCTGTGGGCGGGGGAGATTGTCAGTTGGCTCTATCCCAAGATGGGGGGCATTTCCGTCTATCGCAGTAAGGCAGACCGCCAGGGACTGCAATTTATCCGTAAAACTTTAGTGGATGGCTCCTACCCCCTAGCGATCGCGCCGGAGGGGGGCACCAACGGCTGTAGTGAACTGATCCGCAAACTTGAACCAGGGGTAGCCCAGATGGGTTTCTGGGGGGCGGAAGATTTGGCTAAGGCAAACCGCTCGGAGCAGGTCTGGATTGTGCCCTTGGGGTTTCAATATACCTACGTACATCGGGGTTGGAACGGAATCGATCGGTTGTTGGCGCAGTTAGAACAGGACTGTGGCGTTGTAACGACTAACCCCGATCGGTTCCAGCGGCTCTACCATTTGGGCAATCATCTCATTAACTATGTCAGTAACCATTATCAGAAATTTTATCCCTTGCCCCTGCCCACAGAATTACAGGCACAAGACCTGCAAACTAGGCTAGATGCCCTGCTAGAGCACATCCTCACGATCGCCGAATATCATTTTGGCACCACGCCCAAAGGTGATGTGGTCGATCGGTGCCGCCGCTTAGAGCAGATGATCTGGGATCAGATTTTCCGATCGGATATTAAAGACATTAACGCCCTATCAAAAGTAGAACTGGGTTTTGCCAATCAGTTAGCCCAAGAAGCCCTCAATAGTGAATGGCACATGCGCATTGCCGAAAGTATGACCGCTATTTCCGGGGACTATCTCACCCAGCATCCCTCGCCTACGCGCTTTGCCGAAACCCTGCTCCAGGTGTGGCGCGTCCTCCATCGGGTGCAGGGGAAACCCTTCGGGCGGCAACCCTATTTGGGCGATCGAGATTGTCGCCTGACCGTAGGAGCACCGATCAACGTCACCGATCGGTATGAATTTTATCAGTCCAGCCGATCCGCCGCTAAAGAAGCAGTGCAAACTCTCACCAACGACCTGCAACAGGCAATGACAGATTTAATAATTCCTTCACCTATTTAACAGAAATTCTGAAACTCCAAGAAAACAAAATAGCTCAGGACTTGCGTTACTTTTTCGGAAACCCTCACCCCAAAAGGGAGAAGAGATTGAGGGGAATTTTCCCTCAGCGTAAGTTCTGTCCCGTTTCCTGCGCGCAATCGGGGGGAGAGGGTCTCAGAAAACACTCCGTAAGTACGGTTTTTATGGCTCGATCGTGGACAGGACTTCCTTCATGGCTTCTAGGGTGGCTGTAATTTCTGCGTCACCGTGAGCAAGGGAAGTAAAGCCTGCCTCAAACTGAGAGGGAGCTAGATAAATGCCATGTTCTAGCATTCCCCGATGGAATTTACTAAATTTTGCCAGATTGCTAGTTTTGGCATCGTTGTAGTTGCAAACGACCCGATCGGTGAAAATAGCCCAAACATAGCGCTTAAATGCCCGCCAGTGGCAGCATGTCCTGTTTCTTGGGCAACTTTGAGCATCCCTTGGCTCAGTTTAGCGGTTGTGGCTTCGAGGGTATCGTAGGTGCCTGGGCGTTGTAAAATTTCTAGGGTTTTAATGCCCGCTGTCATTGCTAGGGGATTGCCAGAGAGGGTTCCTGCTTGATACATGGTTCCGGCTGGGGCGACCATTTGCATAATGTCCTTTCTGCCGCCGTAGGCACCCACAGGCAAGCCGCCGCCAATAATCTTGCCCAGGCAGGTGAGGTCGGGGGTAATGCCAAACTTGGCTTGGGCACCACCATAGGCAATTCTAAATCCGGTCATCACTTCATCAAATACCAGCAAAGCACCGTACTGATGGGTAATCTCCCGTAAACCCTGTAAAAATCCAGGCTGGGGCAAAATAAACCCCGCATTGCCTACTACCGGTTCCAAAATAATGCCCGCGATCGTGTCTGGGTTCTGGGCAAACAGAGCCTTCACCGCTTCTAAGTCATTGTAGGGAGCAGTCAGGGTATTAGCAGTGGTAGATTTGGGTACTCCAGGGGAGTCGGGCAGCCCCAGGGTGGCGACCCCCGATCCCGCTTGCACGAGGAACATATCGGCGTGACCATGGTAACAGCCTGCAAATTTAACTACTTTGTCCCTGCCAGTAAAAGCCCGCATTAGGCGCAAAACAGACATACAAGCCTCAGTGCCGGAATTGACAAACCGCACCATCTCGATCGAGGGTACTGCCTCTATCACCATTTCCGCCAGTTGATTTTCTAAAACGCAGGGCGCACCAAAACTTGTCCCCTTGGTAGCAGCCTTTTGGATTGCCTCGATCACTTCGGGATGGGCATGACCCACGATCGCTGGTCCCCAGGTGCCGATGTAGTCAATATAGCGATTGCCGTCGATGTCGTAGGCGTAGGCTCCTTCTACCCGATCGAAGACAACGGGTTCACCGCCAACGGACTTGAATGCCCGCACAGGGGAACTGACCCCGCCAGGCATCAATTCCTTGGCGCGTTGGAAAACTGCTTGGGATTTTTTGGTATTAAAAATGCTTGTCACCATAGTATTAAGGCTAGGATGTAATTACAAATTTACTTAATATATCACCGATCGGGTAACTCGGCGGAGCCTAGTAAAAAGCCCAATTAAAATCTTACATATAGAACCTAGATTATTACTTTGGAAATAGTATTTCTTCAGTAGAGCTAGCTAAATTAGCAGTGGGACTATTTTACTCCCCTCGCCCGTTTTGGGAGAGGGCTGGGGTGAGGGCGTAACTAACAATTAATGCTGGAAATTGCCAAACCTCTTTATTAGCTTCTGAACAATTACAGCTCTTACCTTAAAAACTAGCTCCCCTCGCCCGTTTTGGGTGAGGGC
>PHFO01000109.1 GCA_002861535.1 Cyanobacteria bacterium M5B4 | reverse complement strand
CGATCTATCGAGGGCTAAGTTTAATGATAGGTTTAGGTTAAAATCGACCAAAAATTGAAGGAGGCTAAACCTTGCTTTTTACATCTGAATCAGTCACAGAAGGACATCCTGATAAAATTTGCGACCAAATTTCCGACACGATCCTTGATGCCCTACTCACCCAAGACCCCAAATCGCGGGTGGCAGCCGAAGTTGTAGTCAATACAGGTTTAGTCCTGATTACGGGGGAGATTACTTCCCAAGCCCATGTTAACTATGTAGAGCTAGCCAGACAGAAAATTGCCGAAATTGGCTACACCCAATCCGAAAATGGCTTTGCTGCCCATAGCTGCTCCGTTATTGTTGCCATCGATGAACAGTCCCCCGACATTGCCCAGGGAGTAAACCAAGCCCTAGAAGCTAGGGAAGGGCAAACTGAAGATGAAATTTTAGAATCGATCGGGGCGGGAGACCAGGGAATCATGTTCGGCTATGCCTGCAACGAAACTCCGGAATTGATGCCCATGCCCATTGCCCTCTCCCACCGCATTGCCCGCCGCCTCAGTCACTGCCGCAAGTCTGGACAATTGCCCTATCTCCGTCCCGATGGCAAGACCCAGGTTACTGTTATCTATGAAAATGGTATACCCGTTGGCATTGATACCATCCTCGTTTCCACCCAGCACACCCCCGAAATCGACGGCATCGGCGACAACAACAAAGTGCAAGCCCGCATCCGCCAAGATGTTTGGGAGCAGGTGGTAGAGCCGATTTTCACCGACCTGTCTGTCAGACCCAACGATCGGACGCGTTTTTTAGTTAACCCTACAGGCAAATTCGTCATTGGCGGTCCCCAGGGAGACTCTGGGCTTACCGGGCGCAAGATCATTGTCGATACCTACGGCGGTTATGCCCGCCATGGCGGTGGTGCTTTTTCTGGCAAAGACCCCACCAAAGTAGATAGATCGGCTGCCTACGCCTGCCGCTATGTCGCCAAAAACATCGTCAAAGCAGGGTTAGCCCAAAAATGCGAACTCCAAGTCAGCTACGCCATTGGCGTTGCTCGCCCCACCAGTCTCACGATCGAGACCTTTGGTACAGGCAAACTTGCCGATGAGCAACTCCTAAACCTGGTCAAGGCAGAGTTTGACCTCCGCCCCGCCGCCATCATCAAAAACTTCGGGCTATGCGACCTACCCAGTAAACGTAACGGCAGATTTTACCAAGATATTGCCGCCTATGGACACTTGGGACGAACTGACCTAGACCTGCCCTGGGAGCAAACCGATCGGGCAACGGGTCTAAGCAGTTTTTAACTTAGGAAGAATGAGCTACTTCTAACTCCTCGCTGGAACACCTCAAGCTAGGGAAGAGGAAGTGGTTCTCCTCCACATACTGGGCACCAAATAGACCTTTCTCCGCCCAAAAGTAGCGATCGGTAGTGTGTTCATTTCTACGCACCAACAACAGGGCAGGGGGAAGGATTTTGAATGCCTGGATATATTTACGAGCAGCCGTTACCGGCTTTTCATCACCACTTTCTAGGCTAAATTGAGGAATATGCTCCAGAATCTTTCTCCCCTCTTGGCGACGCTTACTCTTGCGCTTACGTCTTCTTGCCAACTTACTACCTCCACGTGACAGCAATCGGATAAAACAACTTAATTATTACGCCAAAAGACGTAGATTTCAACTTTTCTTTACAAATATTCGCTACACTCTACCTAAAGCAATACGAGCTTGTTCCGTATCCTGCAATGCCCGTTGCCACAAAAGGCGCAGAATCCGCTGTTGCTCTGGGGCAGGAATATATTCCACCGTTTCCCGCAGGCTGACATGGATGCGGGTGTTGACCCAGGGTTTGGGGAATTTGACGGCAATTTCTACAGGGGAGCCGATTTTCTCCACCATGCGGGGCTTGGCGTAGAGACGCATTACCTCAGCCACGGCGGGGCGAGTTTCAGCGCAGAAGAAGTCATTGGGTTGTTGGTAACAGGTCTGCCAAAATTCGTAGGCGAGGGTATGGGCAGCCAACGCCGATTGCAGGGGGGCGATGCCGGTGGAATTGGGGTCTAGGAGTGCTACCCCGATCGCTCTCCTTGCATCTTTGAGGGCATTGCCGTACTCAAACAGGGAAAACTCCGTCTCCAGTAATTTATTGAGGGCTTCGATCGCGTCTAATGCCTCTAGATCAGCAGTAGTGAGGATAGGAGTTTCAGACTTGTATTGGGGCAATTGGAACTTGCCCTGCATCTGACGGGAAACAGCGACATCTCTAGTGGGGGGAGCGATAAATTTACCCTGGGTTTGTTGTAATAGGGGATTAGCAACGGCGCTAAAACCGATCGTGGTCCACCCCAGCCATAAACTTAACCAGCGATTACCCATGTTTTTTCCTTCAAATCTTACTAAAAGCATACTCCCATAGGCGGGAATTTCCGAACAAGGAATTAACGCCAAGTTTTGCCTGATATTAGCCTTAAAGTAACTTATTTTGGCTTTTACAGGTTCCCTTCACGAACCCAGTTTGAACGCCTCTAGGATGAGGTTGTAGGTCAAGCCCAGTTTAGTTGTGTGTAGGATACCCCCGATCGGGCTTCTTTTGCCAGGGCGATAGAAATACCAGCTAATCAACTCGATCGTGAGCACAGTCAACCCTACTGCCGGCAAATCCCATACAGCTTGTTGACCGGTGTAGGTGGCAATGGCAATACCCAAGAAAAAGCCGATCAAAAATCCGAGGATGTGGAGCAACAGAGCGCGCCAAGGATTTTGTAGCCATTGTTCGATTTGCGAGACCACAAGACCGGCAATGTTATTGAGTCTGGTGTTTTGCATCAACCTTCTTGGATCACTCGTTTAACAGCGATAATATCGCTCATTTTCTGAATTTGGGCGCAGGTTCTTTCGTATTGCTCCCGATCGATGATGTCAATTCTCAGTTTAATAATAGCGGCTTTGCCAGGGGCAGTATCAACACTAGCTTGTCTGACATTAACTTTGTTATCTGCTACTCTAGCTAAAATGTCTTTCATTACTCCCACCCGATCGATGGCAGTAATTTCAATATCAACAGGATAGGTAGTAGCCTTTTCCTGTTGTTCACTCCAACGGATAGGAATTAGTCTTTCGGCAGGTATATTTTTGAGGTTATGACATTCCTGATGGTGGACGGAAATACCACGATTACTGCCCTGGGTAACAACACCGATAATTGGTTCACCAGGGAGGGGTTTACAGCAACTAGCAATGTGATGCAAAAGACCATCAAGACCAACGATCGGGGTTTTTAGTTTAGAAGCAGGACCAGCGGGCAACTTGAGCACTTGATTAGGGGGTTGTTCCCTGAGCTTATGCACCACACTCATCACAGAAATTTCGCCATAGCCCAAAGCCGCCAGTAAGTCTTCCACTGTGTGATAGTTACATCTTTCCGCAATTTTGAGCATTTGCGGTGATTGCAACAGAGTTTCCAAACCATTTTTACCTAGTTCTTTTTCTAGTAGACTCGTCCCTCTAGCAATATTTTCTTCGCGATTAGACCGTTTGTACCACTGCCGGATACGATGTTTAGCAGAATTAGTGGCAACAAAATTGATCCAATCTAAACTAGGATGGGCGTTATTTTGGCGTAAAATCGTGACAATATCCCCGTTTTGCAATTCCGTATGCAAGGGCACCATACGCTGATTGACAATAGCGCCGCAGCAATGATTGCCCAGTTCTGTATGGACACGATAGGCAAAATCGACGGGAGTGGCTCCTCTAGGTAGTTGATAGACATCGCCCTTAGGGCTAAAAACATAAACTTCACTGTCAAACAGGTCTTCTTTGACAGATTCTAAATATTCTTGATCATCACGATATTCCTTCTGCCATTCTACTAACTGCCTTAACCAGACAAACCGATCGTCTGCCACTATACCATTACTGGATTCTTTATACTTCCAGTGGGCTGCCACCCCATATTCAGCGATATTGTGCATGGCTTCGGTGCGGATTTGCACCTCGATCGGTTGTCCTGTAGACAATAAAATAGTAGTGTGCAAAGACTGATAGCGATTGGATTTTGGTAAAGCAATGTAGTCTTTGAACCTGCCAGGAATGGGCTTAAAAGCATCATGGGCAACGGCTAAGGCACGGTAGCACTCATCAATCGTCTGTACAATTATCCGCACAGCCAGAACATCATAGATTTCATCGTAGCCCTTGCTCTGTCTTAGCATTTTTCGATAAATGCCGTAAAGATGCTTCGGTCTGCCGCTGACAGAACTATGACTCAAACCCAACCGATCGAGTCTTTCTTTTAATTCTCTGACGACCCCTTCTATCTGTTCTTCCCGATTAGCCCTTGTATCTGCCACCAGGCTCTGCATCCGCCGGTATTGCTCTGGTTCTAAATACTTGAAAGATAGGTCTTCCAACTCCCACTTAAACTGACCAATCCCTAAACGATTAGCCAAAGGAGCAAAGATTTCCATCGTTTCCCTCGCGATCGCTTGTTGTTTTTCCGGCGCTAGATGATGCAAGGTTCGCATATTGTGTAACCGATCGGCAAGTTTGACGACAATAACGCGAAAGTCCTGCGCCATTGCCATAAACATGCGACGAAAATTTTCTGCCTGTCGTTCTGTCTTACTGCCGAAATTGAACTTAGATAACTTTGTTACCCCCCGCACCAAACGTGCCACTTCTACCCCAAATTCTGCTTCTAGTTCTTCGGCAGTGGTATCCGTATCTTCAATCACATCATGGAGTAACCCAGCAGTGATCAGGGCATTACTCCCTCCTAAATCCCGCAGCAAAGAAGCTACTGCTACCGGATGAATAATATATGCCTCTCCCGAAGCGCGGTATTGCCCTTGATGTAACCGATCGGCAAAGTTAAACGCCCGTTCTAAAAAAGGGTCAGTTTTAATCCAGTCAGGACAGGCAGAAGGTTCTGGGTCGGGGATTTCTTTATCCATAGGAATTTGTCATAGGGTCTTCCTATAGTATAAACGGATGCTTTTGGGGCGTGAGCCGTTTTTCTAAATAGAGGGTATGACCCTGCCATGTCACCCGATCAAAAATTTGATGCAAAATAAATAGCCCCCTACCCTGTTCTGAGAGTTGGTGGGGGACTGTGCAATCCTGATTAAAGCAGTCGACGATCCCGTTCCCTTGATCGGTAATTGTCCAACTAAAATTGTCGCCTTGATTGCAATACTGTACAGTGATTTTTTGTTGGGATCAAGCCCATTGCCATGACGGGCAGCATTGACAAGTGCTTCCTGGAGTCCCAGCCTAATTTCTGCTTGCCAGCGCTGGGGCACGCCTTCTAGTAGGAAGGCAATTACAGGCTGGAAATAGAGGGTTGAGGCAAACTGCAACGATCCAGACTTTCTCCTAATTGACGGAGAGGCAGTTAGAACCACAGGGACAACTCCTTAGCACACACTCCTCTATTCTACCTTTAGTTATAGAAGTTGGACACAATTTATTTGTACCTACCAAAGCCAGCTTGATCATTATCTAGTGTAGAAGTTAGGGGAGTGTTGTGTAAAATCTCCTTCTAGTTTGTTTGGTTTGCCATAAAAAGTTGTGTATTATTTTTTCCTCAAAACGTATCATTTCACGACTTACGTAAGTCCTAAAAGGTATAACCAAAACACACAATATCAGAAAGTACCGATCGATAGAAGAAAGATAAAGACAATCTTTTAATAACCTGCTAGAAGAAGTAATAGAAAAATCGATCGTTTGCAGTCTTGATAAATTTATGTTTTAGAATACAATAATATCTCATGAATATGACACAAGTTTCAGGAGTGTTTTATGTCCAGATGGAATGATGAAATGTTGGATAATCTTGCCGAGATTGTTTTTGGATTGGCATCGAAAGTGACTGACCTTACTGATAGGGTATCTGACTTGACTGACAAGGTAACTGATCTTACTGACAGGGTATCTGACCTTACTGACAGGGTATCTGACCTGACGGAAAGAGTGGAGGAAATTTCAGAATCAGTTTCAGGATTGACTCAGGCTTTTGTTGCTGAACATGAGGAGAATAGACAACACCGCTTACAATATCAACTCGATCGGGAGTTAAACGAGCAGCGCCATCGCGAATACTTAGAATGGAAAAAGGAAACCGATCAACGTTTTAACAATCTATTAGAAGAAATTAGAGCTAGTAATAGAAGAATCGATCGTTTGGAGTCTTAGTTAGTTTAACCAATGTCATAGGGATTGGGTATCTGTTAGTCCCAAAATGTATCATTTAACAACCGATCGGGGTCTGTAGGAAAAGGACATTGATCGGGAAATATAAATCGGCAGTAATCATTAGATTCACGTAAAAATATTAGAGCCTCTTTGTAACAATCGTCAAAAATCTCGTACCAGTATGGTTTCAAACTAGGAGAACTATTGAGTAGTCGCTTGATTTCCCTTTGACTTCTGCGAATCGTTTCTATCCACCCTCTATAGTCTTGGACAAAGTCGGAAAACTTAACTTTCAAGCCATGTTCCAATAATGTTGTTAATCGGTTGGTCAGCTCCCGCCGTTCACTTTTAGCCAAGTTTTCTACCTCTTCGATCAAGTTCTGCCAATCGATCGCTTCTAGTCTTTTTGCTTTTAGATCAGCGATCGTGCGATCGAGCCAAAGAGCATAATCTTTTTCGTAGAGAGATTGTGTATCTGTCATCTTTTACTCCCAAAATGTATCATTTAACAACCGATCGGGGTCACAAGGGAAAGGATATTCTAGTGGCAAATCAACTTCGTCATATTCCCTTAAAACCCTCTTGCGGGCATTACTCCAACAGACGTTAATGATTTGATTAAAGATGTTTATCAAACTTGGAGAATCTGAAAGTAGTGACTCTATTTCTTGCTGTTCTCTAACTATTGTGTTAACCCAGCCTCTATAACACTCTGGTAGAGAAATATAACTACGCTTGATGATGTGTTCTAGCAGGTTAGTAAGACGACTCTTTAATTCCTGACGTTCTCTTCTACTCAAGTCCTCTACCTCTTCGATTAAATTCTGCCAATCGATCGCTTCTAGTCTTTTTGCTTTTAGATCAGCGATCGTGCGATCGAGCCAAAGAGCGTAATCCTTTTCGTAGAGAGATTGTGTATCTGTCATTTTTCACTCCCAAAATGTATCATTTAACAACCGATCGGGGTCTGAAGGAAAAGGGCACTCCTCAGGACAAACCACTCCATATTCTGTATTGACGATAAGTGTTGCTTTACAATAACAGTCATCCACAGCAGAAATAAAGTATCTACTCAAACTAGGAGAAAAAGAAAGTAGTCTTTCAATTTCAATTCTAGTACGACGAATTGTTACCTCCCATCCTCTATAACATTCGGGCAAATTTATGTACTTACGTTTGAGTAGATGTTCCAGAAGAGTAGTTAATCTGCTTAGTAATTCCCGTCGGTCTCTCCCTGCCAAGCCTTCCACCTCTTCGATTAAGTTTTGCCAATCGATCGCTTCTAGTCTTTTTGCTTTTAGATCAGCGATCGTGCGATCGAGCCAAAGAGCATAATCCTTTTCGTAGAGAGATTGTGTATCTGTCATTTTTCACTCCCAAAATGTATCATTTAACAACCTGATCGGGGTCTGTAGGAAAAGGACATTCTGGAGGAAAGGTAAACCGATCGTAATCTTTATCTTCCTCTAAAGACTTAATGGCTTCCTGATAGCACGAGGCTAAAATTTCTTTCCAATAAGATTTTAGACTAGGAGACTGAGCTATCAATTTTTGCAAGTCTCTTCTTTCTCTTATGATGGTGCCTTTCCAACCTCTGAAGTCTTGAACATAATTGGTATAACATAGTTTAAGAAGATGCTCAAATAGAGTAGTTAAGCTACTTTCTAGCTCTCGCTTATCACTTTTGCCCAAGTTTTCTACCTCTTCGATCAGGTTCTGCCAATCGATCGCTTCTAGTCTTTTTGCTTTTAGATCAGCGATCGTGCGATCGAGCCAGAGAGCATAATCTGTTTCGTAGAGAGATTTTGTGTCTGTCA
>PHFO01000108.1 GCA_002861535.1 Cyanobacteria bacterium M5B4 | reverse complement strand
TAAAGACTTTATCGCTTCTTCGGGTAGCATTACGTTTACGGCTGGCAACGCTCCCCAAGAGTTTCCCGTTGTTATTCCCATTCTGGATGACCGCACTATTGAACGTACTGAAAGTTTTGCAGTCGTCATCAAGTCTGTTTCTGGCGCTTTAGCAACGGGTGCAGAGTCGATCATTGTAAACATCATTGATAACGACGGTGTTGGTTTAGATGGCAATGTGCCAGCAGCTGATCCCCTCTCTAGTCCCTTCTTCTCCCCGATCGCTGTTACCACGCAAACAGTGCCTTTCTTAACTACGGAATCTACCAATCCGCCTGCAATTCGCACTGATTTCACCGATACCATTCTGGGTACAAATGATGACGAATTATTGTCGGGCGGCGATGGCAACGACACGATCGATGGTCGGGGCGGCAATGACACCATCACTGGCGGTCCTGGTCAAGATGTAATCTTTGGTGGTCCTGGTTTAGATGTGCTCTTTGGCAATGCGGGCGAAGATGTCATCTCTGGCGGGGAAGGGGATGACCTGATCTTTGGCGGCAAGGGCAACGACACCCTCTTTGGTAACGAAGGGGATGATGTGCTCTCTGGCGACTTGGGTAATGACTTCCTCTTTGGTGGTCCTGGACGCGATCGGTTTGCCGTACAAGCCAACTCTGGGGTAGATTTTGTCGGTGACTTCAAGATTGGTGAAGACCTCTTGGTATTGACAGGGGGCTTGCAGTTTAATCAACTGTCCATTAGCCAAGTAGGTGGCAACACTGTTATCCGCTTCAATAATCAGGATGTCATGATTTTAGCCGGTGTTACTGCCGCTAACCTCTCCTCTGCCAGTTTTGTCCTCGGATAAACAATAACAACCTTCCTCTAAATTGATTCTTTGAGCCTTCCCGATCGGAGGGCTTTATTTTTTGGCTTGAAAATAAAGAGTACCTTACAATGTTTTAAGTATATTGTCGCAATCAGAAATGGGATAATATACACACTTAGTGGCGGCTATCTGGTATCTGGGTGGCTTTTACTTATTGTTCAGTTCATATAAAAACTCTACAGTCAAGTCTATGAAGTATAGTCAAGCATGTAATGCACTAGAAGAAATATTCAGAGAAAATTATTCTGTTAGGTTTGAAGAAGAAGACTCTGCTTTGAGAATTACGTTAGTGGAAACATCTAATTCTCTATCAATGAATAAGGAAGAGATCATATCAAAAGTTACTGATATTTGTAATGTAGAAGACGTACCTCTCGCAAAAATCTACGTAAGGAACGAAAATCAAAAAATAATTTGGGCAGACAAGGTTGTTAATCTCAATACTAGCCAATCTGAGCTCAGGAATGCTAGCACACAGGGAGTGTTTGCCAATGTTGCCCAAAAAATAAGCAGTATTACAGGAGTTGAGGAACTAGAAGCAGGATTTAGCTTGGGGTTAATGTTCTCAGAAATCTTTAAAAAGCACTCAGAAAAAGAGGTAGAAGATTACTTTACAGTAGGCACAGAAACGACCACTCCTGACATCAAAGACATTGACACTAGTTGGCCAAGACCTTGGGTTTTCTTTCGTACTTTTGTTAGTACGTTGATCGTTTACATAGGTTTTGTGCAGGCGTGGAATGAATTTAACAACACTAATTTAATTCCAGGCTTAATCATTGTTGGTTCCTTTGCTGTCCCTCTTTCTACACTAATCTTCTTTTTTGAAGTAAATATCCGCAGGAATGTTTCTTTATACCAGTTAATTCGTCTACTTTTTTTGGCGGAGTTCTTTCATTACTATTTTCATTACTACTTTGGAAAGTCAGCTTTTCTTTATCACTTGACTGGTTGGGCGCATCGGTTGCGGGAATTGTTGAAGAACCAGGGAAGTTAATGGCTTTGTTTCTGGTCGTCAACATTACCAAGTATCGTTATATTTTGAATGGTCTTCTGTTTGGAGCTGCTGTTGGTACTGGTTTTGCAACCTTTGAATCTGCTGGATATGCGCTGAGAGCGGCTCTTGCTGATACTGACTTGATGCTTGATGTTATCCTGATTCGTGGAATTCTGGCTCCTTTTAGTCATATAATTTGGACTAGTATGAGTGCAGGAATACTTTGGAAAATTAAAGGAGCCAAAAAGTTTGAAGTTAGCATGCTTAAAGATGCTCGTTTCCTCAAGGTATTTGGCACTGCCATAGTTTTACACATGGCATGGAATAGTCCGATTGAGATTCCATTCTACGGAAAATATCTTATTCTAGGCTCTATTGGTTGGATAGTTACATTGGGGTTGATTCAAAGTGGCTTGAAACAGTTAAAGGAAGAAAAATTAAATATACTAAAACATGAAAGACTAAATATGTAAACTTATCTTAACCCTCACCTTAGCCGTCTCCCCAAATAGGACTTTCCTGGCGAACCGATTCCTTCAACTCCCAGAGAAGTAAATGATTGAGGGATTTTGATTTGCGGAAAGTGGTACGATTATCCCCTAGACTTGGATGTTCCTAACCTATGAAAAGAGATAAGCACTTTCGCCGCGCCAAAATTGTTGCCACGATCGGTCCTGCTACGAGTAGCCCGGAGATGTTGCGTAAACTAATAGAGGCGGGAGCAACCACCCTTAGGCTAAACTTTTCCCACGGCACCCACGCTGACCACCACCGCACTATTTGCAATATCCGGCAGATTTCCACGGAATTAAATCAACCCGTGGGCATTTTGCAAGATTTACAGGGTCCTAAAATCCGTCTGGGTAAGTTTCCTAACGGTTCGGTGCAACTCAACCGCGGCGATCGGTTTATTTTGACCAGCCGATCGGTGGAGTGTAATCAAGAGATGTGTTCCGTTTCCTACGACAAGTTGGCGGAAGATGTAACAGAAGGTGCTCTTATTTTGTTGGATGACGGCAGAGTGGAGCTTTGTGTGGAAAAGGTCAACCGCGCAGAAGAGTCTTTAGAGTGTCGGGTTGTTATTCCTGGTGTTTTGTCCAATAGTAAGGGAGTGAATTTTCCCAATGTTCATCTTTCTGTGAAAGCGATGACGGAAAAAGACAGAGAGGATTTACGTTTTGGTCTTTCGGAAGGTGTGGATTGGGTGGCCCTGAGCTTTGTCTGCTACCGTGAAGATATTTTGGAGTTAAAGGAACTGATTGCCCAGTCTGGGCGCAATGTGGGGGTGATTGCCAAGATTGAAAAACATGAGGCGGTCTCTAACATGGAGGAGATTTTGTCCGTCTGCGACGGGGTGATGGTGGCGCGGGGAGACCTGGGGGTGGAAATCCCGGCGGAAGATGTACCGATCGTGCAAAAGAAGTTGATTAAGACGGCAAATCGTTTGGGTATTCCTGTAATTACGGCGACCCAGATGTTGGATAGTATGCTCAATAATCCCCGTCCCACTAGGGCGGAGATTTCCGATGTGGCAAATGCCATTTTGGATGGTACCGATGCCGTCATGCTCTCTAACGAAACGGCGGTGGGTAAGTATCCGATCGAGGCGGTGGAAACTATGGCACGGATTGCCGTCCGCATTGAACAGGAGTATAAGTTTAGTCGTACGTCAGACCCCAGCCGCTCCATTCCCAATGCCATCAGCCAGGCAGTGGGCACGATCGCTGAGCAACTCAATGCCAGCGCGATCGTGACTCTGACAAAAACGGGCGCAACTGCCCGCAATGTCTCCAAGTTCCGCCATTCTACGCCGATTTTAGCGGTAACTTCTTCGGTGGGGGTAGCCCGCCAGTTGCAGTTGGTGTGGGGGGTGCAGCCCTTGACTTTGTTGGATTTACCTTCAGCTAAACAAAATTTTGAAGCGGCTCTGAACCGAGCGCAGGAGGACAATTTGCTCTCCCCTGGGGACTTAGTGGTGATGACTGCTGGCACGGTGCAGGGGGTGGCAGGCTCTACGGATTTGATCAAGGTGGAATATGTCTCCTCGATCGTGGGTAAGGGTCTAGCGATCGGGCAGGGGGTGTTTACGGGCAGGGCAAGGGTTGCCAAAAGCTATTTAGATGTGAAGGATTTTCATAGTGGGGAGATTTTAGTTGTTGCCCAAACTAATGCCGATTTTGTGGAAATGATGCGGAAGGCAGCCGTTGTGGTGACGGAGGACGATAACTTGGATTCCCATGCTGTTGTGATTGGTAGAAAGTTAAATATTCCTGTCATGATCGGTGTCAAAAATGCTACTAGCCAAATTCGGGAAGGTGACCCCCTCACAGTCAATTTAGATAAGGGCACAATTTATGCCGGACTACGATCGGACTAAAATCACCATGGTTTCTACGTGAGCGGTCTGGGGGAAAAAATCGATCGGTTGGATAGTTTGAATTTTATACTTGTTATCTTTGCAAAGTAATTGTAAATCCCTAGCTAATGTAGCAGGGTTACAGCTAATATAAACTACCCGATCGATCTCACTCTGGGCAATGAATGCAATCACTTCTGGTTCACAGCCTTTACGGGGGGGGTCTAAAATTAAAATATCAGGCTTGATGCCTAGATTTGGCAGAATTTCTTCCACTTTGCCGGTGATAAATTCCACCCGATCGGTCAAATTATTGAGACGGGCATTGTTTTGGGCTTGGGTAATAGCTTGGGGTTGGATTTCAATGCCGTAGCACTTACGAGAATATTGAGCGAGGGGCAGCGTAAAAGTACCAACGCCGCAGTAGGCATCCACGATCGTTTCTGTAGATTGCAAGTCAAGATTATCTAACAATAACTCCACTAATAGTTCTGCCTGTTCCGTATAAATTTGAAAGAAAGTATCCGCTGTTAAATGAAAGGTTAGACCGGTGAAATATTCCACAACATAATCCCTACCTGCCACACAACGGGAATCTTCCCCAAAAATAACATTATTGGGCGCATCGTTGCGGTTGAGAACTACGCCCACCACCCCCGGCAACGCCAGCCAGCCCTTGGCAATCTGGTCGATACCTTGTAACTGCCAAGACTGACTCACGATCGTGACCAAAACCTCCCCGCTATGCCTGCCGATACGGAAACCCAGATGGCGCAGGTTTCCCCTGTGGGTGACTTCGTTGTAAACCGACCACCCCGATCGGATTAAATCCTGTTTCACTGCTTGCAGGAGGGGATCAAGGCGCTGGTCTTGCACGGGACACTGATTGAGATTGATCAATTTATGACTGTTAGCTTGATAGTAGCCGACTTTGATCCTGCCCTCCCGATCGGAGGCAATGGGGTAGGTAACTTTGTTGCGGTAACGGAAGGCTTGGGACGCCCCTAAAATCGGCTGGATGCGACTGCTTATTTCTGAGGCTGGGAATTTTCCTAGACGTACTAATGCTTGATAAACTTGATTTTGTTTGCCTTGGAGTTGATAGCTATAGGCAGCAAACTGCCACTGACAACCACCGCACTTATCCGCCACAATGCAATGGGGACGCACCCGATCGGGGGAGGGGCTAATAATTTCTATGACCTTTCCCTGCGCCCAAGACCGCTTCATCCGATCGATTTGTACTAACAATTGATCCCCAGGCACAGTGTTGGGCACAAAAACCACAAAATCTGTGTAGCGCCCTACCCCACTGCCGTTATCGGCTAAATCAGTAATAGTTAAGGTGATTTTAGCGCCCAGTTGCAACATTTCGCCGATTTACAAACAAGTCTCTCCATTATGCCTATTATTTTTGCTGATAGAATGCCTTGATATTAGTTATGCCTAAAAAATAAACCCGATGGGGGGAATCAGTTTACAATAGGAAAAAGTTAAGGGAATCTAAATATGAGCGAAGCAGAACCAGTCGGAATTGTTAAAGTAGGCGAAAAGGAAATCACCCTCAAGCCCTCTGCCAACCTCCCTGGCAAGCGTCCTATTGCTGAAAGCGGCTTGGAAGTATCCTCCATGTTTCGTAGCGGCGGAGCCGATCGCCCCATTGGTGTTTCCCATTTTCAAATTGTGGAATACCTGGGCGGTAACCGTCCTGTCATGTCCAGCGACTTACAAATCAGCGAAATCTATGGCGGCAACCGCCCCGTAGCTCCCAACACCAGTGATGATTCCTATGTTTTGATGGGCTATATCGACTAAAGGGCGGTACTGCTATCGTCTAATTCACTCAGGGGTTGCACTTCTCGGTCTGCCCGCCACCCGATCGCCCCTTCCCTCCCCGTAACTAGGACATTGACGTTGAGTTTTTCTAGGTCTGCCCGCACCTTGGCAACAACTTCTGTTGTCGAGGCGACAGCCAGCCGGATTTCTGCCCCTTTAATCAATTCCCCTAATACTTCTCCCCCGGACCACCACAGAATTGCCCCTTTGATTTTTTCCTTCTGACTGAGCAACTGCCGTTGTTGCTTGGGATTCATATCGCCGATAAACAGCCAGCGGCTATCCCCGATCGTCAGTAGCAGTGCCGTAGGATTGATTTGCAGGACATCGATCGTGACATTACTATCGATCGTAATTTTCTTATCTGGCTCTAAACCCTGGGGTTTCACCCCCGCCTGATTGAGATCGCGGATAAACTGCTGATAAATTTGGGCAATACTGAGGTCTTTGGCATCAGCAAACTCCCCGATCGTGACCCCCTTTGCCAACAGCGTACCCCATCCTTCACTGACATCGGGAATAGTCTGGGTCGCAATGCCCCAATCCAGGCGCGAGATGCCCTGCTTTTGCAGGTAGCCCAGTAAATTAAAGGATGCCTGGCTCTTATTCCCCGTGTTGATCAAAATATTTTTGCCCTTGGCTTGAATCAGCATCACGGGGGCGCGCCCCGATTCAAAAATAGTCGCCTGGAGCGTAGTCCGGCGCTGGAATGTCTGGGGGATAAACAAAATTGCCGTTACCAAAAAGGCAGCGATCAACCAGCGGGGAAACTTGACCCCTTGAAACTGTTGTTGCCTCTGCCACCAGGGATAGAGCCACACTAACAAAATGAAACCGTAGGCAAGGGTCAACTGCCACAACTCGATCGTGCCCGTACTGCGAAAGTTTCCTGGCAGATTGCCGATCGCGGTCACTATCGCCAAGACTAAGGAGGTGACCGGCTTAATAAACCAAGCCAAGACAGCTCCCGCGGGGATATAAATCACTCCAGCAATACCACTGACAATACCGCCCAAAATTAACACCACAAACAAGGGCGAAGTGATGATATTGGCAATTAGGGAGTAAGCACTAAACCCCCCGATCGCGTAGAGTTGCAGAGGCAAAGTCCAAATAAAAGCCGCCTGGGGCACAGCGATCGCCGTAGCGAGGAGGGGGGCAACCCCTGCAAAGTGCTATTACAGATAGCATTGACCGACACCTGTAAGCCCAGAGTCGCCAAAAAGCTAAACTGAAAACCCAAGTCCCAAATCCATTGGGGGTTAAACAATAGCAACATCACCGCCGCCAAAGCTAAGCCCGTCACGGGACGATTCTTGCGCTCCAGTAATTCCCCCACCAACAGACCAATGCCCATGATCACTGCCCGTAATACTGACGGACTTAGACCAGTCAAAGACAAATAGCCCAAAAGCGCAGAAGTACCGATGATAAACTTCTTCTTGGGAGTCGCCCCCTGGAACAGAATCAGCACAAAGGACAACACCATGGAAACATGGAAGCCCGAAGCCGCCAAGGCATGGGCTAATCCCACTTGCACAAAGGCATCTTTCACCCCGATCGGTAAATCTACCGCCCTACTGCCCAAAACTAAGGAACTTAACAGCGCCCCCTCTGGCATCCCTGCCCCCAACACATGGGCTTGGGTCATACGGTTGCGAATTTGCCATACCCCCGATCGGGGTGGCTCCACCACCTCCAGACTCCTGCCCGCTAAGCCGCTAAACATCCCCTGCCGTTGCAGATAGCGGCGAAAGTCAAACTGACTGGGATTCTTAGGAGCACTGGGTTTGTAGAGATTACCCTTAATTTTGACTAACTGCCCGGGGCGGATGCCCGTTGCCATATTTACGGAAGTAGTAGTGTAGAGTCTACCGCTGACAGATTCGGGCTTAGTATCTTTGCTTTTAGTGAGAGTCTGTGCCTCAAAAATAAACTTTGCTTTGCCACTGCGGGTGAGGCGGGGGGAGTCTAAAACCTTGCCTTGAATGGTTGCCCCTAAAACTGGAGCTTGACGGGAAATATC
>PHFO01000107.1 GCA_002861535.1 Cyanobacteria bacterium M5B4 | reverse complement strand
GTGCCATTCCATTTTGGTAGAGGGCTAGGTTGATAGCCCTGAAAATCTCTCCGCAAAGTAAAAACTGCCCCCGGTAGGAGGCAATTGGTTGTTAAATTCTGCAATGGGTACATACCCCTTGCTTAACTCCCCGGGCGGGATTCGAACCTGCGACCAATCGATTAACAGTCGATCGCTCTACCGCTGAGCTACCGAGGATTGCTGACGGAACTTAATTATACAAGAAAATTCCAGGAACGCAACTAATTTCTTTAAACTTCTGCTAGATAGAGTGCAGGAGTTGGGGAAAATACAAAAAACCCAAGCATAATCTGAGCAAATTAAAAACCAAAGGATAGTGCTACTATAGGCTTAAGAACATTTAAGAAACAACTATGACACCTTCACTCATTAACTTTTTTGGGTCTGTTTGGGGTGCCCTGGTTTTAGGGTCCCTGTTTGCTGCCCTGATTGTGATCAGCCAGGCTGATAAAGTCAAGCGCCGGAGTTAACTGTTGTCTATTTTGAGGTCGCCATGCTACATTATGTACCCCTAATTGCCCAGGGAACGGGTGGTCAATTTGGTATTGCCATCGGGGGAAATCCGCTGATTTTATTTTTAGCAATTTCTGCCATTCTGGGAGGAGTAGGGCTTTACTTCGTCCGTAACTGGCGACCCGAACTTTCCCGCGATCACGATATTTTCCTTGCCGCGGTCGCTTTCATCTATGGGCTAGTGCTACTGTTCTATAGCTTCAGAATTGACCAGATTACCCAGTTTGCCCAACTCCTGTTGGTGGGATTTGGTTGGTGGTTCGGCTTTGAAACCCTTAGTCTGAGGCAGGTTGTCTCCACCCAAGCCCGCCGTGCCTCCATCAATCAACCGATCGAGGAAGATGAACCAATGCCCCCTGAGTACGACTATCCTGAATACGACTACTCTAGGGAAATTCCGGAACGGCGCTCCGTGAGACAGCCCAGGCAGATGCCCCCCTATCGCCCTTCTGAACTCTATGGAGATGTGGATCGAGAAGTGCCCCGCCGTCCCCGCCGCACCCGATCGAAACCTAAACCTCCTAGTGATAATCCTGTCATTGACGTATTAGACGAAGATATTAAACCCGTCGCCCCCCGCCGACCCCGATCGAAGTCTGGTCGTAACTCTGATTCTCCTACTAGCCGCCGTCGTAATAACGCCGATCGGTCTAATTACCCAGAAATTGATCCCAGCGAACGTGAAGATTACTAATTGCGGTTTAGAATAGTGGAGACAAGACCATAGTACCCGAGTCAAAGCTGTGAGTTACTGCGTCAATCCCAATTGTAGTTCCCCCCAAAACCCTCCCGATCGAGACGACACCTGTGCCGCCTGCGGGTCGAACCTGAAATTGAGGGGGAGATATGTAGCCAGTCGTCCCCTGGGAAAGGGGGGATTTGGCGCTACCTTCTTGGCGAACGACTACGGATTGCCCGGAAAACCCATATGTGTAGTTAAGCAGTTGCGCCCCAGCACCCAGTCTCCCAGCGTGATGAAGATGGCGCGGGAACTATTTGAACGCGAGGCTTACACCCTGGGCAAAATTGGCAATCATCCCCAAATTCCTCGCCTGTTAGATTATTTTGAAGAAAACGGCAACTTCTACCTTGTCCAGGAGTATGTAGAAGGAGAAACCCTCAAGCAGGAACTAGAAAGGCATGGTCCCTTCAGTCAAGAAGATATTAGAAAATTATTGATGGAGATTATGCCTGCTCTGGGTTTTATCCATGAGAACGGCGTAATCCACCGCGATATTAAGCCCGCCAACATCATTCGGCGCAAGCAGGACGGTAAGTTGGTTTTAATTGACTTCGGCGCAGTTTCCACCCAACTCAACCCCGCTGCTGCCGATGAAGACCCCAGTGCCCTGCTGACTAATTTTGCCATCGGCACCCCTGGCTTTGCCCCACCGGAACAAATGGCAATGCGTCCAGTGTATTCCAGTGACATCTATGCTATGGCAATGACCTGCCTATACTTGATGACCGGTCGTTCTCCCAAGGACTATGGACATGATCCGCGCACGGGGGAAATTAACTGGAAAGCCCAGGTCAAGCTCAGCGATGACATGATGGCGATTTTTGACAAAATGTTACAGCAGTCCCTGAGTCAGCGGTTTCGCACTGCGGAAGAAGTAACTAAGGCAATGGCAAGCTCGCCCATGTCTTCTATTAGTCCTTCTATTCGTCCTAGTACCTCAATTACTGGAGGGATTCGACCTCCTATTCCTGGAAGGGGTAAGATCACCCGCGCCCCTGTAGAAAGTACACGGAGTCAGGATGTTTCTTCCCAGGGGATGCTGAGTCGCGCCCCCGATCGTAATCCCGCCAAAGAGCTGAAGGGGGGGCGCAAAATAATTGTGGAATACAATCACGGCAAGCGCAACTTTGCCAATCAAGACTTGGCAAAGGCATCTCTTGCTAGCGCTAATCTAGCCGGTATTGTTATGAGTAGGGCGAAACTGCAGGAGACGGATTTTTCCCATTCTGACCTGACAGGCGCTAGTTTTCAGGGCAGCATTATGACCCAGGCGAAGCTATCGGGGGCAAACCTGACCCAGGCGAAGTTACAGCGGGCAATTTTAACTAAGGCAGACTTGGGAGGAGCAAATTTAGTCAATGCCGACTTAAGGGAGGCAAATCTACAGTATGCCTACATGGGCAAGGCGAATTTGATGGGAGCCAATCTCACGGGGGCAAACCTGAAGGGGGCATACCTGACTAAGGCGAATCTGAAGGGAGCCAATTTAAGTGGGGCTGACCTCAAGGCGGCAAAAGTGACAGACGAACAACTGGCAACAGCTAAGACAAACTGGTCGACGATTCGTCCTGATGGATCAAAGCGACTGTTTTAGAAGGCTGGTACTTATACTTTTTAGGTACTGAGATGTTGTGGGTGCGGTGAAAGTCTGCCTGGACTTTTTTGGTGAGACTGTTGGAAACGCGGCGTACTACCATAGCCAGGATGTTATCGCCGGTGGATTGAATGGTTTGGGCAGGGAGGCGATGGATAAAGCGGGGAAACCGGAGGGAAACGGTCAATAGCAGATGCCATTCTACCTTGGTCATCACCTCGATCGGGGTTTCGTATTCTGGGGGCACGGCATCTTCCCGTAAAAACATTTCTGCTTGAAAATCTACTTCATAGCCCTGGGGTTCTTGGTCGGGGATGGGGATCGTACAGATGCGGTATACGCCTTGGTCTTGGGGCAGGAGATGTAAGCCTACTCTGGGGTCTACCTTGAAACCAAAGGCACCGATCCGCCCTACTCCGATCGCGTAGCCATTTTCCCCGATCGGGTCTGCTTGGAAGGGATGGGCACAACGACAGAACCAGCCCTGGTGGCAATCTAGGTAGTCCATCACGGTTTGACAATTAGCAAATAAGTCCATCAAACCGACAAATTCGTTACGAAAAACGGTGAGGGGAGAGTCAATAATTTCGTTTTCGTCTTCGGTATTGGTCACTAGATTCACTTCCATCCACACTTGTGATGTATAAAATAATAACGCACATGGGAGGTAGGAAGTGGAAGCGTTGGCGGTAATTCTCACCGGAGTATTGGGTTTAGGTAGTGGGTTGGGTATTATCGCCGATCGGGTTGTGGAGGGGGCAATTCGCCAACAAATACCGAAAATTGAATACCTAGCTGTGCGGGTCGATAATAGTCCTAATTATCAATTGATTCAAGGGAAAATCGATCGGGTGCGCTTAGCCAGTCGCGGGATTTATTTTGTTCCATTTTTGCGCATTGATACCTTGGAACTGGAAACCGATCGGGTGGCAATTGAGACCCAAAATAGTAAGTTAAAGTTATTGGAACCCTTGCGAGCAGCAGTGAGGGTTATTGTCAACCAGGAGGACTTAAATCAAGCCTTGGAATCGGAGCAACTCCGCCCCTTGTTTCAGGGGCTTAAGGTAGATTTTTCTGGTTTTAATGCTGACTTGGGTGTAGAAGAAATTGATATTGTTAATCCTAAAATTCATTTTCTGGCTGACAACAGACTGCGGCTTACAGCTACTCTTAAGTCTCGCAAAGCTGGGGGGATTAGTCCGATCGAAATTAGTGCAGAAATTACGATCGAGGTTTTGCCCAATGGCAACGTCAAACTAAGGCATGTAGACCTAAATTTAGCAGGAGTAAAAGTTCCTGATA
Source organism: Cyanobacteria bacterium M5B4 (assembly GCA_002861535.1). Taxonomy (GTDB): domain Bacteria; phylum Cyanobacteriota; class Cyanobacteriia; order Pseudanabaenales; family Pseudanabaenaceae; genus M5B4. Next base: position 3,947 of record PHFO01000107.1, on the reverse strand, counting down.
TGTTAATTAGCACCTTGGTTAGGGGAGCTAATCGCTTACTTGATCTGCAACAATTAGAAGCCCAGGGGATTTATTCCCGCGTGTTAAAGTTTGAGTTCACTGAAGGGAAAATGCAACTAATTGGGTTTGCCCGCCTCGATCGGTTGCCTTGAACGAAATTCCGCAGATCGAGATGTAGCGGCGGCTCAAGTAATGCTCAATTGGGTTTTGTATGGTTCTACGGTGTTTGGAACGGAGATCGTGGGGGAGTTCATCCCAAGATAACTGCGAATCTCCGATCGCCAGTCTTGATCGAAACTAAGTGTCAAAACAGAGAAGTTAGCTACATGACGCAACCGATCGCGATCCTGTTGATCTTTCTTTCTTTGTTCTGCGGAGTTATGTACTGAACCATCGCAAAAGATGGCAAATTTTTCAGTGAGATAGACAAAATCGGGTTTAATGTTTGCTTCAGCAATAAAGTATTGCGCCTGATCAGGAAGCTTTAAGTTCGAGTTGTATATTTCCTGCAAAACTTGGCGTTCAAAATCTGAATTTGGATCAGTTTGTGCAAGCAACATCTGATAATGTTCTTCTCTACTCATTTCCTGGAGATGGCGTTCTATTTCGCTACTTCTTAACTTTTCCAAAAAATCACGAATTGAGTGGCGATCGAGCAGAGCATGATCCAATTGGTTACTGTAAGATAACAGGCATTCATAGCAAGCTTTTACACAGTCGGGTTTATCTTTGCCTTCAGTAAAATGACAAATATCTAGCGCTTCTGTGGCGATATATTGGAATGCCTTAGGATCACTGATGATTTGGGAGAGAACCCCTGCACCACCTTCAGATGCTTCCCAAAATAAAATATATTCTCCATTACCAAGCCGTTCGGAAGACAACTCATCTTCTTCTAGCATATATACTGCCTGAATCGCTCTTTCTAGGGCATATTGCAAGGTAGCCAGAAATGTATCCCGATTTTCTTCAGGGATATTTTGGGGTTCGATCAAAAGAATATTAGAGGTTTCTTGTACCTTGAGCAGAACTTGGTTATGGGATAAATCTTCAGGGGTATGAGGCGGATTTGCGTCTGTTTTGCTATCCCCCCATTCGCCTGTTTTAGGATTTAGTCTGAAGCCAATCTCTCCGCGGTTATTTTTTAATCCTCGATTGACACGCCATAAATTGGCAGTTTCTCCATAACTAAGCTTTATCAGGCATTTTGTAGATTTGTCTTCTTGAACTATAACTTCAGCAATCTCACGCTTGTTGGTGGCATAACGAAAATGAGTGGTTATTGTGTAGCCATACTTAAGGCGTTCTTCTTCATCGCAGGTAATGCGTTGCCGTGGTTTGGTTGATTGTGTATTCATTTCCAATATCCGTCTGGTTTTGGCGTTTAATCTCCCTTTGTCTTCTAATTTTGCGCCGCAGTTCTCACATATATCTCTTGCCCATCCCGTTTGTCCTTCATGAAAGTAACCGCAGGAATAACAAAAAGCCGCTTGTGTATACTCGTCTTGAATACCACCAACGGATATTTTGGTTTTGGTAATTTGGAATTTACTGCCTTCGTAATAGACAATATTGGCGGGGGCAAACTCGCGGATTGCTACACTCCGAGGACGAGAAATAAATCTGCCGCCATCAAAATCAAAGGGGATGTAGGTGCGAATAGGACGGCGAGGAAAGTTGTATCCAGGGAGAAAGCCCTCGGCGGCAAGGTAGCGGTAGGGATAAAACTCTTGTTCAGTAGAGTTACTATTTTTGTTGTTTGTTGCCCCTATGAGTAAATCTATTTGTCGCTTGGCTTCAATTTCCAAATTGTCAGCATTCTTTTTATCAGCATCGCTAACTCCTCCTGCAGCAAAACGATCAATGATTTTTCTGGCTTCATCTCTTTGATTGACTGCGACGGCATACAAGTCTCGCCAACGCTGACAGGCACGATCGAAGGCATTGGGAGCATCTTCAAGGGTATGACGTATCCAGTTGTCATTCCACCAGCCAGCGCGATCGATATCCCCTTGACAGAATCGATCGGCTAAGACTTCTTTCACAGCTTCAATACATTCGAGCAAGCGATCGCCTGTACTAGTAGATTGAAATCTAGCTTGAATATCATCATTGAGAGGATAATTGGGTGCATCCATGTTGAGTAATTGATTCATGGAATTGCCTAAATCCACCCCTGTTTTGGCTAGCCAAATGGCATAAACGTGAGATTTGATCAGGTCTGGATTGCCTAGTTCTAGTTTGGGTGGTACGACTATGCCTGAGACCATTTGACCTTGACGCTGATAGAAGTATTGATCATGACCACTGCCAACGGAGGCATAACTGATTACTAGAGCTTCTTGGTTGCTGCGTCCCGCTCTGCCACTGCGTTGGGCGTAGTTAGCAGGACTAGGTGGGATATTTCGCATGTGGACGACATTGAGATCGGAAATGTCAATTCCCAACTCCATGGTGGGAGAACAGAAGAGCGCGGCAATCTTGCCATTTCTAAAGTCTTCTTCCCGTTGTTCGCGATTTTCATTAGTAACTTGTCCTGTATGCTCTCGTGCTTCTAGATTCTTGATCTGAGCTACATCGCGTTGGTATAGGTTTTGGAAAAATCGATTAGTGGTGGTTTGATTGGTAGTACTACCTTGCAAACGCTTGGAAGTGAGCAGGCTAACGGGGATTTGGTCTAAGTGTACGGCGTGCCATTCCATCTTATTTAGGCGCAGTTGAATGCTGTGGTCATCCCTACTAACAAAACCCGATGCCTGCAAAGCCTTAATTAAAGTCTTCAACAAATTTTCATATTCAGGTTCTTTGAGGGGTTCATTTAACCATGACCAAGCATCATTGCTACTTAAAAATCTGCCAAAGCGACTGCGTTTACCGAGGGATATGGTTTCTCTTTTGTCTGTTCTATAGCTTTTTACTTTGGATTCATCTTTAACAAAACTTGCCCATTTTGCACTATGTAGAATTTCGCCTGGTTCAAATTTCCAAGGTTCACGAATGGATTGAGCTACTTCTTTTTGTAATCGTTCTAATCTATCGGCTTGTAATAATTCTGCATCGATCGCGAGTTCACGGCGCAATAAATCTAAAAGTTCTTTGATGACCACAAAACGTTCTTGAGGAGACGCTTCTAGCAAAATGGGATGGGGATAAGTTTGCCATAGTCCTTCATTATTACAAGTTTCTCTTAATCCTTGATATTGGATTTCTAGTAAGCCACATTGTTCTAAGTTTGGTTGCAATAGCCGCCAACCCCGCCGTAGGTCTTCGTAGAGCCGATATTCTAAAAGATTACGAAATACCTTCTCATTTTTTTGCTGGTGTCAAAGGGAGCGGGTTCTTTAGCATATTCCTCTTCGGGTAAATTCATTTCATTAAAAACCGCCTGAGCCAGTGCCTCATGGGTGAGTACTTTGGCTTTAGCAAGAGCGCTGTAGAGGGATGCTCTAGAAAAGTGGTTTGGACAAAATCATTGAAATGTCCGGCTTGGAGTGAGGCATCTTGACGATTATCGGTGAAGCTCAGAACTTTAGCAGCATGATTATTTTCACCGAGACTTGCCTTAAGTTCTTCAACAGTAGAAAGACAGAGCAGAGTGGTGGCACTGCTGCGTCCTTCACTGCTGAGGCATGAGAGTTTGGTAAATTCGGCTTTGCGCCCGTCATGGACTATGCCGCAGTTAAGACAAACATTAAAAGGTTTTCTGATAAACCAACAGGGAATCCCTTCGGTTAATTTGTCGGTAACTGTGCCATTCGGCAAAATCCTCAACTTTTGGGGAATCCGATCGATATATTCTTTTTTGGTTCTCTGCCGTTCTTTTTAGTAACCTTAAACCAACTATCAGGCAAGCGATCGCAATCTTCGTCACTCCATAAATTAGGCTCATCTAGGGTGATATAACCTTCTTGAATTTCGGAGTTATCGGGGTCATAGTCGATCGCGTT
>PHFO01000106.1 GCA_002861535.1 Cyanobacteria bacterium M5B4 | reverse complement strand
AATTACAAAGACAATTAACGATCGTGGCTGTTTTACACGAGATCAATTTGGCAATGCGCTATAGCGATCGGGTCGCCTTGGTGAAAGACAGTAAACTTTATGACATTGACAAACCAACGATAGCTATCCATCGTGACAGTATTAAAGAGGTATTCGGCATTGATGTAGAAATAATTGATACACCGCTCGGGAAACAAGTTTTGCCCCTAGCTGCGGTGGAGCCATAATATACTATCTCTTTCTTAAAATTGTCCAAATCACGATCGGTGCGCCCAAAAGGGAAGTAACGGAGTTGAGAGGGAGTAGAGTTTGATTGGGCAATTGGGTGGCTAAATCAGCAACGATCGCCAGATTAGCACCTACCAGAGCCGTGGCGGGGAGAAGGATACGGCAATCGCTAGAACGAAATAGGGTGCGGCAGAGATGGGGAACTGCTACCCCTAAAAAAGCAATCGGTCCACAGAAAGCCGTGACAGTGCCAGCTAGTAGAGATACATTCAGTACAATAGCCAAGCGCAGTTGGGGAATAGATGTACCTAGGCTGCGGGCTTGGGTTTCTCCCAACAGCAGCGTATTTAGGAGTTTGATAGTAGCGATAGACAATAACAGACCAATACCTAAAAGACTACAAAGGAGAGGTAAATCGTTGACTGTCACTCCGGCAAAACTGCCAAACGTCCAGTTGATATAGGATTGCACCTGATCGGGGGAACTAAAATACAACAAAATGTTGACCACTGCACCCACGCCGTAACCCATCATTAACCCCAAAACCAACAAAGTGGTGGAGTTGCGCACTAACCGCGCCGCGATCGCTACTAAACCCATAGCCAAAAATGCTCCCATCAACGCACCGATTAGGGTCGACCCACTGCCCAGGGCAATGCTTACTCTTCCCAGTGCCTCTGTAGCAAGGATAACAATCGCCACCCCTAAACTAGCTCCAGAACTAACTCCCAGCGCAAAAGGACCAGCCAAGGGATTGTTAAATAACACTTGCATCTGCAGACCACTCACAGCCAGGGTAGCACCGCAAAAGATGGCAGTGACAGTTTTAGGAAAACGAAATTGCCAGAAAATTTGCACCCAACCTGATTCAGAAGACGAATCAAATAGAATTTTTATCAGTTCAACAATCGGAATGGCTACAGAACCAACAGCAAGACTAGCGATCGTGCTGAATGCCAAACTGATTAACAAAGCCAGAAAAATTAAGACCCTTGGATTTTGGGGGCAGAAGTATTTAGACAAAATCATGGAGCAACTTTTTGGTAATAAAACAGCTGATGACTTGGTAGTAGTTCTGGATGAAAAATTTTGACTAGATCGGCAAGTATCACGTCAGGGTTGGCAATACCACTTTGCCAATAGTCATTACCACCTGTAGGACTGATACGAGCATTAGGAATGTATACATTTCCTGTCTGCCAAGCCCGAAAGTCCCGATAACGAACATCAGCCTTGAGAATGTCTTCTTTGCTGCGCCAGTCCTGACTGACGTTGATCCAAAAATCCGCCGATCGCCCTCGCCGATAAACCGCCTCAAAACTGAGGGGATTACTGCCCCTTGTGGCATCATTTTGCCAGAGATAATTAGCGCCGGCATCCCGTAAATACTGCGCCACATAACTTTTGCCCCCAGCCATATACCAGGTGCCGTTGCGATGAAATCCGGTGACTACAGTAGGCTGGGTTTTCGCAGTCCTAGCGATCGCTGCCATTTTGTTATAGCGAGTCTCCATCTCAGCAAAAATCTGATTAGCCTGTTTTTCCTCATTGAAAAATAACGCTGTAAACTTGAGCCATTCCGCCCGTCCCAAGGGGCTAGATTCCATATATTCGGCGTTGAGGGCTACCTTTAGTCCTGCTTCCAATAGTTTAGGATGACGATCCCTATCAGTGCTGCCCGTGCCATAAGCAGTAACTAGACCTGGACGCAGAGCCAATATCTGCTCTACATTGACAGTATTACCTCGCCCTAAGTCCTTTACTCCAAGCTGTTTGAGTCGAGTTTGTAGCTCCGCCCCATAGATCAACTCCAGATTGCTCATGGCCACAAGCCGATCGAGTAATTCCAGCTTTTCCAAATGGGGTAAGTGAGTAGTAGAAAGAATAACAATAGAGGAAATAGGTACTTGAATGATTTCCGCAGCCTGGAATCCAGGGGGAACCGGTGTACCGCACTGCACTAGCACATAGCGAAATTTCTGCTTAGCATTTTGCCAGGGTTCCTTGACAGTGATAATTTTGTAGTGGCGATGGTAGGATACCTCAAAGCCAAGGGCATGCTTGACGGTGGTTTTAACTGGGAAATAATCCCGATCGGGTTCATATTTAGAAATACAACCAGAACTAGGCAAGGGAGCATTGACAGTGACTTGACAGCCCACTCCCACCAAAGCTAAACCCAAGCCCAGTAATCCTAGACCAAGTTTATTCATAAATCTTTTCTTCATTTAGGGATAAACATGCTTGCTAATAGGTTTGCCTTCTACCAGATGCTCTTGGACAATCTGTTTGGCCACTGCCGGTGTTACCCTGGTATACCAAGTCCGATCAGCGGAATAGAACACCACCGGTCCCATCTTGCACACCTCCAAACAGCCAGAAACACAGACTTCCACGTCTTCAGCTAAATTCGCCTCTTCCACTGCTGCTTGTAAAGCCTCATAGACGGGCTGATATTGGCGCGATGGTAAACAACGACTCGATCGACAGACAGAAATATATCTTTTAGTCAGAGGATTCCGATCGTAGGGGAGTGGTCTTGTGCCTAAAATATAAGTCCCCCTTAGTTCTTCGTACAACTGTAACTTTGCTAAATTGGGCTGCCGTTCCGACAGTAAATCCTCATTCTCTCCTACAAAAGGATTAGGCAAAAAGAAAGTCATCATCTTTACCCCCAATCCATTCCAAAATTGAATTCCCCAACTGCGGGGTTCTCCTGCCGGATTAAACCGCCGATAGAGAGCCGCCCGACTGACTAAACGCGCCTGTCTTTGGTCTAAACTCGTGCGCCGATCGGGACCACCCCAATTTTCCGCAATACATAGATGTAAATGCCAGGACTCTGTCACTACTGTCAGATAACCATCGTAGAGCTTGCAGATTTTCGGCGGTGCCTTGAATTCCAACTCTAAGACACTGCCATCTACCATGTGACCGATGCCAATATCCTGCCAGCGTTCCTGACAGAGATAGTAAAGCAAACAAGAAATTACATCTAAATCGATCGGGAAAAATTCGTACTCAATTTGACCACCATTAGCCAAAGGCTCAACTTCAGTCAGATGAAGGGGAGTAACAAAAGGAGAAAAATCATTCATAGTTTTTATCTCTTTTACTTAAAGCTGAAAGCGAAAACCGGCGCGAATTGTGCGCCCACCGTCAGGAAAACCAGGGAATAACTGGAACCGTTGATCAAATATATTCTCCATACCAAAGGTTAGATAGGTTCGATCGTTGATGGGAGCCTGGAGACGCAGATCGAAAGTAGTCTGTCCCGCCAAGAACTCAGTGTTAGTGTTATTGGTGGGAAAGCCACTCAAAGAATTCATCAATAAACCTACATACCATCCCTGGGAGTTTTCGTAGGACAACCCAATATTGAGTTTATCAGCTCCGGCAAATCGTAATTCCTTGCCACTTTCCCCTGGATTGACACTGGAAAGGATGCGGGGATCGTTGAGGGTATAGTTGGCAGATAGGAACAAGTTGGGTGCAATTTGCAAATTTAACGCCGCTTCTAAGCCATTAGTCACTACCTGCCCTAAATTCTGCCAGGTGCCCGAAACTCCATCGACAGGGGGAGTGATTCTTTTGAAAGCGACTAAATTAGAAATATTGTTGGAGAAACCGGTCAATCGCAATAGACCAATGTCTCCTAACTTTTGATCGATGCCGATTTCATAGCTGTCTCCTATCTCTGGTAAAAGGTTGGGATTGCCGATATTAGTGGGATTGGCGTTAAACAAATTGGCGATCGTGGGGGTGCGAAAATTACGAATGTAGTTAGCCCGCAAGACGGTAGCATCACCGATGACATATTTCAGCCCTACCGATGGCGTGGTTATGGAGCCGTTGGCTAAACTGCTCAATTCCTGGCGCACTCCCCCAGTGATACTAAACCGATCGGTTAAATCATTACTATACTGAGCAAATAAAGCCCCTTGAGAAAGGGTGGCATTGTAACCGGGAGAAACTACACTGGTAGCTAGATTGGTGGTTTCATTAACGGCATTGGTGGAGCGATAGTCAAATCCATAGTTAAGAATTTGCGTTGCAGACAACTTCCAATTGTGTTGAATTTGAAAACCGAAGCTATTTTGTCTAGTTTCAAACCGCCGTAAAGTCTGGGCTGTCCTTTGCAACCGCGGCGGATTGCCTACCAGGGTATCAGCAAACTCAGTGCGATTGTCAAAACGGGTATTTAACCGATCGTTGAAAACTCTCACCAGCAAAAGGGAGTCCTTTCCTTCCCCTAACTGCTGCTCCCAGCCCAAATCTAAAAAGACCTGATCGGTAAATTTCCGATTGTTGTCCGTCAGACTGTTAAAAAATCCTTGCCCAAAGGGAGGATCAGGAATTGGTACACCCCCTGGCACCCCCTGATTTTTCGGCAGATAAAAGGCGGTAAAAGATAGTTTTGTCCGATCGGTGGGTTCATAGGTCAGCTTGAGATTGGCATTTTGAGAGATCCCATCGTTATTAACCCTAACCCCACTAAAATTAGCTTCAGGAATACTAAAAGCATAATTATTTTGCGCCTGGAGGCGAGAAAATCCAGCTAAATAGCTAAATTCGCCCACCTTCTGGCTCAATTGGATAGTCTGCTCATTGAAACTATAGCTACCCAATTCCAGCTTGCCGTTGGCAGTAAATTTTGCCGTCGGGCGCGTAGTCACAATGTTGATAATGCCACCGATCGCGTCGGAACCATAAAGAGTAGAGCCACCCCCAGGAATGACTTCTACCCGTTCAATGATACTGGCGGGAATTTCTGATAGGTCAAAGCCCCCGCCCCCTAAATTGTTGACCGGTCGACCATCCAACAAAATCAACACTTGCGCCGTATTAGAACCTCGGATAAACTGACCACTGAGGGCATTAAATTCTGTTCCCACCGTGCCACCACCAAGAATGCCAGGCAGAAACTTTAGGGCTTCTTTCGCCGTTCTTGCCCCCTGTTGCTCAATCTCCTGCCGCTCGATCGTGTAGGCAGGACGGGTTCCATCCTGTAACGTAGCATCCCGCCGCTGCGTAGATGTAACCGGGCGACGTAATAGCTTCTCCGTAACAGTAAGTTCAATCTCTTCTAAGTCAATATCTTGCTGATTTTGTGCCAGAGCAGGCAAAACAAGCAAGGGAAAAATCCCACAAGCAAAAACTAAGTACCCAAAGCGGGAACCAACATCGAGCATTCTCTGTACCTCGCAGATAGACTATATGTGAATTACTCCGGCGGGCGTTCTGACTGAGAGATAATATCTCAACACAGCTGCGGGACAGCGTCGGAATCACACCGAACTTTCCCCATTACTTCCAATAGCTGAACCCCATTGGAACCGATGTATCGCAGTAATATATCACATGAGATATAAATCTTGCTTTGCTTCAAATAACTTAATCAATCTTTTTTAAGAACACTTCTTAGATCACAGTATTCATTGATCAACCACCACCACGTTTCATTTTGTTATAGAATGATAATCATTATTACTTATAGCTCAAGTTAATGTCATCAGGAAAGGTTTGGTTGGTAGCAGGTGCTCCAGGGCTAGGGAAAAGCTGCTGGATCAGTGACCGATTGGCTCAGGGAGATCTGTACTGGTCGCCACAGTTAGGAGGCGTCGCAACCGATTGTCATTTGCTTCAGGTTCTGCATCCCAGTCTTTCTATCCTGGAGGCAATGCCCCCATCTTTGCCTCAAGGGCAGGAATTATTTATCGAGATTGGATTTCATTTAGATTTAGCTGACACCGATCGGTTGATTCAGTCTTTAGTATCCGCCCCGATGGAACGGATTGCCTTTGTACCAGAACGACTGCAGGATTCTGTCTGGCACGGTTGGGCAGACCGGGTCTATGGTGTTCCCTGTTCCTATCCCCTGGAGGGCATACAACTGTGGCGCTCTCTCCTTACGGGGGAAGTATTTGATCCTGCTAGTTTGACGGAACTGTTTGGGGAATTAAGTGATGGTGCTTATGGCAATGTCTATCGTTGCAAGGGCATTTTTGACATTTCTGATGGCAGATATTTTTACATTGACTATGTGATGGGAAATGAGGAAATCATCTATCAAGAGTTGCCTGTGTCGTTGTGGTTGTCGGGCAGACCCCAGCGGTTTGCTGGGATTGAAATATTTGGCAGTGGTCTCAAAAGTAAAGCGATCGGAGAAACTCTTGCAGACTGCTGTCTAACGGAAGATGCTATTTACTTTTATCAGAATCAGATCAAGCAATCATTATCACAACTTGCCGTTTAGGAGAGAAAAGATGAAAATCGCTGTTATGTCTTGTATTCATGGTAATTACGAAGCTCTAATTACTATCCTCGCAGATATGGAAAAGCAGGGAGCAGAGCAAATTTACTGCCTTGGTGACTTAGTAGGTTATGGTCCCTATCCTAACCATGTGGTAGAAATGATTCGCTCCTTTGATATTCCCACTGTCGCTGGTTGTTGGGATGAAGATATTGTGGAGGGGTTGAATTCCTGTGAATGTAGCTATCCTTCCCTCTTGGCGGAGCGCCGGGGCAAACTGGCTCACCAGTGGACAGAAAAAGAACTCTATCCCGAAACGATCGAGTATTTAGCGGAGTTGCCTAAAACTCTAAAGAAAGACAATCTTGCCTTTGTCCATGGTAGCCCTCACAGTCCCCATGAATATCTTTTGCCAGAACTGCAAGGATTTATTGCCCTAGAGCGAGTGCTGGCAACGGGGGCAGATGTTCTGTTTTGTGGTCATACCCATATTCCCTACGTGCGGACTTTACAGGATGGTAATTTAACAATCAAGGTGCAGCAACCTGATGTTCAAATAGAAGAGAAGAGTTTTTCTACTCCTGTAAAACGGATTGTCAATGTGGGTTCTGTAGGGGAGCCGAGACATGGCAGACCCAATGCTACCTATGTCATCTATGATCAAAATGACGATCGGGTTGAAATTAGAGAAGTGGAATATGACTATCGTAAAACCTGTGCTGCCATTGTAGAAAAAGGATTACCAGAGATTTTTGCTTGGCGATTAGAACGGGGGCTAGAATTTGCGGAGCGGGCAGAAGATAGCAGCCATTTATGTGCAAGGGGTGTAGCATAACCTATGCTTAAGTGGGCAATTTTGAGCGGCATTGAGGGGAATCTTGTTGCCTATGAAGCTGTTTTACAGGACATCCACACTCAGCCGCAACCAGTAACTGATTTATTCATTTTGGGAGATGTAATTGACTATCGTCCAGAGGGATTAGCGGTAATTGAGAGAATACAAAAGCCTCGGACTGGAGAACTAACTCCCCAGGTCTGTCGTGGTTGGTGGGAAGAACAATATTTGCTAATCCACGGCTTTTTAGCGGAAACTATGCCTAATCCTGTAATTGCTAAGTATGGTGCCGCGACGGCAAAAGCAATGTGGGATCAAATGCCTGAGTCGGTGGTACAATGGATGGCAGAATTAGACTTTGCTTTTGTGGAACTGGACTGCCTCTTGGTTCACGGCAGTAGTCTTAGCACAACAGAAGAACTTACCCCGGAATCATCCCCTTTGCAGATTCTCGATCGGTTTGTCCGCTCTAATGTCAATCGCTTGTTTTGTGGTCGATCGGGGCGGCAGTTCCATCTCCAGGTTCAGGGAGGGTCGGTTAGTTCTGAAGTGGTTAGAATGGATGGCTCGGTTGCAAAGCAAACCGATCGATCGGACGATCGGGCTTTGATTGGGGTAGGTAATGTGGGCAGGAATCCTCACTGTGCTACCTATACTTTGTACTATCCGAGCACAGATAAACTAGAATTTCGTTGGGTTGCTCATAAGTATTGAAAGTCAGGGTTAAAGGTGTTGCTGAATGTTATAAACCATTTGTTGATAGTTGTCAGGACTTATGTAACAGCACTAGATGTATTACTCAGCTTTGGAAATTTGTATACCAATATGGTCTCGATAAATTCCAC
>PHFO01000105.1 GCA_002861535.1 Cyanobacteria bacterium M5B4 | reverse complement strand
CGCGGTGTCATAATCGCTATCCCGCGAAACGGATGCAAAACCAACAAATCTTGATCGTTGCTCACAATACAAGTTGCTTTGCCGTTTACCGCCAGTTCCAGAAATTTGTCATCTTTGGAATCACGACACGCCATTACGCGCTCTACTATATCTACCAAAACGCCATCCGTAACAAAAGCACTCAAGAATTCCATCCGCTCTTCTTCGGTCACATACTTTTCAAAGCCTTTGCGTCGCAAGACATCATTCAACTCTTCAACCGTCGCACGTAAGATAAGGAACTTTCCTACCTGTATTGCCTTGTCAAAAGCTTGCCGAGCGACACAACTTTTCAAGAGGAACGTGCTGATAACGACATTGGTGTCAAAAACAAAGCGCTGTTCATTCGGCATTGAGCAAAGACTCCAGAATCTCAGGAGTTAAGCCGCGCTCCTGTGCTTTTGGCTGACTTCATCTATGATAACTTGAAGAGAGCGTGGTGATACGATGAAGTCGCGCAACCAAAGGTTGAGTAACAACTGAAACTTTCTTTGCAGGTCAGCAGGAGCCTGACTATAAAGTCTGGCTGTATCTACATCTAAAGGAATGGTGATCGTAGTGGTCATTTCATATCTCCAGATCAGAATAATATCAAACTTGGCTTGTGTCGGTCGCGCTGGCTAACTATACAATGGAGTATAATAACCCTCTGTCTATCAGACTAATTGTAAAACATAGTCGTTCATTCTGCCAAAATTTGTCTAACCGCAGTCCATGCCGAATAACTGACCCCCGCCGTACCCTCCCCTGGATGGGTAGAATCTCCCACGAGCCACAAACCCTGCCAGGGCGTGCGATTGGCAAAGCCAAAGGGACCAAAGGTATTGACTCTCATGCCTACGCCGCCGACAATGCCTGCCCACCGATCGGTGTACCTTAAAAACGTCCTGGGAGTGGCAGCTTCTAAATGAACGATATGACCGACCAGATCGAAGTATTGATTGAGTTGTTTAATCGCTCTTTGAGTAAAAAACTCCTTGTTGGCAATATAACTACTGTCATCTTGCCAGCGATCGACTGGCGTAAATTCAGAAGCAATGATTGTTCTTTTACCTTTTGGTGCTCTGCCATCTTCTGGTTGACTGACAGATACAAACAAAGACCGATCGCTGTCGTAGCGGTCTAAAAACTGTAAATGGGGCGGACAATCGGCAGGAACGGCTTTGTCTTCCACTCCCAAGTAAACGACAAACGCCCCCGAAGGCATGGGTAATTGCTCTACCCGTCGGCGATAACTGTGGTGAGCCGAGAGATTCAGCATTCTTACCAGATTTTGAACGGTGACATTTGCCACTACATAGTCAAACTCGGCTTTGTAAACAGACTGTTGATGAAAGACAGAAAGACCGATCGGTTTTCCTGGTCTAATCTCTTTGACACGATGACGATATTTGATCTTGCCGCCGTATTTTGCTAAAGCCAATAACAACCGATCGGATAACACCTGCATACTGCCTTTGAGATGAAAAAGACCCAAGGGTGCCTGGGAAACAGCCAAAGCCGTAGCAGCATAAAGTAAAGCCGTCTCCTCCGCGTTGACTTGGGAATAAAGTTTTAGTTGTAAATCCAAAAACGTGCGTAATCGGCGGTCCCGATCGAGTCCAAACCCCCGCAACGCATCCCCTACCGTGGCAAAGGTATAGGGAAAAGTAGGCAGAGTATCCCAGCGCAAAGCTTGTATTAGTTGTGTTAAATCCCAAAGATTGCGCGGCGGTAAAACAGGAGACCTTTGTTGAAACCGCCAACTGCGATCGAAGAGGTCTTGTAAAAACTGCCAAAACGGTTCACTGTGGGGAAAATGAATCGATCGTTCTTTCTGCCATTTTTGCCGATCGCGCCAGACATTGATGGGAATTGTTTCGTGAGGGAGAAAGACAGCACAGGCAGGATCACAATAACCGGCATCGGGGAGGGCTAGGTCTAATTCAGCAAAGATGCGATCGTGGATACCCCCAGGCTCCAAACCTGCCACCTGAGTCGCCCCTACATCAAAGATAAAATCCCTGCGCCTGAAGGTAGAAGCACATCCCCCCGCCTGGCTTGCCTGCTCAAATATGGTGACATCATAGCCAGCCTTTGCCAGTAGAGCACCTGCCGTCAACCCGCCGATTCCAGCCCCAATGACAGCTACTGTTTTGTTATTTTTCATGGATGGACAGCTCAGGTTACGACTTGTCATTATAGTTTGCATTGATTTAGGTCTCCTGAAACTCTGTCCCAAAGCATAAAAGGGCTAAAATATTTGCAATTGTTCTACTGCCTGTGGAAGAAAGCACCCTACTTAGACCGATCGGTGATCAGACTCTGATAACTTAAATTTTGATTGAACTCAAGTAATTATGCCCTTAACTACAGCCTTAGAAATTTACAGTATCTGCACCACGATCGGGCTGATATTTTTAGGAATCAAACTAGCCACCAAGACAAAAGTTCTCCCCCAAGAAGGACTACTCGATCGGTTATTGCCCCTCCTGATTCAATACCCGACCCTACGGCAGACCATAGCTCATAATCCCCAGCTGCCCGCTAAGCAACTCCTCCCCCTCCTTGCCCTCCTCGATGCGGTAGCGGACTATTGGCACCTAGAACCGATCGGGGAGGTATGGCAACCAGTGCCCTATAACCCCCAACTGCACCAGGCAGATACCCCCCCAATCCAGCCCGGAGAAATAGTTTACGTTAGATTTATCGGCTACCGATCGGGGGACACTATCTATGCGCCAGCAAAAGTTAGTCGTCAGTTACCCCCTAATGCTCTAAGATCAAATTGACGATCGGAGGTATATTGATGTCCCGTCAGTTAAGTAAGGTAGTTGTAGGTGCAACCGTAGTTCTGCTGTGGGGCTGTAATCAACTCCCCCAAATTGGCAACAACCAGGCGGCTCCTAGTCTGAAAATTAAACTCCTGTTTGGCAGCGCCCTCAAGGAATTTTGTACCCAGGCTGAGCAAAAAATTAGCCAACAACCAATCAAACTAAATGACGGCACCCCGATCGGTATCATCTGTGATGTGCGCGGCACGGGGGACGTGGTCAACGAAACGATCGCCCTCGCCCAGCAATTAAAATCGGGCACAATCAAAGCCGAAGACCCCCGTTTTCCTACTTTAATTTCTACGGACGGGGAAATTTATTTAACCCAGCTAGACTACGAAATCAATCGCCTCTTCCCTGGGCAAAAATACATCCCGGATGTGACGGAAGCCCCCCTCCTGGCTAGTTCGCCCATGGTATTGATGGTGCCGGAAAATTTAGCCGCTCCTATCCAAAAAATTGCCAATGCCCCCTATCGTGCCCTAGTTAATGCCAAAACCTTTAAGGACTTAGACCCCGCTGCCCCCGCCCAAGCCATTAACTTTGTCCATACTGCCCCCAACCGATCGAATTCCGGCTTACAAACCCTGGTGGCACAATTTGTGGAAGTATCGGGCAAACGCCCAGAGCAATTGACTATCGCCGATGTGAAACAATACCAAAACCAGGTGGCAAAAATTCAGAGCAAGGTAACCCGCTACGGCATCTCTACCGGTTCCCTCGCCAGAGCTATGGCGCAGAATGGTCCTTTTTGGGCTTCCTTGGGTTCTGTCTATGAATCTTCGGTGATTGAAGCCAACAGTAATCTGCAACCAGGGCAGACTAGGTTTAAGGCAGTCTATCCCAAATCTACTTTTAGCTCCAATATGCGGGTAATTTTACCCAACGCCCCTTGGGTCAGTAGCGCTGAAAAAGAAGCGGGGGAAAAGGTAATCGAGTTTTTGCGCTCCCCGGAAATACAACAAATGGCGAGCGAATTGGGCTTGAGACCGGGGGTACCGGGCACTGCTGGCGGAAGGTTTACACCAGAATTGGGCGTAGACAGCCAGCCCAATTACGACTCTTTGCGATCGCCCCGCCCTGAAGTTGTCGATGCCATGATCAAATCCTGGGTAGAGGTAGTGAAGAAGCCCTCCCTGGTAGTGGCGGTAATTGATAGTTCCGGGTCTATGTCTGGGGATAAGTTACCCACAGTGCAGGCAGCCCTACAAAATTATGTCAATTCCCTTGGTCCTAAAGATAAACTGGCTCTAATCGATTTTGATAGTGTAATTCGTCCGCCGGTACTGATTGACGGTTCTCCCCAGGGGAAAAATAAGGGGGCAGAGTTTATTGCAGGCTTGAAGGCGGATGGTGGCACCAAGCTCTATGACGCTACTCTGGAAGCCAGAAATTGGTTAAGACAGAACCTGCGCCCCAATGCCATCAATGCCGTAATTGTGTTGACTGACGGGGAGGATTCTGGTTCTAGAGTTTCCCTCGATCGGTTATCCCAAGAACTACAAAAGAGTGGTTTTACTTCCGATGAAAGGATCGCATTTTTCACGATCGGGTTTGGCAACGATGGCGAATTTAATGCTGCTGCCCTGCAAAAAATTGCCCAACTCAACGGCGGCTATTACTCCAAAGGCGACTCCCAAACGATCGCCCAGGTGATGGCAAACTTACAAACGGAGTTCTAGCATGAAGTGGAAGTTAGCGAATCCCTTGGAATATCCCCTGGCAGTATTGGCAGGAGGGGTTTTGCTGATTATTGGCGGACGGTTTGCCGAGGTTCCGCCTGCCTTGATGGTGCCGATTAGCTTGGCTTTTGCTACGGGCGGTGCGATCGTGCTCAAAAGTAGGGAGCCGGAACGGTTAAAGTTGGGTGATCCCCTCCTAGAGCGGGAAATTATGCAGATCAAGCAGTCGGCGCTGGCTTTGGTCAAACGGGCAGAAAATCTACGGCAAGAAGCATCTAGCCTATTGGTCGATGCTGACCAGATGGACTTGCTGATTTCCGTGCAATACGCCTGCGATCGGGTGGTGGAGTTGCCCTATAAAATTGACGAAATTGCCCTGCGTCTGGGCAAAAACGAATCCCTCCTATCCATTGCCGAACTAGAACAACAAATCCAACAACTAGCCCTCAAACGCCAGAGTGTCACTTCTGCTGCTGGTAGGGCTAGACTCGATCGGTTGCTGGATACCCTCCGTCAAAACCTAGAACTAGCCAGAGAAGGTCAGGATTCCCGCCAAATTCAGCTTGCTAGTTTAATTCAATGGTAACAGAGTCGGGGGGCTTTTACAACAAATGCAAAATAAAATTAGAACGATCGGTACTAACAGCGCGATCGCAATTGACGAACTCCAAGAGTTAAGTAATCAATTAAATTCCTATCAAGAAAATGTGACCATGATCCTGACCGATCGGGGCTAATCAAGCACAAAGGGAAACGTAGCGGTTACTTTTAGCATCCACAAAATGTTAAAGTTTCACCGTAGAATTCTGATATAGTTTAATTTATGGAACAAACAATTGCTGCTATTAACGATAAGATCATTGCCCGATCGGTCAGGGTAATGACATTGACAGAACTGCAAAAACGCATGGCAACGGTGGGGTTAGAACAGGTCGCTACGGAAGTAGATGTCATCACCACAGGAACCTTTGCCCCGATCGAGTCTGCGGGAGTATTTATCAATTTGGGACACACTGATCCCCCCCTCCGCATCCGCTCTTGTTGGATTGATGGCGTACCTGCCTACAGCGGTATGGGAGCCGTAGACTTATTTTTAGGAGCCACCCAAGAAGGGGAACCAGGAGAAGAAACCAAAACTAGCTATGGCGGTGCCCATGTAATTGCCAAATTGATCGCCGGAGAAACCCTGCCCTTCCGCGCCCTGGGAATACCCAACGACTGCTATCCCCGCCAGACCCTAGAAACCCAGATCAATCGGGAATCGATCAATCAGTTTTATTTGTTTGCCCCCAGGGGCTTATACCAGAATTTCATAGTGGGAGTTAACAGCGGCGAAGAAACCCTATACACCTATTTGGGTCCACTGCTACCCCGCATGGGCAACGCTGTCTATGCCAACCCAGGCGCTATTGCCCCTCTCTGGCATTCCTTAACCGCGATCGGGATTGGGACAAAAATTTTTCTTGGGGGGGGTGGTAGGCTTTATTGCCTGGGAAGGAACGCAACACTATCCCTTACAGAAGCAATTACCGAATCAGACCCCGATCGGTCCTGCTGCTACGGTCGCTTTAATTGGCGATGCCAAACAGATGGATCAAGAATGGGTCAAGGGTTGTCATTTTCGTAATTACGGCAACAGTTTGATGATTGGCGTAGGCGTACCCATTCCTATTACGGATTACAAAACTTTAGCCAGCATCATTACACAAGATGAGGATATTGTTGCTCCCATAATTGATTTTTCCATCCCGCGGCGGGTGCGTCCTAGCTTTGGTTTAGTTAGTTATGCTCAACTTAAATCGGGACAAATCACTGTCAATGATACTAAAGTCCGATCGGCTCCTGTAGCTAGTATTTCCCGATCGGAACAAGTGGCCAGTCACCTTAAAGATTGGATTATGGCTGGGAATTTTACCCTCACAGAACCCGTTGCGCCCCTACCAGAAAACCGGCAATTATTAGCCCAAGATTTACTCGGCATTTAGGCGTGAATTTATTTCCTGAAATTTGGTTATCTACTCTAAATTGGCAGCCCAGTGATGCAGAAATTGCCCAGTTTCAGTGTCTATACGATCGGATTTTACAGGGCAATCAGGTGCAAAATTTAACCCGCATCACTGCCCCGATCGACTTCTGGGAAAAACACCTATGGGATTCGCTGCGGGGGATAAAACCATTTTGGCAGCAGGCTAATCTGAAAGTGCTGGATATTGGTACAGGGGCGGGTTTTCCTGGCTTACCCATTGCGATCGTGCAACCCACCTGGCACTTGACTTTGTTAGATAGCACCCTCAAAAAATTAAGTTTGTTAAGGAAACAATTGAGGCGATGGGTTTAACTAATGCGACCGGTATTCATGGCAGAGCCGAGGAATTAGGCAGAGAGAAATACTATCAAAATCAGTTCGACCTGGTTTTAGTCAGAGCCGTAGGCACGATCGCCAATTGCCTGAAATATAGCCTCCCTCTGACCCGATCGGGGGGCACGATCGTGCTATACCGAGGGCAGTGGCACGCTCAAGAACAACAACACCTCGAAGGCATGGATTGGCAGATGGATGGTTTTATTACCCCTATTTCTTGCAGTCAACGCCACTGTATCTATATCTATATTAGAGAACAAGACTTACGCTGAGGAAAAATTCCCCTCTCCCTTTTGGGGTTTCCGAAAAACAACGCAAGAGCCTTGATCAATACACCCCGCCCTGTGCTACTCGATGAAAACCGATCGTGTCGTCATCTTTTTTATACCAACCCAGAAGAGCAGTCTGTCGGGGTGAAATACCCAAAGCTCGCCAGGGATTTATTGTTACCAACTCGATCGCTTTGGATAAACTACATATCTGCCATTTGACCAAGTTAATCACGCCAGACATAATATCCAAACTTGTACCTGCCAGGGTGCCATCTGTTAAACGACAGGTACCATCTTTTACTATCATTCGTCTTTCATCCCAAGGATATTCTCCCGCGGGTAGTCCCAGAGGTGAAAGAGCATCACTAACTAAAAACAACCGATCGGGTTTAAGACGATAAACCATATCGATAATTTTTGGATGAACATGGATACCATCGGCAATCAAACCACAAAAGAAGTCAGAAGTTAAAGCAAAACCCACTATCCCCGGATCACGATGATGGAGTCCAGGCATAGCGTTAAACAAATGAGTGACCATACTAATCTGCCGATCGTAGGCGCGTTGTGCTTGGACTAAGTTACAAGTAGTGTGTCCGATACTAATTTTAATTCCCATCTTTTGCAACAGAACGATTGCTTCTCCTGTTTGATCTAGCTCTGGAGCAACCGTAATTAACCGCACGATCGGGGCAAAATGTTGGACTACCTTTACTACATTATCTTTAGTAAAATCCTGTAAAAACTGCTCTGGGTGCGCCCCCCGCCGATCGGGATGGAGAAAAGGACCCTCCAGATGCACCCCCAAAATCTCTGCCTCTGTGGAGCTAAAACCTGAACCCATTACTGTCTCAATTACTGCCAACGATCGGTGTAACGCCTCTAAATCCGTCGTCACTAAAGTAGGTAAAAAAGCATCTACACCCCGATCGAATAAAAATGACAAACCTCTCTTAGTTTATCTTTATCTGTCGGGAATAAATTATTGAAAGACAAACCCAAACAACCATTGATCTGTAAATCAAACGCTCCTGTAGAATAAGTGAGAATTTCCATAATTATCTTCAGTCACTTTCATTAGTTTATCAATCAAGACCGGCAAAATAACTAATCTCAGGACTCATGCTAAGGAAAAATTCCCCTTCTCCCACAGCGGGAAGTATATCAATTTTTTCTTGTTCCCTCTCCCTTTTTGGGAGAGATTCAGGGTGAGGGTTTCAGAACAAGCAACGTAAGTCCTGATTCC
>PHFO01000104.1 GCA_002861535.1 Cyanobacteria bacterium M5B4 | reverse complement strand
GGGAGAGGGCTAGGGTGAGGGTTTTAGCAAAAGCAACTGTAAGTCCTGAATTTTTTCTTGTTCCTCTCCCTTTTGGGAGAGGGCTAGGGTGAGGGTAAAGTAACGGAGTAACTACTCGCGCATGGCACGCACTAGCTCCGCCGCTACTTCGGGACGGGAAAATTCCGGCGGCGGGCATTCTCCCCGTCTAAGCATTTCTCTTACTTTGGTGCCCGACAGATGAATACGCTCGGCGGGCGTACTAGGGCTAGTTTTAGTAGTCGCCATAGTTTGGGTGCGCGTGCAGTAAAAGGCATGTTCAAACATGAGGGGAATGATACCCAATTCCTCAGGGCTAAATTCCTTAAAAATATGCTGAGCATCGTAGGTGCCATAGTAGTTGCCTACCCCTGCATGATCCCGCCCCACAATAAAGTGAGTACAGCCGTAGTTCTTGCGCACGATCGCGTGGAAGATAGCCTCACGAGGACCAGCGTAGCGCATCGCTGCGGGATTGATAGCTAGAATCACCGATCGGGGGGATAGTAATGTTCCAGCATAATTTCATAGCAACGCATCCTTACCTCCGCGGGGATGTCATCACTTTTGGTGGCACCAACTAGGGGGTGTAAAAACAAACCATCGACAATCTCTAGGGCGCACTTTTGAATATACTCGTGGGCACGGTGGATGGGGTTGCGGGTCTGAAACCCCACGATCGTCTGCCAGCCTTTAGCTTGGAATTGTTGCCGCGACTCGATCGGGTCAATCTGGTAAGCGGGGAACAGGGGATGGGGATGGCGCTCTAACAGCCAGATATTCCCTGCCAAGTAAACCCCCCCCTGGTCGTAGAGCACCTGCACCCCTGGGTGGGCACTATCCTTAGTGCGGTAGACTTTTTCGGCTTCTAATTCCCGATCGTAGGTAAACTTTTCGGCTAGTTCCAACACCCCCCAAAACTGCCCCTGGGCGTTATTCAGCCGGATAATAGTATCCAGTTTTAGACCATCTGCCACCGCCTCACTTACAGAAAGAGTAATAGGAATTGACCAGGGCAACCCATTACTCAAGTGCATAGTTTCTACAACTTGGCGATAGTCCTGGGAACCCATAAAGCCAGTCAGGGGGCTAAAGCCACCGATCGCAATCATTTCCAAGTCAGAGATTTCCCGATCGGATAAATGCAGGGAGGGCAGGGAATCCGCTTCATCTAAAAAATGTTGGCGCTGATCGGGGGAGCAAAGGCGATTAACAAGGACACCACCGTGGGCAGGAATCAAAGCAGACATGAAATAATAGACGCTACTGATAAGGTTGTATAGGCAGACATCTTAGAACAGAATTGCACCATAATACAAATATTGGGATGAGCCGATCTAGGTTAGAGTAGAACATCACAGCGGCAGGAGGGCAGAGATGATTACACTTAGTCCGGCGACCTTGAGGCGACTCCGGAAAATTAAACAAAGCCCCGTAATTTGGGAAGGAGCCAGATGCAGTATAATAGAAGAACCAAAGCGACAAAAATTAGCCAACGTAATTTCCCTGCGGATAGAGCCTAGTGATCAGCCAGAATGTGTTCTGTGGGTGGATGCCACAAGCGGCGTTATTCGCATGATGGAAATGGTAGAACCTGCCAGCGGTAATGAAGTCATGGTGCGCTCCCTAATCCAAGCGATCGAGTCTCCCCAGAGTAATTTGCCCCCCCTGCGCCCCCATAAAATTGTGGTCAACGATCGGCAAATCCAGTTTTATATGCGGGGCATCTTGCAGGAGCTAGACATTACAGTAGAATTTGCCGAACAATTACCCCTGATCGAAGAAATCCTTTACAACTTCATTGAACAAACTACCAATACCCCTGATCCCATCCCCCTCGAACTAGCCCCCCAACTCTACGCCAAAACTAACGCCCTCTGGAATTTATCTCCCTGGCAATACTTCAATGACAGCAACATCCTGGAAGTGAAACTCGATCGGTGGGATGTCAGTAGTTTTTACGTTACCTTTATGGGCAGTATGGGGTTAGAGTTTGGAGTAATTTTTTATCATAATCTGGAATCGATCAAGACCTTTCACATGAATGCCCTACAGCAAGAAGAGGAAAGAATGCAAGATGCCTTCTTAAGACAAAACTGTATGTTTGTTTTGTTTAACGGCGAAGACGAAGTCAACGAAATGCGGAAAAGCATTATCAATAGTCTGGGCTGGGAATCGAAGAGTCGTTATCCTTTTTTTGGCGTTTTACATCCCCTCGAAGTCAGCCGCAGTTTTTTAGATGAAGAAGAAACAAAGGCTTTAATTGCTGCCATAGATAGTTTGGTTGCTTTCTTGCACGTTCACCGTAAAAAATTCCGCTATGGCAAATTCCCCGATATTTCTTTCACCCATATCCTAGACCAGGATAGGGAACAAATCCCGATCGTGGTGCGCACCCTGGTAGGAGCCTCCCAAGACCTAGTGAATATGACCTTGGGGAATCAATCTTTAGTCAATAACTATTTGGTGCCTGACAACACGTTGATGCGTTTTACTTACCTAGAAAAGGAAAATTTGCAACTGTTCAAGAAACATGCCCAGCACCTGATATTGAGTGACCCTCCCATGGTATTCAAGCTAGAACAACAGCCAATTTTCATCTTGCAAAATTCTAAAAGTCTAATTACTTGTCTGATTGAATCTCTGATAGAAGAAGAAGGACTAAGAGGTATTACCTTCGCTCCTGCAAAATATGATGACGGAGATATGTATGAGTTGGGTTTATTGGTGACAGGCAATGGCAGGTTACATCTATTTCACGAGTTTTATCACCAATGGGAATTAAATGATATTAGGGAAGACTGGAAGCAAAAATGCCGCAGTAACGGCAACAAGTGTGTCATTATTCTGGCAATGGGCATCAGGGGCAAAACAAAGGGCAATCCTAGACCTAGTCATGTGCTTGGTTATTATGAAATTGATTTTGTCCCTTTTACGGAACTGGGCTTGGGGTTGTTGAGGAGTTCTGACCTGGGATAGTAACTGACGATGGGTATTTTGGTGGGAGTAACGGGAAGTATTGCTGCTTACAAGACGGCAACGATCGTTTCCAGTTTGGCGAAAAGGGGTACTGAGGTGCAGGTGGTTTTATCCGATCGGGGTTGTGAGTTCATCAGTCCTCTTACCTTTGCCACTCTTTCCCGTCGTCCTGCTTACACCGATCGGGATTTTTGGCAGTCTGGTCATGGTCGTCCTTTGCACATTAGTTTGGGGGAATGGGCGGAGGTATTTTTGATTGCGCCTTTGAGTGCCAATAGTTTAGCTAAGTTGGCTTTGGGTCTGGCGGATAATCTTTTGTTAAATACGGTTTTGGCTTCCCGTTGCCCGATCGTTTTAGCACCGGCAATGAATACGGAGATGTGGCAACAACCGATCGTTCAGACTCATGTCAAACAATTGCAAGCGCAAGAACGATTTATTTTCATCATGCCGACGGGGGGGGTGTTAGCCTGTGACACGATCGGTACAGGGCGGATGGCAGAACCAGACACAATTTTAGATACTCTCACTTCTGTCATTATCACAAAAGGGAAACAAGACCTAAAGGGCAAACGAATTTTGGTGACAGCGGGAGGCACACGGGAACATATCGATGCTGTCAGGTTTATCGGCAATCCCGCCACAGGGAAGCAGGGGCGGGCTATTGCCCAGGCGGCTTGCCATCGCGGCGCGGAGGTGACTTTGGTTTCTGCTAACGGCGCACAAATGCCAGAATGTCAAACGATCGGTGTTTCTACTGCTACAGAAATGGAAAAGGTGCTGGCAGCAGAATTTCCCCGCCATGATTGGTTGATTATGGCAGCGGCGGTGGGGGATGTGCGTCCTGTCAAGTCTGTCAATTACAAGATACCCAAGGAAGAGTTAATCTCTTTTTTATCCTTAGAACTAATACCTGATCTAGTCGGTAATCTCTGTCGTCACAAACGACCGGAGCAAAAGGTAATTGGCTTTGCTGCCCAGACTGGTACAGATGGAGAAATAATTGCCCAGGGTAGACAAAAACTTTTAGCTAAACAGTTAGATGGAATCATGATCAATGCTATCGATCGTTCATACACTGGTTTTGGTTCCGATACTAACAGTGGTTTTTTCTTGGATCGTCAGGAGCGCATTAAATCCTATCCCTTAGTGTCTAAACTAGAATTGGCTCATCTTTTGTTAAATGATATTTTAGAATTAGAACAAGAATGAACAGCAAAGCACGATCGATCCTTGGCTTACCTGGTAGCGGCTTAACAACCCAGTGCTTACAATGGCTATCGGATTTGTTGGCAGAAGGGGTCAAACCCGATCGGATTTTGGTTTTAGTCCGCCAGATTGGCAAAGCTAAGGAGTTTGAGCGGCGTTTTTATCAAACTCACGGCAACATCCTGGGGGAGTTGCAGGTAAAGGGTTATACCAGTTTTGTGCAATCCCAGCTAGCGCTTTTTTGGGCAGAAGTCTGTGCCCAAAGACCGGATTTACCTGCCACTTTTCAGCCTTTATTTTTGACGAAAGACCTGACTCAGTTTTTATTATCTATTGCCTTCGATCGTTGTGATGATCATTTCCGGCAGTTTAGGTCTTGCACTCTGCCAGACTACAAGATACTAGACCAGCTTATCTCTGACAGCTATATTGCCCACAATGCCTGTCTTCCTGTAACAGAAGTTGGCAGTCGTTTAGCCAATGCCTGGATTGATCAGGATAATGACAAACAAATATCAATGTTAAAAGCGATTCCCTGTTGTTTAGCTCATTTAAGACAGACAGCTTTAGAGTATCAAGTAATTGATTTTGGTTTACAGTTTGAGTTGTTTAGTCAGGTCTTACTCAAAATCGATCGGTTTTGGCAGACCTGGGATTATTTGATCGTCGATAATAGTGAAGAGAGTAGTGAAGTCTTCTTACATTTTTATCAAACTGCTTTGAGTAAAGGCAAACATCTGTTTCTTGGTTACAGGATGGGCGGCGCTTGTAACTATACTAATTCATGGCGGCGGGTGGCACATTTCATTTATTACCACACTGATTTTACCCGAAGCGATCGTCATCCTGGTATGGGGGAATTAGGCATAGCAATTACGAAACAATTGGAGGCTAAATTAAAACTGCCGCCGCAAACGAAACCTAGAAAAGATTACACCGATCGGGTTAAACTCCTCACTGAATCTACTTACTTAAAAGCGATCGAGACCACAATTACTGCGATAGAAAATCTCCTAGATAATAGCATCTCTCCCGAGCGGATAGCTCTAATAATGCCTAGGTTTGACCAAGTAGTAATGCAAGTAATTCAGCATAGTAGTATCAGCAATTATTGTAGCTTTGTAAATCCCTATGTCAGTTTTCTTCGCTATCCTGTAATTCGGGCTATGCTCACAACTGCCCAATTAACTCAACCACAAACGGCGCTGCCACCTAGTTTAGGAGAGCTTGCAGGCATGATCAGTTTATTTGTGGGCACCGATCGCATCCGATCGATGTTATTAGCAGAAACTTTCGATCGGGAGCAATTGCAGTTCAAGCCCTTGCTATCTTCTAGGGTCGATCCCGATACTGCAGCTAAATTTAATAAGTTTATCGATCGGCTTAATTTCTATCAGCAACAGTGCCTTAAATTAGACTTACTTTGGGCACATCTAATCAGAGAATTTAGTCCTAATTTCCAGTTAACAGCAATCGATCGGGAAGTTCTTAATAGTTTGCTGATTACAGCTAAGCGATTTTTCCAGGCTTTTCCACAGTTTGATAACTTGCAATTTATACAGATGCTATTGTCCAGAGGAACACCGACAATTCTCCGACAGTGGAACTATGAACAAAAAATTATTGTGGCGACTCCTCTGCAATTCCTCAAAACCGATCGGGTGACCGACTATCAATTATGGTTTAACATCAACGCCCCGGAATGGCGCAAACCCATTTGTAAGGAACTCCTCAACCATGTAGTTCTCAATAAAAGTTGGCAGGGAGGCATCTATACGGCGGAAAAAGATCAAGAATTACGCACCGATGAACTTGCCCGTATCCTCTTAAATCTCTGTTGCCGCAACCAAGAATTAATCTACCTGATCCACTCGCAAACTACTGTTGCTGGACAGATCAATTATGCCGATCTGAGTAGCAAATTTTGCAGGCAGCTTCACCGACTTAGGATAAACTTTTCCAGGGCTACTGCCGCGCCATCTGCCTCAATAGGGGGAGCAATCCAATCAGCACAAAGTTTTAATTCTTCGGCGCCGTTGCCCATGGCTACGCCAATTCCTGCATATTTTACCATCTCAATATCGTTAGCGTTGTCCCCGATGGTCATCACTTCCTCCGCCTGCAATCCATAGAGATTTTCTGCTAGAAATTTAACGGCATTGCCCTTATTTGCCTGGGGATTGGTGGCTTCAAAATATCTCGCCTGGGAACGGGTCAAATAAAGTTGATCGGGACGGTAACGTTGCTTAAAATCAACTAGCAATTGTCCAATCCGATCGGTGTTATCACTCATAGCCAGGATTTTTGTGGGCGGTTCTTGTGTTTGCACAAAGGTCTGCAAGCAACCCACAGGCACTACAGGGACTTGGGAACGATCGGCATAAACTTCTGTTTGCGGCAAAATAGTATCTACATAAAGCTGGTCATCCACGTACAAATGAACGATCAAATCATCATAGTCTTGTAAATTGTCTAACAAACTAAGGGCGTAGTCTTTCGCTACAGGTAAATGATTGACTACTTGTTCCGTGTTGGGGTCTTTGATCAGTGCGCCCTGGTAAGAAATTAGGGGCACATCCGCCCCCACTGTATGATGGAATCGCACCGCCGATCGGTACATGCGCCCTGTAGCAATACCTACCTTTACGCCCCGGTCTTGCACTGCTTTGATCGTGTCCTGGAGTTTGGCACTGACCTGGTTATCTTCGCCGGCAATTGTGCCGTCAATATCTAGCACCACCAGCTTAATATCTTTAGACATCACATTTTCCCCCTGTGATTGCTCGGCATTCCTGCTGGAGTTGGCGCGCCACGCTGGCGGATAGTTGCCCCGATCGTTCCACTGCCTGGCGGTAAAGGCGTTTTGCCTCTTCAATACTAGCCCCCCCCTTCTGCCACAGAATTTGTGCCTTCAAATACAGTAGCTCTGGGTTTTGGGGCGCGGCGGCCAGGGCTTTATCCACTGCCTCCAGAGCCTGGTCAGACTTTTTACCGTCCCGATAACCAATGGCAATTCCCCGCCACTGTAGATATTCTGGACTTGCCTGACGGAGGCTGGAGAGGGCTGTTTCTAGGTCTGTGATGGGCAGCACCGAAGCTACTAAAATATCCATAAAGCCCTTGATCAAATTCAACTCTGGGTCAGTGGCATCTACTTCTTGTGCTTTGCCCATTTCCTCCAGAGCTTTCTGTAAGGTGGCAATACCCTGGGGCGCGCCCTTAATTACCCCTTGGGTGGAAACAACATGACCTGCTTCCATAAATAAACCGACGGCATTGTAGAGGTGACCCCTCAGTTTGTCTTTGCTGAGTAGCTTTTGGGCGCTGTCTTTAATGCGGTTGCTATAGACTAGCATCCCAGGGAAGTCTTTTTCTAAATAGGCGATCGATGCCCGCAGACTGTGGAGGAGGGGTTCATCGGCTTCGCTACGGAGGGCAACATCTACTTGTTTTACGCCAGCGGGATAATTTCCTTCTTGAAAGAGGAGGCGAAAGGCGGCTTCGGTTTCTTTGCCGATCGGTCGGGGATTGACTTTGCGGAAAGGATCGCCTGCCCAGGTGGGTAAGGTAATGAGAGCAAGGGCACTCCAAGTAACTAACCAAGTTCGGTTCATGGTACTAACAAGTCGTTGTCCTTTTTATTGTAAGCTTTATCTCTGATCCTGCGGATACTAATCAAAGCATAATTAAGATTAGGGGGAGGTTAATTCTGTGATTTTCCTGTCTATCTTCTGATAGAGTTGCTCTAGATTGCCTTCGTTGTCTAAAATAAGGTCTGCTAGTTTGCATTTTTCGGCGATCGGCATTTGGGCGTTAATCCGATCGTGGCATTCTGTGATGGTAAGATGATTGCGTTTTTGCAGTCTGGCGATCATTGTTTCTTCTTTACACCATACAACCCAGGTTTGGTCTACTAGGTCGGTCATTTTTGCTTCAAATAACAGGGGTATTTCTAAAACAACAAGTCTTTCTTGGTATTTTGCTAAATCTTGTTGCATTAGTTCTCTTACAAGGGGATGGATTTTGCTCTCTAACCAGGCTCGTTCCATGGGATCGGTGAAGATGATCTGTCCTAGAGAGCGCCGATCGATTTTGTCTTCCCTGACAATCTTTTCCCCATAACGATCGATGACAGAGTCTTTAACTAAATTTTCCAAAATAAAGTTAGCATACCGATCGGCAGATAGAACCGGTATGCCATAACGTTCGTGGAGATAATTAGCTACGGTTGATTTGCCTGAAGCAATTCCTCCCGTTAAACCAATCCGCATTTACCAGAGGGCGGGCACGGGG
>PHFO01000103.1 GCA_002861535.1 Cyanobacteria bacterium M5B4 | reverse complement strand
TTATCCGATCGGCTGGGGGTGCCCGTAATTCCCATGAGTGCCCACAGGGGTAAGGGAGTCAAACAACTCAAAGAAGCGATCGCCAGTTTTCAGCCCTCCCTTGCCCATGCCCATGTCCTCTATCCCCCTCCGATCGAAGTGGCTCTAGGGGATTTATTGAGTTATAGCGCTGTCGAAAACCGCTGGCGCGGGCTTCATATTTTGCAATACGACGATCGGCAGATTGCTGAGTTGAACGATCTAGTGGCACAGCACCGCCACCAGATCAGACAAGAGTTACAGGAAGACATCGATTTAATCGTGGCCGACCACCGTTACACCTGGATTCACGCCCAATTAGAAGAGGTGGTTCACCGTCAGGGAGTGCTGGGCAAAACAATGTCCGATCGCATCGATCACATAGTCATCGATCGGTGGTTGGGCATTCCCATTTTTCTGCTGGTAATGTATGTCATGTTCCTGGTTGCCATCAATGTGGGCGGTGCCTTTATTGATTTTTTTGATATAGGTGTAGGCACGATCCTGGTGGGAGGAGTTGCCCATTTATTGGAACAGGTGAACGCCCCTGGCTGGCTGATCGGTCTGTTAGCCGATGGTTTAGGGGGCGGGATTCAAACTACAGCTACGTTTATTCCCCAGATTGGGTTGTTATTTATCTTTTTGGCCATCCTAGAAGATTCTGGTTACTTAGCAAGGGCTGCCTTTGTCATGGATCGGTTGATGCGTTTCATTGGACTGCCCGGTAAGTCCTTTATCCCTATGATGGTGGGCTTTGGTTGTAACATTCCTGGGATTATGTCAACCCGTACCTTAGAAAATCCCCGCGATCGGTTGATGACAATTTTGATGAATCCCTTTATGTCCTGCGGTGCCCGTCTGCCTGTCTACGCTTTGTTTTGTGCCGCCTTCTTCCCCAAAAATGGTCAGAATGTGGTTTTTATCTTGTACATTGTGGGCATTCTAGCGGCAATCTTTACAGGGTTAGTGATGAAATATACCCTGTTTAAGGGAGAAGTAGCCCCCTTTATCATGGAATTGCCCCCCTATCACATCCCCACGATCGGGGGTGTGGCACTGCGGGCTTGGGACAGGCTCAAATCCTTTATCAGCAAGGCTGGCATTATGATCGTCCTTTTGGTCTTGGTTTTGGGAGTATTCAACTCCGTAGGTGTCGATGGTTCCTTTGGTAAACAAAACAATCAAGATTCCCTGCTGAGTACCTTTAGTCGCACCATTACACCAGTGTTTAGCCCCATGGGCATCCAGGCAGAAAACTGGCCGGCTACCGTAGGCTTGTTTACGGGGGTGTTTGCTAAAGAAGTGATGGTAGGCACTATGGATGCCCTCTACACCCAGCTAGCCCAGGTGGAACAACCGGAGGAGCCTACCCCCTACAGCTTTTGGGGAGGAATCAAGGAGGCATTCGCTAGTATTCCCGAAAATTTAGCAGATTTAGCCAACACTGTGCTTGACCGATCGGGTTGAGCATTATAAAAGACGTGGACGACTTAGAAACAGCATCCACTACCCAAGAAGTCTCCTACACTACCTTTGGGCAGATGGCTAGTCGGTTTGGCAGTAGCACCGCCGCGATCGCCTATCTATTATTTGTATTGCTTTATTTTCCCTGCGTCTCAGCCACAGCAGCAGTCTATCGGGAAACCAACTTGGGTTGGACTCTCTTTGTTGTTACTTGGACGACAGGTTTGGGCTACTGGGTAGCGGTATTTTACTATCAAGTTATGACCTGGCAGGAACATCCACTCCAGTCCGGTTTGTGGTTACTAGGTTTAAGCACAGTCATGGCAACCACGATCGGGGTGCTGGCGCAAATTGGTAGCAATCGCAGGAGGGCTTGGAGTGCTGAGTAAGGTACAAAACTACTTCAAAACCCATGCCCAGGTTTCCCTGGGGGAATTATCCCAGGCTTTGGATACCGACAGCGCTGTATTGCGAGAGATGTTGCAACTTTTGGTGCGCAAGGGCAGAATCCGGCGGATAGAGGTCAAATCCTGCGGCAGCTGCCATAGTTGCGCCCCCGAAACCTTGGAATTTTATCAGAGAGTCGATCCTGAGCAATAGAACCAGGACTTACGCTGAGGAAAAATTCCCCCTGTGGGAGAAGGGCAAAAAATCAAAGTAAGTCCTGTAGCCGAGGGTATCGATGAGAACCCCCTTCGACAGGCTCAGGGAACAATAGCAATCTATGGAAGGCTGAGCGTTCGACGGCTCGACGGAGCTCGCCGAAGCTCGAGGTCTAAAAAAATCCCACTAGCGCAAAACTTGACCAACTTTTAAGGAAGCAGAACTTTGCAGACTAGGGGCAGCCGATCGCAGAGTAGTGGTTATCTTAGTTGTGGTAGCATCATAGACTTGGGTAATCAGTTTGGGATACAAACCAACGCCAATAATCGGCACTAATAAACAAGCAATAATAAACACTTCTCTCGGTTCGGCATCGATCAATTCTTCATGCTCTACTAACTCCTTATTTTCCTCACCGTAGAAAATTTCCCTCAACATTGATAGTAGATAAATTGGGGTGAGAATGACCCCCACAGCGGCTAATAAAATAATTACAAGCTTAAAAGATTCACTGTAGGCATCACTACTAGCAAAACCAACAAATACCATCACTTCAGCGGCAAAGCCACTCATGCCAGGCAGAGCTAAGGAAGCTAAAGAACAGGCGGTAAACATGGCAAAAATTTTGGGCATCTTTTGCCCCACTCCTCCCATTTCATCGAGAATTAGGGTGTGAGTCCGATCGTAAGTAGCACCGACTAAGAAGAACAAACTAGCCCCAATCAAACCATGGGAAATCATCTGTAACATGGCACCACTTGCTCCCAAATTGGTGTAAGAAGCGAGACCAATTAGGACAAAGCCCATGTGAGAAATAGAAGAATAGGCAATTTTGCGTTTGAGACTGCGCTGGGCAAAAGAAGTGAGAGCTGCATAGATAATATTTACCACCCCTAAAATCAACAACAGGGGCGCAAAGACCGCATGGGCATCGGGTAACATGCCTGCATTCATGCGAAATAGAGCATATCCCCCCATTTTGAGCAAAATTCCTGCCAGAAGCATATGTACAGGGGCTGTAGCTTCTCCGTGGGCATCGGGTAACCAGGTATGCAGGGGAAAAATCGGTAACTTAACTCCATAGGCAATCAATAAACCGCCGTAGGCAAATAACTGGAAGGTGAGGGGAAAATCTTTGTTAGCGATCGCGGTGAAGTCGAAGGTGGTATTGCCGCCGTAGAAAGCCATCGCCAGACCCGCCAGGAGGATAAACAGGGAACCACCGGCGGTGTAAAGGATAAATTTAGTAGCGGCATACTGACGTTTTTGCCCCCCCAAATGGCGAGTAATAGATAGACGGGGATTAATTCCAATTCCCACATCAAAAAGAAAAGCAGCATATCTTGCACGGCAAATACGCCGATCTGCCCGCCATACATCGCCAGGAGCAAAAAGTAAAATAATTTGGGCTTGAGGGAAACGGGCCAGGAGGCAATAATCGCTAGGGTCGTAATAAATCCTGTCAATAAAATTAGGGGCATGGATAGACCATCGGCACCCACAGACCAATTGAGACCTAGTTGGGGCACCCAGGTAAATTTTTCTACCATTTGCAGGTCAGGATTACCAAATTCGTATTGGGCACAAAAGCCATAGACGAGGGCAATAAAATCTATCAACCCTACCACTAGAGCGTACCAGCGTACGGTTTTGCCATCTCCCTTGTCAGGTACAAAGGGAATAAACAGTGCCATTAGCACCGGAAAGACAATGGAAAAGGTAAGCCAGGGGAAATGACTAAAATCTAACATAATTCCACGTTACGTCACTGGTAAGTAATCTTAACTACCCCCGATCGGGTTTTGCCATTTCGTTAACTAAACCTTAATACCTCTTCCCTGGAGTTGCTATGATGGATGTCCTAAGTAGCTTAATTTACAAGGTTTTATGACGACGAACCCAGAAGATCGCCGTTTTGCCGTTTCTCCCTTGGTGAGACTAACCCTGTTGTGTTTGTATGGGGCTTTGTTATTGCCGTTGCCGTTTTTGCCCCAGGCTCCTGGTTGGCTGCCCCTCGCCCTTGTTTTGGGAGCATGGTTGCTGTGGGGTGCCCTGGGGGAAGTGGTAATTGTGACGGCGGACGCGATCGAGTTGCGCTATCCCTGGTGGATTCGGTCTTGGCTGCGATCGGGTTGGGTTTTACCCTGGGGGGAGATCGTGGCGCTGAAACCGCGGACGACGGGGCAGGGGGGCTTGGTTTATTATTTCCTCGATCGTCAAGGATGTAGCTATCTACTGCCGATGCGGATGGCGGGCTTTAGTCGTTTTGTCGCTATAGTGGAGACCAAGACTGGTATTGACATGAGGGATGTGCGCCCCCTGGCTCAACCCTGGATGTATGGCATTTTGTTGGTCTTTTCCCTTTTGCTTTTCGCTTTTGATGGTTTCACAATTGTTAACTTTTTGTCCCATGCCTAGTTTATTGATTGCGGGTTCGGATACAAGTGTAGGCAAAACGATCGTTACGACTTTGTTAGCTAACTATCTACTCGATCGTGCTCGGGGCAGTGTGGGCATCATGAAACCGGTGCAGTCGGGGCGGGGGGATCAGGAATACTATGCCAATAATTTCAGTCAGACCCCAGAAACAATCTGTCCCCAATATTTTGCGACCCCCTTGGCAGTCCCCCTAGCGGCGGAGCGGGAAGGGAAGCGGGTAGATTTGGGTCTACTGTGGCAGACTTATCAGGACTTGGTGGCGAAATATCAGATCGTGTTGGTGGAGGGCGCTGGTGGCATTGGTTCACCGATCACCTGGGAGTATACGGTGGCAGATTTGGCTAGGGATTGGCGTTTACCTACGGTTTTGGTGGTGCCGGTGCGGTTGGGGAGCATGACCCAGGCAGTGACGGCTTGCGCTCTGGCGCGGGAATGCCGCGTTGATCTGCGGGGAATTATTTTTAATTGTGTCCAGCCCTACTCCGAGGATGAAGTTTATGATCTGGTCGCCCCCGATCGGTTGCCCTTATTGACTAGGGTGCCGATTCTGGGAATTATTCCTTGCTTGGAAAAAATGCCTAGTCCCCCTGAACTCCAGGAAGTCATAGCAAGACTGAATTTAGTTGCCCTGGGTTTGGATTGCCTCTAACAATCTCTGGGCAATGGCAAGGGTGCCCCCTGGTTCCCCTACTCTAACTTTGCCGTTGTCTTGGCAGGCTTGCAGGTAGTCCCGATCGGTGAGAATTTGGGGAATGGCGCGCGCTGCTTGCCGCAGGGTCTCGATCGTGGCGGGCTGGTTGCCGATCGTGCGTACCGATAGCCCCAGGAGGCGATTTTGCGCCTCGGCGAAGCGGTAGTTAAATTGGGGTCCCCTGCCGGGAATTTGAATTACTGGCTTGCCTAGCCCTACCGCTTGCTCCACCGCTGTACCTGCCATGCCCAGGACAATGTCGCATTTATGTAAAATTTCCGCAAAGGCAGAGCTAAAATAGCGCACCTTGATTTCCCCCTTTACCATAGTGCCGGGGGCGGGTATCGACCACCCGATCGGGGCGATTACGGCGGCTAAATTTTCTTGGAGGGGAGGAACCAAAGCCGCACAAGCCTGGCAGGGATAGCCTACCTCTTGGTGCAGAATTTCGATAATTCTTAATTGCAGGGTCAAATTCTCGCCGCATTCCGGCATTCTGCTGCCCGGCAGCAGGGCAATCATCGCCCGATCGGGTTCTAAATCTAGCTGCTCTGTCCCCATTTCCAACACATCCATAATGGGATAACCGCGAAATTCTGCCTTAGTTAATCCCCGACGTTGCAAATCCTCCGCCGAAAACCGATCGCGGGTAAACACTAACTTACAGCGCCCTGAGTTTAGCCCCCACTGCGCCAACCAGGGCAAGATCATCTTCCCTTCATAAAAAGCTGACGCAGATACAAGAAATACGCCAAAGGGACGACCCGTCAACAGGGCGGCTAAGATCACCACCACATCTCCCGTGGCAAAGATAAAATCCGCCCCACAGTTTTGTAACGCTTTAATCTGAGCGCCTATGAGACCGACCAGACCCGATCGCACATCCCGCCATAGCTGGTCATAGCCCATGTAGACAAATCCCCCAGAAGGCAAGCTCAGGGTAGGGGCAATCAGGGGAATAGCCAATTTTTGATAGGCTTTGCCCTCCCCTACGATCGGCAGGGCGCAGAATTCCAGGTCTGGTTGTAGCTGACGGAGAGCAGCTAAAATTGCCGCTCCATTCAAATCCTCCCCATGCCCGTTACTGATAAATAAAATCTTCTTGGTCAATTTTTGCCTAAGTAGGATCAAATTCCGATCGTAAATCCCGATCGAGGAGTTCTGCCAGCGCCTGCTGGGGTTCTAGTTCTCCCCTAATTAACCGATCGACAGCGGCACAAATGGGCGTATAGAGATGGTGTTTTTGGGCAATCACCGCCGCAGTATACACGCCTTCAGCAGTGCCTGTTAAGTTAGCTAAAATCTCCCCGATCGGTTTACCTTCCGCCAGCGCCAAACCAACGCGATAGTTGCGACTGAGGCTACTGTTGCAAGTCGCCAGCAAATCCCCCAATCCCGCCAATCCCCAGAAAGTTTCCTGCTTTGCCCCGTAGTCAACGCCAATTCTAATAATTTCCTGCAACGCCCTGGTAATGAGAGCCGCCTTAGCATTTGCCCCCAGCCTCAGTCCATCACACACCCCCACCGCGATCGCAATGACATTTTTAAGGGTGCCTCCTAGTTCTACCCCCAGGGGATCGCTGTTGGTATAGAGGCGAAAATTGCGGGAAGCCAAGGACTGCTGCACGATCGTGGCGGCTTTTATATCCCTGCTTGCCACGACCGCCGCCGCCGGTAAACCCTGCCTAATTTCTGGGGAGAGGTTAGGACCAGACAGCACCACCAGGGGAATAGAAGGTAGATGTTCCGCCCAAATTTGACAAGGAGTCCGCCCACTGGCAAGGTCTAATCCCTTCGTACCGCTGACCAAAATGCCACCCACCCCGATCGGTTTTAGGCGCGCCGCCATTTCCGGCACCCCCGCCATTGACAGCGCCGCGATCGTAATCTCTGCACCGCAGAGTACCTCTGCTAATTCCTGACCTCCCGATCGGACCACACCGCCACCTCGTGCCCCCGCCCAAGGCTAAACCCGCCAACGTAGAACCCCATGCCCCTCCCCCCAGGATTGCTATTTTCATCGACTAGGGGGAGCGCTCCTCGCCCCGTTGTAACACTTTATTATAGATAGCCAGGTAGCCAGACTTTAGCCCACTCAAAGGACTCAAGCTATCTAAATTGCCCGAGACCACCCGGCTGGAATGGACGCTATAAATTTCGTAGTTACTGCCCTTGTAGCTGTAGTCCGCCACATCCGTATATTCTTCACCGCTAGTGAGATGCCATTTGTCATCAATTAAACTGAAATGATACTCAGCCGTATCGTTGACCATCACCCCCGCCGGGCGATCGATTGCCGCCGCGATCGTGGCTTGGGTAGGAGACTCGATCGTGAGTTTAAGGCTACGGAAGAAACAACTGTCATTAAAACAAAAGCGCAATTTCTGCATCTGCTCCTTGATCGCCTCAATCCTAGCAATGGGGTCAGCAGTGGGTACAGCCGCCCAGACAAACTGTCCCCCCAAAACCAACAATAGACAAATTAGACAGAGAGCACGACCCATAGCTAGTTAGAAGCATCAGTATTGAGACGATCGACCAAAATCAAATCCGTGGCTTCTTCCAACTCCGGGACAAACTCCGTGCCCTTCAGGCGCATCCCCAGCTCAAACAAAATTTCCGCCATGTCATCGCGGGAGACCTTATTGCCACTGAGAGCAGAGAGACGACGCTCCAACTCTTCTTGCACATAGAGCCGCAGCGATCGGGCATCCTCCTGGAGCTTGTCCTTAGTTTCAATGATTTCCTCTCTCAGGGTAGCGCTGGCTTGCTCTAGGTCCTCCGTCAACTTTTCAATACTGCTACTAGATTTGCGATTTAACCGCTCGATTTGTTGTCTGAGGTCATTGCGCTCCGCTTCCGCCGTAGTCTGTAGAGTGCGGAGCTTTTTCTCTAAAGCCTCTACCGCAATCCGCAACTCCGTTGTAAAAGACACCTTTAATTCATGGATACGATCGCGTAATTCCTGGTGGACGTTACTTAAGTCACTCTCCAACTTCTCAAACCTGCTGTTGTATTCCCTGAGATGGGAGCCAAAGATAATATCTCTAATTTGGTCGATGTTGCCCAACTTGTCGTACAACTCCTCGCGGCGAATTTGACTTACCATAACTCCTCCATGCCATTTAGCTGTCTATCATACGCCCAAATCTTCTAGGGTAGCACGATAAATTTCTGGCATTTGCTCGCGAAAAATCTCTTTAATTTGACAAGCAATGTCAAAGTGCTCCTTTTGCGTACCACTTTCGGGGTTCGCCCGCACCTGCAAATAGTGAATCCACGATCGGATCGTCCCCGCCGCG
>PHFO01000102.1 GCA_002861535.1 Cyanobacteria bacterium M5B4 | reverse complement strand
CTACGGGTATGTGGGACAGTGGTTCGCGAGGGATGTATCCTCCTGAGCCAGTTCCTCCACCACCTGCACCTGCTCCAGTTATTCCCCCGCTCGTATCGTTTGAGGATCAGTTGCAGGCTGAAATCAAGCAGCTACGCATGATGGGTGTTGCTCCGCAAGCGGAGCTGCATCGCAAACCACGTTCTACTGAGTACTACGTAAAACTCAGGCTACCAGAGGTGGATCAAATCCCCCAAGCAGAGCACGAACTCCATGTATTTATCAGTGATAAGAATCTAGGCCGAGAGCCAGACTGGTTTCTTGTTCGCAAATACCTTAATGGCTACGGGGAGTATGTGGAGCATCGTCTCACTTGTGCAAAGTACATCGCAAGTCGGGCTAATTCTTATCAAGTGCTGAATGAGTATGGGGAAGTTCAATCTGCTCTGCTACCAATACGCGATCTCCTTTCACACGCTGTTACTGAATTAGCCTCAGCGCAGCCTGATCCAAACCTAAAGCTACCACACGACCGAGCCAAGTCGTATACCGAACACGTTTACTAATAATCAAGGAAGGAGCAACTGCTTATGACCAACCCACAGATGAGTCTCGAAGAATTGAAGCGGCGACTGAACCAAGGTCAACCTGTACAGGTCAGTTCTGATGGTAAGTTACAGCCACCGGATGACCCCAAATCTGCTACTTCACCGGATAGTGGTAAAACGGTGCTGAAACCGCAACGTTGGTTCTAAATATGGGGCTGTACCAGTCTAGTAGGAATGTCACCCGCTAGACTGGTGCGTGCAACAATATACATATCTTTGAGGAGTATTTGATGTGGTACGAATCTGATCCTGCACGGCTAGTCATTGAAAAGCGTGCAATGGAAGCACGTTTCCCACAGTTTCGGCTCATTCAAGATGGACAGAAGCTAACTTGGGTTGGTAAGCTCCAGTCGAACCGTGGAAATACGTATGAGATCGCCGTTATTTATCCGGACAACTTTCCAGTCAAGCCACCAGATGTCTATCCGATTGATCCAATCATTACTGTTTGGAAAGACGAACACGCTGGACGATTGAAGCACCAGTACAATGACGGGAAGTTGTGTTTATACTTTCCGGGTGATGGCTCGTTTTCTGATAGGACGACTGCGGCTACGGTAGTTGCCGTTGCTGCTGCATGGTTTTTTGCGTATGAAAGTTGGCTTGCTTCAGGCAAGCGTGAATGGCCCGGCAAAGAGGCGGACTGATATGGCTGTACCCGTTCTGATTATGCTCGATAAGAAACACGTCTTCGACAAGATCCGGGACGAGGCGTACAGTAGCCCCGGTCTGGAAACAGGTGGCATACTTGTCGGACGTATATTTGAGACATCAGCCGGATTAGTCTTGGTGGTAGTAGCTGCATCAGGTCCGGGGCGTTATGCCGACCGTCGGCCCCATACCTATGCTCCCGATGTCCTTTCACGGCAGCGAGACCTCGATTATTGGAGTGAGCGATATGCCGCCTATCGTGTTGACTATGTTGGCGAATGGCACAAGCATCCTCCGGGTAATCGCCAGCCAAGTGCAGGTGATACGCGGCAAGTAGAGAGTATCTTTAAAGAGCCAGCATACAATCACTCGCTCCCCTATGGAATGTATACACCAATTGTGACGATTGAAGACAGAGAGTTTTATCTTCACCATTATTACTACAGACGAGACGCAGTCTTTCACAAGCCCGAACGGATTGAGAACGTTCAAATCGTTGAGCCAACACATCGTCTAGAACAAGTACTTCGTGAACTCTCAAGTCTTGAACAGGAATGTCGCTCAGCACAGCAACCTGACAAACCTTCTGGACAAGCGTGGAGTGCATCAGGGCTTCCGCCACAAGTGGATCTGCCTCAAGATGCTCCCCCTGATCTTGAAGAGATGGATGCTGATCATGTGCCGTCTACGGGAACAATTATTGATGCCAACAGTTTTATATCACCCCATGCACATCCATCTGTATCTTCTGGGGACTCGTCTGAAGACAAAATGGAAGTTCCTCCCTTCCCCACTATATCTCCAACGGATCAGATACCAGAAGGTATACCGTTGCCCAAACGTCAATCACGCGAGCAGGTAGAACTGCGGCAATTTTGTCGTAGCAAGCGGTTAGCTCTAAAGGAAATACCTCACCCTGATGGTAGGCTCACCTTTGAAATCCAGCTTGATCCTCCTATTCGGCTAGCTGTCAATACATTGAAGCGTCCAGAGGCGTATGAAACACCAGAAGGCGTTGTAGAGTATGAACCGCTTAGGGATGAGGATGGTAGTGTCTTTATCAATTTGATCACGATCAATACTGATCCAGTAGAAGATCCAGCACAATTGCCCATCGTATGGTTAACGCTCACGAACGACCAACGTTTGTCAGTGGAGGTAAGGAAGCTGTTTGCCGGAAAAGCGCGGACTCAGATTAGTCCAAAAAGTCTCTTACAAGAGACTCTCGATATGCTCCAGCAGCCAAGATCATTTGGGAATGTTCTTGAATGGATCGAATATCAGAGTCGCATTGCAATTCGTGGTGCAGAGACGTTGACCCGGCAGACAGCAGATACGCTTTCCAATATAAACGCAGGGTATGCATTTCACACCCTTCCAGATATACTTTCGACTGCCCAGCGTAATCCTGAAACGGAGTAACCATGCTTATTACCCTACCTGAAGACATACTCACCACAATTGTTAACGATAAATCATCGGTTCAAGGTAACCTATATGGAAACATTCGTGACGATGGTGATGTTGTCCAGATCACAGGAGTGACACCTGACACTGGTTTATTGGTGGGAAATTGGCAAATGAAAATGAGCCTACCGGATGAGCCTGTAGGTATTCAATCAGGACCGATTATGCTTGTGGTGCAGAAAGATAAAGCTGATTTCCCTAGCGTTCAAGCATATTATCGCGATACGCGCAACTGGATATTGTCTGAGCTTATGGTGATACGGCCATTCGCTGACTTTGATGCGCGGATAAAAGGTCTGTTTGAAGTTAGTCGGCTTGCATCCAAGCGTGTAGCCATTATTGGACTAGGTTCTGGTGGCGCAGTTGTCGCCACACAGCTAGTTCGCTGTGGAGTAGGGCATTTCCGCCTCGTGGACTTTGATCGTCTCGAAGTGCATAATATTGCACGGCATGTTTGCGATCTGCGTGATATTGGGCGTTATAAGACACGTGCTTTGCGCGACCTCTTAATGAACAGCTCACCGTTTGTTCAAGTGGAGACTTACGAAGTAAATATCCTCGACGATCTAACTCTGTTGCAGGAGATTGTGGAAGGGTGCGATCTGGTCATTGCGGCAACGGATAGTGAAGAGTCCAAGATGGCGATCAATCGGGTATGTTGGCAGCGGGGTATTCCAGCGGTGTATGGGGCGGCCTATAACCGTGCTTTTGGGGGAGATGTTTTTCGCGTTGCTTCGAGCACGGATGCATGCTATGCCTGCTTTCATACAGTGGTTGCAGAATTCTTTGGACCACCACCAGCAGCCACCGATGATTTTTCACCGGGCTATGCTGACCCAAGTCAGATGGCCGATTTAATCGCTGAGCCGGGACTTGCAATGGATGCTGGAATGATCGCACTCATTCTGACGCGGGTTGCTCTGCTCACGCTACTCCGCGATGTGCAGACATCACTCCCCGATTTTACATCCAACTGGATACTCTTTGGCAACCGCGCTGAGTGGATTTTCCAGAAACCACTCGAGTCTATTTTCATTGATGTACCAAAACGTCCTGATTGCCCTGTATGTAACTATACAGCCTATGCCTCATTAAATCTCGGTATGTCTGTTGATGAGGCCCGCGACACTGCTCACCGGATACTGCAAGAGTTACCACAAATAGATATATCTTCTCGGATACATCCTCATTATAGTGAAGAGGAACGTTGAATCTACAGAACAGGAGAACGACCCCATGCCAACTAATCGCGCCGACACAATACCACTCAATCGTGAAGAACCACCTGACAATGAGACGCGCTTCTTGCGTGGGAAGCCGAATGAAGAACTTGAAAGCTTTATTCGAGAAGACAGTCCCATTCTCGTGCGTGGACCAATCCGCATCCCCAACAATATATTGGGGGCAATGTTCCGCGTTTTTCGGGTCTACGAAGGACGGGCAGTAGTGGTGCTGGCAAATGGGCGTATTCATGAAGTGTTGCATGCTGGCGGCTATCATGCACTCTCATTCCCGATGACAAAGCGGATTGATGTGTACTCAGTCAATATGCGCGAGCGCACCCTTGACATCGAGACAAAAGATGAGTTTACGCTATTTTATGCTACCCCAACTGGTGAGAAATTGCCAGTGAAGGTTGACCTCGATATGGCTGTAACCTACCAAGTCGCTAATCCTGAACGAGTTGCTGTTGAGGTTGATCGCCCAGTAACGATGCTCTATGATGCTGTACTTGAGTCCATTCGTTCTATCGTGAGTTCGTATGGGAAGTATCACGATTTCCTTTCGGGTGGGAATGGCGGCTACATGGTTCTACAGCAACTCCAGAGTCGGGGTGTTGAGGATAATCTTGGGTTGCGGGTGACGAATGTGCAGATTACCCGATTGGCTGGTGCGGAAGAGCTTGATCAGATGTTCTTGGGTGGTTTTATCAAAGAGCAAACAGCCATCGTTGATGCTAAGGCTGAGGCGATTAAGCAACGCAACCAACTCGCTCTTGACTTAGAGCGTGCAGTAAATAATCGTGATATTGCGCGGCTAACAGAGCTGACTCCCCAATACGTGCTCCAACACCATCCTGAGTTGTATCCGCAATTGTTTGGAGATCGGTCCCAGACCGATGCGCTCCGGATGCAATCTCTGATGGAAATTTTCAAACTTAATCCGGCACTTGGGAGTGCCGGAGACAACTCATTTCAGGAAGCTCTCCAGTATATGTTAACTGGTACAGTTCCAACCCCACCTCCACACTCATCTCCACACTCATCTCCACACTCATCTCCACGACCATCATTAGGATTAAGCAGTGCGCTGGCTCGTCTTCAAGAAGAAGTCCGTATACTGCAAGCCAGTGGCTTAGGGAATAATGTTACCCTTCGTGATGATAATGGTGTTTATTATGTGAGGATTAACCTTCAGAACGATCAAGGTGAGACATTGAATATGTATTTCATGTGTTCACCAAAATATCCTCACGAGCCTCCTACAATGTTTCTTGAATACAACGGACAAGAAACACCCTTCCGCCCTGATGTACTCATGAACTGGTCGCCATCTACATCATCACTGCGTGATCTTGTTAATGCAGTAATTGAGGCCTACAGCTAGTTCTGTATTGGTAAGATTGTACTCCTGTGGTTTGACAATATGACCTAGAAGGAAAGAGCTGGATATGAAAGAACCTTTCATCTTCGTGACGAATCCGGATGAACATCACTATACTGATCAGTGGGATGGGCGTGGGGTTGCGTCCGTTGCTCAGCAGGGTAGCCATGCAATCTTTGCCGTAAAGGTTCCTTTCATACCGAGCTTTACGAGCGACGACTTTACCCGTGCGATTGGGGGAGAGAGCGGGCTTGCCCGAATCCGGATCATCACGAATAGGCAGTTGCGCTTCATCAATGATCTCATCAACTCACGGCTGCTTGCTCCGAATGCCGTCTCCTTCGATCTGCGTTTTATTGTTCATCCTGCATCTGACCCACAGAATATGAGC
The DNA here is from genome assembly GCA_002861535.1 of Cyanobacteria bacterium M5B4. Taxonomy (GTDB): domain Bacteria; phylum Cyanobacteriota; class Cyanobacteriia; order Pseudanabaenales; family Pseudanabaenaceae; genus M5B4. The sequence goes on along the minus strand of PHFO01000102.1, from coordinate 2,832 downwards.
AAAATTGAGATCGTGTTCTTGGGAAAAGTCTTTGACTCAAACCAGCGTAAGGCTGCTGATCTCGGGCTAAAACTCTGGCGTAAGTTTATTAGTCACTATCCTCTGGAAGATCCATTCAATTATCCATTCGAAGTAGTTGATGCAGATGATTTAGCAAGGTATATCATACCTATCGCTCCAGAACACATCTCTGCTCAGAATATTGTTGAGATCCGCAAATTTGAGGATCATGACCCCTACATCGGTGATCGTTCTGCAATTGGGTATTTCCCGCATGCATTCAATCCAAACATTGATCCTACCGCCTTTGGACGTTTTCTGGAAACCTTAGCTCAACAGCGGCAAGTCTGCGTTGCCAGTATTTGTATCCAGCCAACGGCATTGTTCCTTGATGAGCTTCGGACAGTCAATCAGCTCCTGTCGAGCTACGGACAGATGTATTTAGAGACCCAACAGGGGGGCACATTGACATGGATGCAAAACTATCGGAAGGAACGTTTTGAAGACATCCACAGAACGTTCATGCCGCTCATTAACGAGCGTAATCATCTCTTCAAGATCAAGATTCAAGTTATTGGTGAGCATTATGCTCCCGATGACGTGTTGGAAGCTCTAGGGTCAGAGCTTATTGCGAATGATAATACATCTGAACCTCGCCGTTGGCATCGTGATCAGCCGACTTCAAATGAGGATGCAGTCATTGCACGTCATAACTTCTTATTCTTGGAACACCGTATTTGGGGGCGACAGGACATAGAACCAGCCACCCAACGATTGCGTTTCTTGGTTCGAGCGGGTGAAGCGGTAGGTGCGTTTCGCTTGCCAATTCCCCCAGAGAGTGGGTACTTGCCCGGTATTGATGTGCGTGATGAGCCGTTCGTGATGCCACACGAGCGCCAGACAGGAGCTAACCGCACAATTACGTTGGGGCGAATCCTGCATCGTGGGCAAGCAACACAACAGTATTACAATATCCCGCTTGAGAATTTTGTACGGCATGGCTTGATTGCTGGCTCCACAGGGACAGGAAAAACAAATACATGCCTCTTCTTACTGTCCCAGATGTGGAAGGATCACCATGTGCCTTTTTTGGTCATGTATCCTATTGACAAGCCGGATTATCGGATTCTTATGGCGGATGAAGACATCCGTGATAATTTGCTGATCTTCACGGTTGGGGATGAGAAGACATCGCCATTTCATCTCAACCCATTCGCGGTTCCAGATGGTGTTTTACTGCGAACACACATGAGCCTCTTAATGCGATGCTTTAGTGCAGCTTTCACCATGTGGGACCCCTTACCCGCGATTTATCGTGCTGCAATTCGCCAAGTATACGCGGATCGTGGCTGGGATGTTGTCAATGGAGTTGGTGGTGATCAGGGGACACGAATCCCCACGATGGCTGACTTCTACGATACGCTTGTTGCTACAGCGAACGAGATGACCAAAGATTACGGTCGTGAAGTACAAGGAAACGTTCGACAAGGCTCAGAAATTCGCATCCGCGATTTGCTCCTCAATCTGGGTGCCGTTGTTAATGCGAAAGAGCCTGCTGCCATTGGTGAAATTCTCAAACACCCAACAGTAATGGAGCTAGGTCGCATTGGCTCCTCAGAAGACACAGCATTGCTGATGGCATTTCTCCTCATGCAGCTTTCAGAGCAGCTTCAGAGCAATCTGCGACTCATTCCTCATCACGAGCGCAAAAAGCAGATGCACGTGACGCTGGTTGAAGAAGCTCACCGACTCATGTCAGGCGATACCGGCGGTGGAGCTGATTTTGCCGCCGATCCGCGCTCCAAAGGGGGCGAAGATTTCAGCAACTTACTTGCTGAAGTGCGTGGCTTCGGTGAAGGCATTCTGATTGCGGAGCAAATGCCAACAACTCTCGTTCAAGGAGCCATTGGAAATACGTATCTTAAGATTATGCACTGGCTTGAAGATCAAGCGAGCTTTCGGCTGTTCTGCGATATTATGAACTTAGATGATCGTCAGCGGGACTATGCTCGTACACTGCAACGTGGTGAGACGATTGTCCGTGATGTGTCTGGTCGTCCAGTGCATGTGCGCGTATCTAATTATTTGGACAAATTTCAAACCCCTGACGATGTCATGATCATCGAAGACTCGGATGAAGCCGTACACCGCTTTATGCAAGGGCGATTTGCTATTCCACCATCAGCCTCGTGGACACCTCCCGCGACACAGGCACCTGCCGTCAACGCAAGCACATTACATGCTCAGATAATACCTGAACTAGCCCAGTGGTGCAACAGTGCTTCATGTGAGCCTGTGATGTTGCTTCCTAATTCTGCACTCACTGAGCGCATCCGTGAGATCGCTCAATCAGCCAAGCAACAAGACTGGCAGAGAGTTGCCCAGATTTGCACTGAGCAACTCACGAAATATAACATCTCAGTTGATGCAAGTGCTGCGCGTTGCTTCCTTGCGCGAGTCGCAAACTTGAAACAAGGCACTGGTGAACACGCTGGAAAACGTCTCTACCATGCCTTTGACTACTATCGAGAGGCTCTGAGCAATCTTCCTATGACATCATAGACATAGTAAGGTGGTTTGCTATGAACGACATGTCCAATCCGAGCGAGAACGAGGAAGAAGATATACCGCTCGTTGATGGTACGGGAGACGATGAGTACTCTCAAGTAGCAGTAATGGATGCACCCTCAGAGACGGAGACCGACATAGTAGATGGTGCTGCCACTGAGAATGATACGGATGAGTCCAATCCAACCGAGAGTGCGGAACACGAAGACACACCACTGGTTGATGGTACAGGAGACGATGAGCACTCACAAACAGCAGCAATGG
>PHFO01000101.1 GCA_002861535.1 Cyanobacteria bacterium M5B4 | reverse complement strand
CACTTTACAGTCCTTAAAATCTGATAAGATCCCATTGGCATTGGAGGAGTAACTATGTCGGCAAATTCTGAAGAGACAAGAAAGTGGGCGACGATTTTACATTTTTCCCAGTTTTCTGGCATCTTCATTCCCCTTGGAGGTTTTTTGGTTCCTATTATTATTTGGCAGTTAAAGAAAAATGAATTACCAGAAATTGATAAACACGGAAAAGTCATTGCTAACTGGATTTTATCCGTCGTTATTTATTTTGCTGTAGGATTGCCCATGGTTCCCTTTCTTATTGGTGCAATCATAGTACCGATCGTAGGGATTTGTTGTATTGCTTTTCCCATTATTGGTGGTATTCAGGCTGGTAATGACAAGTTGTGGAAATACCCTCTGGCTATTCCATTTTTTCGTTAATCAAAAGCTCCCATTAAGTAAGTCTTAAGGTGATAGTTACCCCGATCGTGTTGCACAAGGGCAACATCAAAACGTACTGATTTGTCAGGGTCGGGGTAATTTACTAGAAAGGATTGGGCTGTTAAAATTAGTTTTTGTTGCTTAGAGATTGAAATTGCTAACAGACCATCTTCATCCCAGTTTTGTACCGATCGGGTTTTGACTTCGACAAATACTAGCCATTCATTATTAGTAGCAATGATGTCGATTTCTCCCAGGGGGCAATGCCATTGCTGGGCGATAACTTGGTAATCTAAACTAATTAAATAGTCTTTGACTAAACTTTCGCCTAAATTACCGATTTGCTTTTTTCGTGTCACAATTATGCTGAAATTTTTACCCGATCGTTTATTATTATGCCTCCGTTCTTTGCTGTTAGCGTTATTTATTTGGGTTGGTCTAATGACAGATAACGCATTTGCTGATTCTATGGCAATTGAATGGCTGGAGTTTAATGTCCCCGTCCAGGAACAAGCCCAGTTTATTAAACAGGATCGTCTCATCTGGGATAAGTTCCTATCTCAGTATCCCGCCTTCTTAGGTAAAGAAATCTGGCAGGGCATCGATCGCCCCGATCGGTTAGTAATTGTGGCGCGCTGGGCTTCCTACGCCCAATGGAAAGCCATCCCCCCCGATCGGATTAAACAAACTACCGACCTATTTCACCAGTCCCTGGGCAAGGTCTACCCCATTGTCAACTCCCACGCCTTTCGCCCCAACTAGAACTACCATAGATAAAAATCTATGATTCTTGTTTTTTATATCTATTGCCTCCTGGGGGAAATAACCATAGAATAAAGACTATGTTTATTTGATAAATCCTAGTTTTTAACCTATGAATAATTGGATCGCCATGATTTGGCTAGTCCCCTGCTACTCGCTGGTGGGGGCAGTCTTATCCCTGATTTGGTCTCCTAGCATCACTCGCAGGACTGGTCCCCGACCGGCAGGTTACCTCAATATCGGGATGACTTTTTTAGCTTGGGTGCACAGTCTCGTTGCACTTTGGGCAGTGTGGGGCAAGCCCAGTCAATTTTTATCCTTTACCTGGTTTGCGGTAGCGGATTTGGATTTTACCTTTGATATTGAAATTTCTGCCCTCACGATCGGGGCAATGGTTGTAATTACCGGTATCAATCTTTTAGCTCAGATTTACGCGGTGGGATACATGGAGATGGATTGGGGCTGGGCGCGGTTTTACGCTTTGTTAGCTTTTTTTGAAGCAGGAATGTGTGCCTTGGTCTTGTGTGATTCTCTCTTTTTTAGTTATGTCATTTTGGAGTTATTGACGTTAGGCACTTATCTTTTAGTGGGCATGTGGTACAACCAGCCCTTGGTGGTGACAGGAGCGAGGGATGCTTTTTTAACAAAACGAGTAGGTGATCTTTTTTTGTTGATGGGAGTTGTTGGTCTTTTTCCTTTAACAGGCACTTGGAATTTTCATCTTTTAGCAGACTGGGCAAATAGTGCTACGCCAAACTCGATCGCGATCACCTTAGTTTTGTTAGGTTTAATTGCGGGACCAATGGGAAAATGCGCTCAATTTCCTTTACATTTGTGGTTAGATGAAGCGATGGAAGGACCTCTACCTAGTACGATTTTACGGAATGGCGTAGTTGTAGCAACAGGAGCCTGGGTTTTAGTCAAGTTATATCCCCTCTTACAACTTTCGGAATTAGTGCAAAAGATAACGATCGGTGTTGGTGCTGCCACAGCCCTGGGCGCAGTTTTGATCGCGATCGGGCAGACGGATGTAAAACGAGCTTTATCTTATCTTGTCAGTGCTTACATGGGTTTGATCTTTATTGCTGTTGGCACAGGTACGATCGAGAGTGCCTATTTGTTGATGTTATCTAACGCTTTAGGGGCTGGCGTTTTAACGATGGCAGTAGGAAGTATTATTTCTAACAACATTACCCAGGACTTAACTTTGCTGGGGGGGTTGTGGAGTCGTCGTCCTATTTCGGGTCTGTCATTTTTGATAGGAATGGCAGGATTAGTGGCTTTACCTCCCTTCTGTGGATTTTGGGCATTGTCTAGTCTGTTTAATTATTTACAACAGACCGATCGTTATGGTTTAGCCATCTTGATTTTAGTTGTGAATGCTCTTATCGCTTTTAGTTTGATGCGCGTCTTTGGTCTAATCTGGGGCGACAGACCAAAACAAATGACGGAACGATCGGCGGAACCATTGTGGTTAATTGTGTTGCCGATGACAATTTTAGCAGGAATTGTGTTACATACACCGCAACTATTAACAGTAATGGGGGTGATAAACTGGTCAGAGTTAGTAAATTCTGCAGCAATAATTCTATCAACAATTATAGGAATCAGTGCGGGTAGTTATGTATATCTAAACCAGCAAATAGCCAAACCAATTTTATTGCCTAATAGAAGTATCCAAGAATTTTTTACCTACGATTTTTATACACCCCAGTTGTATAAATTTACGATCGTTGGTTTAGTTGATATTTTTTCCAGGGCAATGTATTGGTTCGATCGGTTCTTCATTGATGGGGTCGGTAATCTCTTTGGCGTAGTGACGCTCTTGAGTGGCGAAAGTCTTAAGTATAGTACTTTTGGACAATTCCAAGCCTATATTTTAACGATCGTTTTTGGCATAGGGCTACTGATAATCCTTGTTTTCAGTAATCAATTTTAGATAGGAGAAATAAATATGTTGAGTGCTTTAATTTGGCTGCCCGCGATCGGTGCTCTAATTACGGGATTAGTCCCTATTAAATCAGCAAAAGTAAGTGCGGTAATTGTGACAACAATCGTTTTAATTTTAGATATTTTGCTGCTGGGGCAATTCAACTTGGGAGAAAGCAACTTTCAGTTCCAAGAAAATTTACCCTGGTTAGATAACCTGGGCTTGAATTACACCCTTGGTATTGATGGACTATCTTTGCCCTTGGTTGTTTTGAATGGTCTGATTACCTGGCTAGTACTGTGCTTCGATCGGGAAATAGAAGAAAGACCCCGTTTGTTTTACGTCTTAGGATTACTAATTCATAGTGGTGTAAGTGGTGCATTTCTTTCGTTGAACACGTTGTTATTTGTCATCTTTTATGAAATCGAACTGATCCCCCTCTATCTCATTATTGCGATTTGGGGAGGAAGAAAAAAGAACTATGCTGCCATTAAATTCCTAATTTTTACTGCTATTTCCGGTATTCTCATTTTAGCGGGATTCCTGGCTCTGGCTTGGCTTGCGCCCGATGGTCTCCCTTTATTTGACTACAACGCTCTGCGATTGGTGTCTTTACCATTGCAAACTCAAGTCATTTTACTACTTTTGTTGTTATGTGGTTTTGGTATTAAAGCTCCTTTTGTACCATTTCACACTTGGCTACCTGATACCTATGTGGAGTCTGCCACTCCCATTGTTATGTTGTTAGGCGGAGTTGTCGCCAAACTGGGAACCTATGGACTCTTTCGTTTTTGTGTCGGTCTTTTCCCTGATGCTTGGTCATTATTAGCCCCTTGGCTTGCTCTGTGGGCAGGATTGGGCATCTTATACGGTGCAATCACAGCGATCGCGCAAAAAGACATCAAACGCATGGTGGCATATAGCTCGATCGGTCACATGAGTTATATCCTTTTGGCAGCAGCGGCAACTACTCCCTTAAGTCTGATCGGAGGTATTGCACAAATGGTTAGTCATGGTTTGATTTTAGCGTTGTTGTTCGATTTAGTCGGCATTATTGAAAAGAAAGTCGGCACAAGAGAATTAGATGTGTTGAATGGTCTGTTAAATCCTTTGCGTGGTTTTCCTACGATCAGTGCGCTGTTGATCTTGGGCGGTATGGCAAGTGCAGGCATTCCGGGTATGGTAGGTTTCATTGCTGAGTTTCTTGTCTTTCAGGGTAGCTTTAGTAAGTTTCCCATTCCTACATTGTTAGCCATTTTGGGAACTGGTTTAACAGCAGTTTATTTTGTCATTTTGTTAAACCGCACTTGTTTTGGCAAACTAGATAACAATACAGCCTACTATCCTAAAGTCTTTCGTACAGAACAAATACCCGCTTTAGTTTTAACATCGATCGTTATCTTTTTAGGTATCCAACCCCAATGGCTCATCCGTTGGAGCGAAACTGCTTCTGTACAAATTGCCGATCGTTTACCTGCGATCACTATTGTTAGCAAGACCCTACAAAAATAATAACAGGAGAAAGAACAATGCCTAGCACTTTGATTGAACCAACTACTAAACTGCCCCCTTCTAGTCATCCTCTCGCTGACATCATTCATCGTTTAGAGAGAGGCGGATCGATGTTACCAGACACGCCAGAAAACCTGATGCAGATCATCGGTCTTTACAAGGCTTATGCCATACCCATGGACTTCTATTGGCGGGATTTGTTATACATTGCCGAACGCGTCTTTCTTGATCCTTTACCTGCTTTTAAGTATTTTTTACCCCAAGAATACCTCGATCTGCCCAACCATTATGCCGGAGAAACCGCCGATCTGCGCATTTGGCGCGGTTATAGCACTGCCCATCAAGAGTTGTTAGACTTTATGGCAAAGGGAGAGTTAAAAACAAAAATCCCTAAACTCTTTCATCATCTTTACCACGATCGGATCAACATGGAATTTGCCGAAGAATGTATGAGAGCGATGTTTTGGCACCGCAATATGGGCGGTCTGTTAGAACCTTACATGGATTCAGAAGAATATAAACAAAACGCCGATCGGGTTATTCGTGCTTATTTTGCGGGAAATCCCATTATGCTCGGTCTTTATCGTTTATTCCCTGATCTGTTTATTGAACAATGCCGCAGAGCAACGATGTACTCAGTCTTGGGTCTTTTTTGGGAAGTAATGGCACCCGTCTTTTTAGAAATGTCAGACATTTATGATGAAGGAGGCTTTCAAGGCGTACCAGATGCGATGAATTTCTTGGTAAATGGTATTTTTGCCATTGCCGGTCGTCCTATTTACCATCGTGTTCATATCCGCGGCGAATGGTTTGATGTTGTGCCCAAGTCAAAGGGTTTTACTTGGTTATATGAGGCTGCCTTTCCCTATGTCGAAGCCATCTTTTATCGCACATCTCCTTTTAGAGGGACAAAGTCTTACAACGCCCAAGCTGAACAAGTCCCTAAAGATCAAAACGACTTTCATTACGGCATATTGTATGCAGACAAATTCCCTGTTGCCTCTGCTGGTATTCCGCCCACTCTCTTACACCAAGATATGTATCATTTTTTGCCTAAATATTTGGTGGATTACTATCAAAAATTCTGTCGTGGTAATGACGATATGTTAATTCAACTAGCAGTTAGTTTTCAACGATCGATGTATAACGTCACCTCCGCTGTAATTCAGGCAGGCAGAGCTGCCTTTTTATATCCCCTCGATGACCCTAACCCCAGACATTTAATGGCAAACCGTGCCTATTTTGAAGGACAACTGAGCCGCTTTAGTAATCCCAAATACAACATGAACCAAGCCGCTAAAATCTTAGCAATTCAATCCCAAGACTATCGCTAATTAGGAGAAAGTTATGACCACGATCGTAGATATTGCCGTTAGTAATTCCGACTTTAGCACCCTTGTAGCAGCGGTTTCTGCCGCTAATTTAGTTGATGCCCTGCAAAGTCCGGGACCCTTTACAGTTTTTGCTCCTACTAACAATGCCTTTGCTAAACTACCGGGGGGGACAATCACAACTCTATTACAAAATATCCCCCAGCTTGCGCGGATTTTGACTTACCATGTTGTCTCTGGTAAATACTATAAAAATGATCTAAGGGAATGTAAATCTCTGCTATCTTTAGAGGGTTCCCCGATCGATTTCTGGGTTACAGACGAGGACTTTGAAGTCAACAATGCTACGGTTATTGCCCCTGACATTGAGGCAGAAAATGGCATCATTCATGTAATTGATACCGTAATTTTAATGCGCCCCCACTGGTTCCATCCTATCATGGAGTTCGGTCAGAGTCAGATAGGGGAACAACAGCCCTATTGATTCCCTGACACAAACTGGATGAATTTTTGCTAACCGCACTGCTAATATTAGTGTAGTTAAGTTTTGCATCTATGTCTTCCCCGATCGAGTCTGTTTTACAAGAACAACGTCTGTTCTATCCTTCTTTGGAGTTTTCCGCCCAGGCAAAAATAGGTAGCCTGGAGCAGTACCATCAACTCTATAGGCAGGCGGAGGCAGACCCAGTAAAGTTTTGGTCGGACTTGGCAACCCAGGAACTGGATTGGTTCGATCGGTGGCACACTACCCTGGACTGGCAACCGCCCCTGGTGAAGTGGTTCGACGGGGGCAAGCTCAACATCTCTTACAACTGCCTCGATCGCCATTTGTTGACTTGGCGGCGCAATAAGGCGGCGCTGATTTGGGAAGGGGAACCAGGGGACAGCCGCACCTATACCTACGCCCAACTCCATCGGGAAGTTTGTTTGTTTGCCAATGTGCTCAAGCAGTTAGGAGTACAAAAGGGGGATGTGGTGGGAATTTATCTGCCTATGATCCCGGAAGCGGCGATCGCTATGCTTGCCTGTGCCCGCATTGGTGCCCCCCACAGTGTGGTGTTTGGCGGGTTTAGTGCCGAGGCATTGCGCGATCGGTTGAACGATGGTAAAGCGAAGTTAGTAATCACCGCAGACGGCGGCTGGCGCAAAGACGCGATCGTGCCTCTCAAGGATCAGGTAGACATCGCCCTTACCCATGTACCCACCGTAGAAAATGTTTTGGTGGTGCAAAGGACAGGGCAGAAAATCCAGATGCTGCCAGGGCGCGATCATTGGTGGCATGACCTCAAACAGGGAGTAAACGCGGACTGTCCCGCCGAACCGATGGCATCAGAGGATATTCTGTTTATTCTTTACACTAGCGGCAGTACGGGCAAACCGAAGGGGGTAGTGCACACAACAGCGGGTTATAACCTTTATACCCATATCACCACCCAGTGGATTTTTGACCTCAAAGATACAGATGTCTATTGGTGTACTGCTGACGTGGGCTGGATTACAGGACATAGTTATATTGTCTATGGTCCCCTTTCTAATGGGGCGACTACTTTGATGTATGAAGGCGCACCCCGTCCCTCTAACCCTGGGTGTACTTGGGAAATTATTGAAAAGCATGGGGTCAATATTTTTTATACTGCCCCTACCGCCATCCGATCGTTTATCAAGCAGGGGGAACATCTGCCCAAAGCCCGGGATCTTTCCTCCCTCCGCCTATTGGGAACCGTAGGCGAACCGATCAACCCCGAAGCCTGGATGTGGTACTACCGCATTATTGGGCAGGAGCGTTGCCCGATCGTGGATACTTGGTGGCAGACGGAAACTGGTGGCATTATGATCAGCGCTCTGCCTGGGGCGATGGCAACTAAACCTGGTTCGGCTACCCTGCCTTTTCCTGGCATTATTGCCGATGTGGTGGATTTGGAGGGCAATCCTGTGGGCGTGAACGAGGGCGGTTATCTAGTGATTAAACACCCCTTCCCCTCCATGATGCGGACAATTTACAACGACCCCGATCGGTTCCGGTCTAGCTATTGGGAGCATATCCCCCCCAAAGAGGGACAGTATTTCTATTTTGCTGGTGATGGAGCACGCAAGGATGAAGACGGCTATTTTTGGGTCATGGGCAGGGTAGACGATGTCATTAACGTCGCGGGGCATCGTCTGGGCACGATGGAAATTGAATCGGCTTTGGTATCCCATCCCGCCGTGGCTGAAGCCGCCGTTGTCGGTAAACCCGATGAAATCAAAGGGGAAGAAATCTGCGCCTTTATCATTTTAGAAGGCTCTCAAACAGCTAATGAAGAACTAGCGCAAGAGCTAAAACAACATGTCGTGAAAGAGATAGGCGCGATCGCTCGTCCTGGGGAAATTAAGTTTACCGATGCTCTGCCCAAAACCCGATCGGGTAAAATCATGCGCCGGTTGTTACGCAGTTTAGCTGCCCAGCAGGAAATTACTAGCGATACATCCACCCTGGAAGACCGATCGGTGTTAGACAAACTCAGAGAAGGAGCATAGTAATACTTGTCAGGAATTGCTTTTTCTGAAACCCTCACCCTAGCCCTCTCCCAAAAGGGAGAGGGGACAAGAAAAAATTGATACATCCATCCTGGAAGACCGATCGGTG
>PHFO01000100.1 GCA_002861535.1 Cyanobacteria bacterium M5B4 | reverse complement strand
AGCTCTTTATAAATCATCCTAAAGAAGAAACACCTGATAACAGTAATATTGTATTAGCCCCAGGGATAGGGGAAAACAGCTTAACAGAAGTAAAAAGACCAAGAAAAGGGGTTAAAGTCAAGGGAAGGGAACAAGTTCCTTACAACAAAGGAACCTTAAAAAAACTGTTTATAAACAACCCTAAAGAAAAAAACACTTGATGATAGTAATAGTGTTTTAGGAGCAGAGATAGAAGGAAGTAGTCCAGTAGAAACAACAAGACCTAGAGAAAGGGTTAAGGTTAAAGGGAGAGAACAAGTTCCTTATAATAGAGAAGCCTTAAAGAAGCTCTTTATAAAGAGTTCCCAAAAAAATTACCTAGCAACAATACTTCTTTAGAAGAAGGGATACCCTTAGTACAATCAGTACAAACAGAACCTTTTATTAATGAACCTGTTTCTGTTAGAACTTTACCTTCTCCTCTAGGGAATAGTTCCCCCCTACCTGTAAATACTCCATCCAAAAACAATTCTCTATTTGAATTTCTGAAAGAATTAAGACAAGGACTGGCAGACTATTTTGGTAAAAACCAAAAGAATAATAAACTCCCTTCTACTCCCAGGAAGTCCTATGCTGGAGCAAGTAGAGGTAAATACAATCAGGTAAAAAATCCAGAGACAGGATATGATATTCCTGACCAAATTCCTAATACTAAGCTAACAAGAGAAGAAAGAGATATGATAAGGCAAAAAGAGCAGGGGGAATAGATTATGGTGAAATCACTCAAAGAATGGGGTTATTTAAGAGTCACCTTAAAAGAATTAAGTTCTAAACAGCCTTGATTTACCTTGAGCCATCTACTCCTGTTTTTACCAAGAATGGAGTTTTTAGAGTATCAGAATTGAGATATGCAGATTTTTCTCTTTCTGAGGACAGTAAAACTCCTTTTGTCTCTTCTATTGTCCAAAGAGGGTATAAATATACCCTTTCTAATGGATTTAGCTTTGTAGGGAATTGCAGGGAGATAAACCCTTTGGAGGGGATTCAGGATTTTAATTCCTCCTCAACTTATCCTTTTAGTCATGGATACCTGATTGGATACCACTATTCCCAAGAAGACTTTAAGAAAGGTCTATTTAATGGGCTTAATAAATTAGTTGTAGAGAAGAGGTGGGCAGAAAAAGTTAGGAGTTTTCTTGATGCAGAATTTACCCTATCTACCTATTCATCTCTTTTTAATACTACATTTTATTTTTCTGACTATGTTTGTATAGTAAAAAATCTAGACTATAAGTCTTTTCTTTTTAGATTTAGTGATTCTTTTCATAACCTATATGGGTATGATTTTAGTGTAGGAGCCTATCCCTACAATATTTTTAGATGTAATAAAGATTTTGTGAATGGTTTTTTAAGTGGATATATTGAGCAAAGACTCAATTTTGCCAGAAAGAGAAATTGCAGTTTCCCACAGTCCTTCTTTGTTGATGTTGAACACTTCCCTCTTATTTCTATTTTATTAGGCTTAACAGGTAGTCCTGTTCATATAGAATGGATGGGAATAAAGAAAGTCCCCTGTTGGAGATTTTCTTATAAGGATAATGTTTTTTGGGAAAGAATAGTTGCTAATCAGTTTTTTGGTTATAAGCCTTTTAATGTTTCTCTAAAGAGTAAAGAAGATTTAGGAGAGATAGAGTTAATAAAGATAGAAGCAACAAAGAAACTAGTTATTCCTTGGGTTGAAATTTGTTAAACAGTTTGTGCATAAGTAAATCCTCTTTTGATTATGTTGTCTCCACTCTGTCTTTGTACTTGAAAAACAAAAATATCTTTACTTGCATTTCCAGAAAGTAAAGGAGTTTTGTTGTCAGGGAATACAATTAAAGGGGAGAATTGAACTGGGGCAGACCTATAAATAAATTCAACTACAACTTCTCTTGATTCCCATTCTTGTAACCCTGTATGTATAATATCAAATATCCAGGGAATGAGGTTGTTGTCTACAGGGGTAGTAATAATAATATAATTTTCTTCTATATTGGTAATATCTAAAATATATTCTCCTAGAATATTTGCTTCTATATTTAATATTTTTGTTTCTCCCTTAAATCTGTTTTTTAGGTCTTGATTTAGATTTTGGAATGTGATTGAGTTGTCAGGGATAAAAAATCTTCCCCTACTCCATCTCCCTGTTAGTCCCACAGGGGTTACAATAAAATCTCCATCTGCTTCTCTTGAGTCATTAGGATCATAATAGTAGTAATCCCTTTTAGAAACAACATATCTAATTTGCCCTTTAATTACTTGCTCTGGAAGAAGGTTAGCAAGAAAGGTTAAATTGTCTACAGGACTATCCCAATATTTAGGAGGCTCAAGTAAAGATAAAAATCTAATTTTTGGAGTTAGGGAAATAAGAGTTCCTTGTACCAAATTCATTGTAGCTGAAAGATTTATTTCTACTTCTAAAACTAAGGCATGGTTAGGAGGAAGGGGAATTTTAAGTCTTGCAGATTCATTGTTATAGGGACTAAAATTCCCTGCTCCTGTTATTCCTGTTGTTGTGAAAGAGAAGTTTGATAAATTTACATATCCAATAGTTTTTATATTGAAAGCAACATTTGTGGATGTATTTATAGAGGGATTAAGGAGAATTTGTCCAGAAATGCTACTAGTTGAGGTGTTAATTAGATAATACTTAATTGTTTTGCTGTCAAACAAAGAGGTTATCTCAACTGGTTCTATTAGATTTTGAGGAACTGTTTCTACCAGTAAATCTGTATTATCTACTGTTTCTACCATATTAGCCCCTAATAATAGTCTCCAAAATCCTCCTTCCCCTTCTAGGATTGTGATGTTATTAGGAGTTAGGCTTTGAGTAGTAAATTCATATATCTGCCCTCCCAATGAATTGATAGCAATTCTAAACCCTTCTGGAACAACTACTGTGGGCAGATTTTCAGGAGAATTTATAGTTCTGGGGATTGTAAGCCAATCAGTAGAAGTAATAGAAAAAGGGGCAATAGGAAGTAGTGATCCATTAGGACTAAAATTTTCTCTTTTATAAAGAACTCTTGCCTCTGCAAGATTATTCTCAGTAGAAAAATAAATATAAAATCTTTTCCAATCCTCCCAAGCAAACTGCTGGAAGTTCACAGCTTCTATAACTATACTTCTGTCTCTTGGGTATAAAGTTCTAACTTCAACTTTTTTTACTGGAGAAATAGTATTATATCCTACCCTGTTTCTGGCTTGTATCCAAAAGTAATAGTCTTGATCTACATCTAAATCTCCTACTCCTTTATCAAGACTGATTGTAGGGGCTGGGAGGGGATTTCTACCAAAGGCATAGGTTGTAATCAAGTTCCTATTCCTCCAATTCTATTGGTGCTCTTTTTTAGATAAAAAGCCTTTTTCCCTTGCTTAACAACAACTTCATTGGATTTGTCTATAATATCTATATTTTTGCTGTTAATAGCATTTGCTATTTTTGTGGCAATTTGTTCAATTTCAAGTGTCATTGTACTCCCTTTATTGCATTAATTACAATTTCTGGTAAAATACCAGGGCTGTTCTGAGTAATAAATCTACCAAACCCTCCATCCTGAAAAGCTCCTGTTATATCTTCAAAATCTTTGCTTACATCTGCAATATCCACTTCTATTCCTCCTGATTTGTTTAATGTGGAAAGCCTTGCTACTCTATTCCATTTGTCAACTGTTCTTTTTGTTATTGTAACATTTTTTAGTTCTGAAGCTATTACTACTGTTTCTAATCCTATATCTGGTTTTTTGAATGTTTTCTTTGTTACTTCTGTTATTAGCCATTGTCCTGGGGGGATGTTTGCTCCTGATATTATTCCATTGGGTTCAATACTTGAATCTTTGTCTGATAGTGTAAGTTTTAGTTTTGACCCTCCTAATAAAATTTGCTCTATTAAATAGTTCTTAGCTGACACCTCTAGCTCATCAATCTTATTAGTAAGGACATTGCTATAAGTTTTAAGATAATTTGAGCTTTGTATGCTGGAGCTAATATAAGTAAAGAAGTCTGGAACAACTGAGGCATCTCTGTTTTCTGCAAGGTCTATAGGTTTAGTTGCTACAATGGCTGCTGGGGGTCTTCCTGATACTATATTACTACTGTAGAAAAATTTTCCATCCTTGAATCCCTGATTTTGTGCAGACCTAGTCTTAACATATTGAACAAATCTATCTGTATCTATTTGTGAATCAGTGTTTAAGGATGGGATAGATGGAGAGACATCAGGAATAGTACTATAGGTATCATTTGTTGCTCCCACTAAAGACTCTATCCCTAAGAGGCTATAATAAGTTCCTTTCCCTATATTTGTTTTGTTTATAAGTCCTGTCAAATTAGTTTGAAAAGTATAATCATTTACCCTTTCTGTTGTATTAAATGAGGGAAGGGGGGTATAAGTAATAGTGGTTTCTACCTCACTCCCAGTATAAAGAAATATAGGGTTAGACTGGAAATAATTCCTTGTAAATGGATTCCAGGAAGGATTTCCTTGTACTGCTATAGACTTGCTATAGAAATACTCTCCAGTTTGCATTATGCTAGGTTTCCAGCTGGGGTCTGGAACAGCCAGCATGACAAAATCATCTCCCCCTAGCCCTATATCTGATCTCTTGACAGGGATTGTCTGAAAGCTAGTAATAAACTGTTCATCTTTATAGAAAGCAGAATAAGGGGCATAACTAAATATTTTTGCCTCTACAATAGGAACTCTTCTGTAGAGAAAAGACTCTAATCTAAATTTACTAATTACCCATAAAGCAGTAATAGCCTCTGGTATTATAGGTGTGTTCATATTAGATATAGTATTAGAAAGAAGTTGAAGAGCCTTGTAAGCAAACAAAGAGTTATTATTTGAGGCTAGGGTAGATTCATCTTGGAATCTTCTTAATTCAATCCCTCTTGTTACAATCTTGCTAAGAACCCTAGAACTATTGGTTAGTAATCCTATATAAGAAGGGGGGAGTACTACCTTTTCTGGAGATATTGTACCATCATCACTAATGAGCTTAAAACTATTAGAGGGGAGGGTTATAGGCTCATAAATATATTCAGAGACTGTAACCTTAACACATCTCCATACAACAGGATTTACCCATCCAGCAGTTATATTTTCATATCCTGCTGTGGTTCCAGAAACTAACTGTTGGGTATATGCAACTAGATTTGGAAATGTACTTCCAAGGTCTGCCATCTTTGATTTTTGTGTCTTCAGGGATTCAATAAGCTGATGTTCTAATCCTTGAGTTTCTATAAAACTGTTTCCCCCTGTTAATTCTACTAGAGAATGAGCATACCCAAAGGTTCCTTCTATAACCTCTTTAATCCCTCCTTCTTCATAAATTGTTATCTTAAATTGTTTTGTTAAGGCTCCACTATTACCATACATAATACTTCCTGTTTTTGGGAACTCTCCTACTTCTAGTGGGGGGTCTTGAGGATTGGAATCTCCCTCATAAGTGTAGTAGGAGGAGGGGATTTCAATATATTCTTTACTATATTCAGGGAAATTATTATTCTCTAAAAGGGTATTGGCAAAACAAGGATAGTTGTCAGAATAAACATACTCCTGATTTCCTACAAACTCTGTAGCACTACCACCCCCACCACTATTTACAGTAACAAGATTAAGAGTAGAACCACTAAAGCTATAAACCAATCCCTTTAGATACCTCATATCATTCCAATAATCTGAGAGGGATATTACTTCATTCCCTTCAGCAGTAAAGAAAATGTTTATATCTGGTATCCCATTTATTGTGGCATTGATGCCACTTATGCCCTGTATTTTTGTATACAGTTGTGAAAGAGGTATAAAATATCCTCTTCCTACAGAAGATGCCATATCTTTTAAGTCTCTTGTAGGAATAGGATATTCTATTAACCTCTTACTTATATGCACTCCTTCATAGGTGATGGCATACTTAGGAGTAAACCCCAGCAGATCAACATCAGCCAGCAACTCAGCAGGGATGTAGGAAGAAGAAATGTTAGAAATATAAAATGTTAAGCCATCTGCACTTATTTCACTTCCTATAGCTCTAGAAGGAGCAGAAGAGATAGAGTATTCAGTAAGAGCACAGGTGGCAAAGTCAAGACATTTTCTGGTAACTGTCCCAAACCCTGCATCAAAAGGGAGGCTGAATGTTGTAGAGTCTAGGCTGGTAGTAAATGTCATTTTTCTTCTCCTAATTGTCTCTTGGCTTTTTCTAATTTCAATCTTTCAACATCCAGTTTTTCTCTTTTAAGTTTCAATAACTCCATTTCTATCTGAAATTTCTCTTTTAGTATTTTTTCTGCATCTCTAATTCCCCTTCTGTTTCTTCATTCTTTTCCTCTTCTTTAGGCATCTGTTGTTGTTGCTGTTGTGGTGGTGTTTGTTGTGATTGTTTTAAGGCTTGTTCCATTTGGGCTTTTTGAAGTTGGATTTGTTGTATTTGCAAATCTAGTTGTTCTAGTTGAAGAGCAGTTGTCTTTTTTGCAATGTTAAACTGATCTATTTCTGTTTTAATTTCTCTTTTCTTTCTCTTCAGTTCATTAGCTTTGTTAATGGCTAGTTCTTTTAATTGAAGCTCTGTGAGAGAAGGGAGTCCTATTTTCTCATTGAAGACATTGATTACCCCTGGATCAAACTTGTCAACCAATCCACTAACTGCTAAACTGGAAAGGAGATTAAGCATTGTGGTCTTTTCTGTAGGAGAAGAGATTTCATTCATCTCAAATTCACCATAGACCCCTCCACTCTCTTCTTTGGTGAAGTTGTAATCTATAACAGCCCTAATTACTTTATTTATTAGTTTCTTAGAATAGCTTTTAATAACAAATTGAATGGTTGAATCCAAGCTCTGCCCAAAATTAGAGGAGAGACCTGTATTTACCCCTCCTGTGTCAAAGATTCCAATAGGAATTGAAAAACATCTTTGTAAGGCTATATCAATATACTGTAATACATACTGCCAGAAGCCAATATCAGTTTTAATGTTTAAGAGATTTAAGTCTACATCATTATCTGTAACAATAAATTCTTTACTATTGATGTCTTGTAGTTTTTTAGCAAGATAAGCATGTTTAGTTACTTCTAAGACTTTGCTGGGGTCAGAGGGATTTTTTATGGGAACTCCATTAGAATCTAAAAGAACAACCCCTCCATTGTTAGGGGTTTTAGCATGAAGCAATCCCATTGAATTGTTCTTAGATGCAATAGCTAATTGGGTCAGAATCCCTTTTTTTAGCCTATAATAATTGAGGGCTAGTTGTCCATCCCCATAGCCAAATAAAGTATCTGTATTAAGGCTTGCAATATTGCTGTTTGTCAAATGAATACATTTACTCCAAGGGATATAAGCATAATTTGCTCTCCCATTGTTGTAAATTATTGTCTCAGGATTACCAAAACTTCCAACAACCTTAACAATATTTAAGGGGTTTAAGGGTTTAAGATTAACCAGTTGGTATCCAAGAAAAGAAACCTCAATAAGAGTAAATCCAAAGGCATAAAGATACTGTAAAGACCTGTAAGTTTCAGAATAAAAGTCATTATGAAGCTCATTTAATTCATTTCTAATGAAATCTTGTATCTGTCTGTTTTGATGTTTATATTGTCCTAAGAGAGCAATAGACCTAGTGCATTTATAAGAGAGAGCCTGAGAGCAAACTGGGTCTCTCTGAATCATCTGATAAATTTGCCTGTAAGACTCTTGTTTTGTAAGAGGGGTAATGTTCCCTTTGAAAGCAGTGAAGAGGTCAGAAACAAAGGAAGAAATCTGTCCTAATTGTTGTTCTTTTTCTTGGAGGTCTTGTATACTAATAGTATTCTTATTTAGAATTGGCTCAGTCATGGCAAAATACATATTACCAGGTAATTTTATCATAGCTAATCCCAGGTATGGGATTAACATTTATACCTCTCATGGAGAAGGAGTTTTTAAGTCATTTGATAATTTTTCTTTTTATGGGACAAATGGAACCTATGACCATAACCAT
Source organism: Cyanobacteria bacterium M5B4 (assembly GCA_002861535.1). Classification (GTDB taxonomy): domain Bacteria; phylum Cyanobacteriota; class Cyanobacteriia; order Pseudanabaenales; family Pseudanabaenaceae; genus M5B4. The sequence goes on along the minus strand of PHFO01000100.1, from coordinate 637 downwards.
CCATGTTTTATTACAGATGATGATACTGTTGAATTTAAGCAAAATAATGAAGATTTAACAGACTTTAAGTTCAAAGAATTTGATTTTCCAGAGCATGACTTTACTTATGGCAGACTGGAAGAAGCTACAGCAGACAACATAGAGAAGAGAGAAGTAAAATATAAAGGGATAATATCTCAGATAGGGGGATGTGCAACAGAAGTAATTAATATCACTGCTCCTTCTCTGTCAGTATGGGTAGTATGTGTACCTGATATTAGTTATTTATTTAAGGTATCTAATTATTTACCAGAAAATCTTTTTTCTAATACTGACTATTTATTCCCAGGAGCTTTTTACAACTCTAATCTGAAATCAACAGATAAAAAATCTTTTTTTATTGCACTCTTATTGATAATAGTCCCACTTTGGTTCCTATAGATACTGATAAGTTGTCAGAACAGGTAAAGAGTAATCCCTTTTATGCCTTCCTTTGTTCTAAAGAAGGAGTAGAAGAATATTCTGAGTATAGACCCTTTAGTCCTTCTCAAGAAGTGATAGATAAGTGGGCAGGAAATAACAGTAAGGGGGATTTAATTTCCTGGCATATTTCTTGTTTTTAGGAAGACAAAAACTGGATACTAAAATCATAAACAGT
>PHFO01000099.1 GCA_002861535.1 Cyanobacteria bacterium M5B4 | reverse complement strand
CCTTATCCCAGAGAACCTGACCTTTGCGCCAGGATAACTTCCCATACTAAACGAGGGCTGACAAATCCCTGGAGCCATTGTTTAGCTTGTTCTAAGTCTTGTAACATTCTTATTTCTTTTTGAGTCTGCCACTGCTGAGTTTGTAAGTAATCGATTAACCATAATTGGGTATTGAGGTCTAGTTCTTGGCTGATACGTTTGCCGATCGTGAGAGCTTCTACCAAGGGCAGGGGCAGGTTTTGCAGGGCGGCAAGGAGGTCGGGGGAGATGTTTTGCAGGGTTTCCCAGGCAGTAATGGCAGTTTGAGGGGAGCCTTGGGCGAGTTCAATTATAGGGTCGGGAATAGAAGCAAAGCCGTTCCGATCGAGGATTTGCCTTACTTCTTGATGGGAGAGGGGCGCAAAGGGGATCACTTGACAGCGGGAGAGGATGGTAGGCATGGGTTGTTGGCAAGAAATCAACACGATCGTGGCTCTACCTGGTTCTTCCAGGGTTTTGAGCAGGGCGTTGGCGCTGGTTTCTGTCATGGTCTGGGCTTCGGTCATAATTACCACGATCGGGGTGCTATCAGGGGGGGATGGGCTAGAAATTCACCGATCGAGCGGATTTGTTCGATTCTAATTTGAGCTTTTCCTTTGGGGGGAGTGCCGCTTGTTTGTGCTTCTGTAACTGTGATCAGTCTGCCTTTTTCTTGATAGGTCGGTTCTAAAATTAAAACATCAGGATGATTAACGACCGATCGTTGTAAGAAAGAACTGGCAAAGGCTTTTGCAGTTAGGGTTTTCCCAATACCGTCTTTACCCAAAAATAAGTAAGCGGGAGCAATTCTGCTTTTGCAGAGGGATGCTTTTAACAGAGAAATTGGTAGACGATGACCAATGATACAGTCAAACCGATCGGTCATTTTAAGCAAACATCTGGGGACTTAATTCTGACAGACGATATACCATTTTCTTGTCTCTCAAGCAAATTATAGGCACTGTCAGAGATCGATGGGTGGAGTTCTGCCACCTCTTTAGAAAATATTCGGAAACACTCCCAGTTACGCCATCACCCTCTCCCAAAATGGGCGAGGGGAGCTATCCCTTGTGAATCATTTTAAGGTAATCTACAATCTGACTTGACTGTAAATGGTGACTTGTCTTAACTCGGTAGGTTAGAATCATCCTGTGATTATACCCTTAGGATATGACCTATAAAGTCAAAAGCTTCTCAAGAGCCCCTAACCTGCCCTCCTTCGGCGAGCCGGAGGCGTAGATGGCTTTCATCGATCTCCAAGCTGTTACCAAACGCTATAACCAAGTTCCTGTAGTCAATCACCTAGACCTGACGATCGATCGGGGGGAAATGTTTGCCCTCCTTGGTCCCAACGGGGCAGGCAAATCTACCACCATCAAAATGCTTACGACCCTAGCCGTCCCCGATGAGGGCAAAATCACGATCGGGGGCGCCGATGTAGTCAAACAAGCCCAGCAGGTAAAGCGCAGTATTGGGGTAGTCTTACAACAAACCAGCATCGACCTCGATCGCACCGTATGGGAAAATATGGAATTTCACGGCAGGATGCACCACATGCCCCAAGCCGAACGACAAGCCGCCATCGAGCGGTGTTTAGACTACGTGGAGCTAAAGGACAGGCTCAACGATCGGACAAGGAACCTCTCTGGGGGCATGAAACGACGACTGCAAATTGCCCGCGCCCTGATGCACAACCCCCAAGTTTTATTTTTAGACGAACCCACCGTAGGACTAGACCCCCAAACCCGCCGCCGCCTCTGGGAAATTATCCGCGACCTCAAACAACAGGGCATGACCATCCTCCTCACTACCCACTACATGGAAGAAGCGGAAACCCTCTGCGATCGGGTAGGAATTTTAGACAGCGGCAAGCTGATCGAGATGGGGACACTTTCAGAGTTACGACAAAAACATGGATTAGCGGTAGTCATAGTGCAAAATGAAGAAGACCAAAAGTTAGACTACAAATTTTTCCCTACCATGGCAGAGGCTCATGCCTATCTCGAACATCAGTCCTCCTCCAAGAGCGTGATGCTGCGAGAATCAAACCTAGAGGATATATTTGTCGAACTAACCGGTAGAAAACTAGACTGAGGATAAACAATGAAAGCCATGATTTTGGCAGCTGGCAGAGGTACCAGACTACGCCCCTTCACCAATGTATTACCCAAGCCAATGGTGCCGATCATGCAAAAGCCGGTAATGGAATTTTTAGTGGAACTGCTACGGCAGCACGGCTTCACAGAAATTATGGTCAATGTCAGCCACCTCGCAGAGACGATCCAAAACTACTTCCGCGACGGGCAAAAGTTCGGCGTGCAGATGGCTTATTCCTTCGAGGGCAAAATTGAAGACGGACAACTCAAAGGGGAAGCCCTAGGCTCGGCGGGGGGCATCAAAAAAATTCAGGATTTCTCGCCCTTTTTTGACGATACTTTTGTGGTGCTGTGCGGGGATGCCCTAATTGATCTCAATTTGACCGAAGTGGTGCAATGGCATCGCCGCAAGGGAGCCATGGCAACGATCGTGATGAAGCGCGTCCCCAGGGACCAGGTGTCTAGTTACGGCGTAGTCCTCACCGATCGGGAGGGCAGGATCAAAGCATTCCAAGAAAAACCCCCGATCGACCAGGCACTGAGTAATCAGATCAACACAGGTATTTACATTTTTGAGCCAGAGGTGTTGGACTACATACCATCGGGGACTACCTTCGACATCGGCAGTGATCTATTCCCCAAGCTAGTAGAAGAAGGCGCGCCCTTTTACGGTATCTGCATGGATTTTGAGTGGGTGGACATTGGTAGAGTCCCCGACTATTGGCAAGCAATTCAGGATGTCCTGAACAATAAAGTCCCCAACGTACCGATCCCGGGGCATGAAGTAAGACCCGGTATTTTTACAGGCATCAACGTCGCCGTGAACTGGGACAAGGTAGATATACAAGGACCAGTCTATATCGGGGGCATGACCCGCATTGAGGACGGAGCCAGAATTATCGGCCCGACGATGATTGGCCCCAACTGCCACCTATGTAAAGGATCGGTGGTAGAGCGCAGCGTTATTTTTGAGTATTCCCGTTTGGGGGATGTCCGACTAGTGGATAAGCTAGTATTTGGTCGTTATTGTATGGATAAAGACGGCAGTGCGATCGATTTACAAGCGGCGGCACTCGATTGGCTCATTACTGATTCACGCCAAAACAACCTCCCCGCTAAGTCCTATTCTTCCCCACAACATCAAATTATCGGCAAATAGGTCATGAGTCATTTAGTGATATTAGGTTTGATTGCCATATTTGCCATTGCCCACAGTGGTCTAGCTAGTCTCAGATTAAAACTAGAAGACAGGATAGGGGCGCGTTTGTATCGGGTCATTTTTGCTCTAGTAAGTATTACTTTGGCAATTCCCTTATTTATTTACTATTTTAACCATCGTTATGATGGCATCATTCTGTGGCAACTACAAGATAGATGGATTGTCCATGAATTTGTCTTATTACTATCGGGGTTTGCTTTTTTCTTTCTCTATCCTGCTACGTTTAATTTATTAGAGATCGCAGCTATTGCTAAGCCGCAAGTTCATCTTTACGAAGTAGGAATTACTAGGGTTTGTCGCCATCCCCAGTTAGTGGGCATGACTTTGTGGTGTATTGCCCACACAATTTGGTTAGGCACAAGTTTTGCCTTAGTCACCTCGATCGGTCTAATTTGCTATCATTTGTTTGGGGTATGGCATGGTGATAGAAGGCTTCTTGCCCGCTATGGCGATAGCTTTCGCGAATTACAAGCCCGCACATCGATCGTGCCTTTTTTAGCTATTGCCCAAGGCAGACAAAAATTTGTCCTCCAGGAATTTATCCGCCCTGCTTACTTAGGTGTGCTGTTAACGATCGTTATTTTTCGCTGGTTACACCCGATCGTGATTAGTGCTAGTGCCAACTTGCCTTGGTGAAACTAAGGGCAGGAACAAGGAAAGTAAAAATTCCCTGTGGGAGTACCTCTCCCTTTTGGGCTTCAGAAAAAGCAACTCAAGTCTGTACTACGTCGGGCTTCGGCGAGCGGCTTGAGACCTCGAGAGTGCGGCGAGGCTCAGGCGAGGGATTTTGCTGTGCGTATACTAAAAACTGTAAAATTTGGTGGAGCTAAATCCCTATTGCTTGAGCGACCTTGAAGCTACAGACAAAATCGATCGGTTACGGCAACAATACCGTGACCTTGTTTTGAACTACTTTCAAGCCAATCCCGATCGGGCAGTAGAGGAGTTTGTCACAGAATTGTTTAACGCTAATTTGTCAGTGAGTGATTTAATTATTATTCATACTGAATTGATCGAAGATTTAACCAGACAACTGCATATAGAGGGTCGCAATCCTAACATTTTGTTAGACTATCGTATTACTCTTATAGATGTTATCGCCCATCTCTGCGAACGCTATCGATCGTGTTTGTCTAATTCCGCCCAGGCTTTGGGGGAAAATTAAGACCCCCTGGAGAATTTTTACTGGGCGTAATTCCTGTTAAAGTAAAGTATCCTCCGCAAAATTGTTATGCCGCCCCGTCTTAGTACGCCCCCCGATCCCCAAGACCCCGCCTATCAAAGTTTGGAGCGTAAAATTAACTTGATGTTCCACGGCGCACTATTTGCTGCTGTCAATAGCGGGCTGTGGTTTTTTGACCAGTTTTTAAGCAGGCAATGGTTTTGGTTGCCACTCTTTAGCACAGTTTGGGGTACAATTCTGCTCACTCACGCCCTCTGGGTAATTAGCAAAAGGCGTATTTCATGACTACTTCCTACGAAATTGAACAACTAGCAGCCACGATCGGGGAAATTGTCTACATCGAGGTGGCAAAGTGGCGCTTATACCTCAATGATGCCCATCTCCATACTGCAGTGGCGGAGGGAATTGCTCCCCTGTTAGAGGCGCATCAACTCGATCGGCGGGGGGTGTTTGCCTGTCTTGAAGGTATTGCTGTGACCCTGGGCAGTGGTAAGACTTTACCCCTAACGGACTTAATTCCCGATCGGGTGATTACGCAGTTGTGGGAAGTTTTAGAGGAAATGTAAATGAATTGGCAACGGATTGATGGCGGGGTGACTGCTCCTCAGGGCTTTTTAGCAGCGGCAATTAGAGCAGGGTTAAAGCCCTCTGGTGCCACGGATTTGGTTTTGTTGGTGTCGGAGGTGCCAGCCACGGGGGCGGGAGTATTTACAACTTCCGTGGTGCGGGCAGCCTGCGTGGACTACGATCGGGAACTGCTACAACGGGGACAAAAAATTCGCGCCATCTTGTGCAATGCGGGACAGGCAAATGCTTGTACTGGAGCGGAGGGGGCGCAAACAACCCAAGTAAGTGCTCGCCTAGTCCAGGAAGTTTTACAGACTGAAGACGGGGTCTTGATTGCTTCTACGGGGGTAATTGGACAGCAAATCGATCGGGGCAAATTGGAAAGGGGCATCAGGGAGATCGTCAAGCACTTATCCAGGGAGGCAGGAGAAACTGCGGCGCAGGGGATTATCACCACCGATTTAGTGCCCAAAACAATGGCTTTAGAAACTACCCTCCAGGGCAAAACTGTACGCCTGGGGGGAATGGCAAAGGGTTCAGGCATGATTCACCCCCATATGGCAACAATGCTGGGGTTTATTACCTGCGATGCCTCTGTGGAGCCTAGTTTGTGGCAAACAATGCTCAAAGCCGCTACCGATCGCAGTTTTAATCAAATCACGGTAGACGGGGATACCAGTACCAACGATTCTCTGCTGGCGCTGTGTAACGATCGATCGGGGTTGCCTTTAATTACCGAGCCTGATAGCGCGGCAGCGCAAACGATCGGGGCGATGCTCACAGATTTATGTATTTACTTAGCCAAGAAGATAGCCAGGGATGGGGAAGGAGCCACCTGTCTGATTGAGGTGCAGGTCTACGGAGCAGAGAACGACAGCCAAGCCCGCCAGATTGCCAAAACGATCGGCGGTTCGGCATTGGTGAAGTCGGCAATTTTTGGCCGCGATCCCAACTGGGGCAGAATTGCCGCGGCGGCGGGGAGGGCGGGGGTCAATTTCTGCCAAGACCAACTGCGCATTGAACTAGGCAATTACCTGCTCATGGATCAGGGGCAACCCCTCCCCTTCGACCGATCGGGGGCTTCTAACTATCTCAAGCTCCAGGCAGAGGCTTCAGGACAAGCCCAGTCGATCGATCATCCTGTAGTCATTAAAGTCACGATCGGGGACGGTAAGGGGCAGGGGGTAGCCTGGGGCTGCGACCTCACCTACGACTACGTCAAAATCAACGCCGAATATACGACCTAAATTCACTATGATAGGAGGGAACGATCGGGAGGTTGACCCTTGGTTTTAGAAGGTTATGGCTATTTACTGGTTTTTACCATCATTTGCATCTTAGTCCCCGGCATTGCCCTGGGGCTGTCCCTGGTATTGCGCCCCAAGGCGGTGGGACCAGGCAGTTTTACTACCTACGAGTCCGGCTGTGAACCGATCGGGGGAGCCTGGATTCAATTTAATATCCGCTACTATATGTTTGCCCTCGCCTTTGTCATTTTTGACGTAGAAACAGTGTTCCTTTACCCCTGGGCAGTGGCTTTTAGCCAGTTGGGGCTATTCGCCTTCATCGAAGCGTTAATTTTTATTGCTATCCTAGTATTAGGTCTTGTATACGCTTGGCGCAAAGGAGCTTTAGAATGGTCTTAAAGGCAGAGAATGTGGGTTTAGATTTGAGTATCGATGAGCAGACCCAACGCTTGATCAACCCGATCGAGCAGGCTCAGGTGACCCAAGATTTATCGAATAACGTGGTTTTGACTACCCTCAACGACCTCTACAACTGGGCGCGGATGTCGAGTTTATGGCCCCTCCTCTACGGCACCAGTTGCTGTTTTATTGAATTTGCCGCTATGATTGGCTCGCGGTTCGACTTCGATCGGTTTGGCTTGTTGCCTCGTTCTACCCCCAGGCAAGCAGATTTAATTATTACGGCGGGCACAGTAACGATGAAAATGGCTCCCGCTCTTGTCCGGCTCTACGAACAAATGGCAGAACCCAAGTACGTAATTGCCATGGGAGCTTGCACGATTACAGGCGGCATGTTTAGTACCGATTCCTATACCACTGTGCGGGGTGTTGATAAACTCATTCCCGTGGATGTTTACATTCCTGGCTGCCCCCCCCGACCGGAGGCAATCATGGACGCGATCGTGAAATTGCGCAAGAAAATTGGCGCAGAGGGCTTTGCCCAGCGGGCGCAAATTGAGCGCACCCACCGCTACCACACCGTCCGCCACGAGATGAAAGTAGTTGATCCCATTTTGACGGGCAAGTATTTAGAAGCACCCTCCCGATCGAATCCGCCCAAGGAGCTAGTGGCTTCTGGCATTCCTTTACCTGCCCTAGAAATGATCAAAAAAGAGCAAGCAGTGGAGGTAGAAAGTTGAGCGAAACAGCGATCGTTGGTACATCCAAAGTTTCGGAATGGCTGAGTCAAAACGGCTTTGACCATGAATTTTTAGGTCTAGACCACCAGGGCATCCCCATCCTGAAGGTACAACGGGAATACCTGCTACCTTTTGCCACTGCCCTCTACGCCTACGGCTTCAACTATTTGATGTGTCAATGCGGCTATGATGCTGGTCCCGGGGAAGACTTGGTGAGTATGTACCACCTAACTAAGGTGAGCGACAACCCCGATCGGTTGGAAGAAGTGCGCGTCAAGGTATTTTTGCCGCGCAATGACCCCAGGGTTCCCTCTGTATATTGGATTTGGCGCACCGCCGACTGGCAAGAGCGGGAATCTTTTGATATGTACGGCATCATCTACGAGGGACATCCCAACCTCAAGCGTATTTTGATGCCCGAAGATTGGATCGGTTACCCCATGCGGAAGGACTACATCACGCCGGACTTTTACGAACTGCAAGATGCCTACTAGACCAACCCTGGGGGTCAACATCGATCATATCGCCACGATTCGCCAAGCGCGCCGCACCGTAGAACCAGACCCGATCGGAGCCGCCGTAATTGCTGAATTGGCAGGGGCAGATGGTATTACGGTGCATTTACGGGAAGACCGCCGCCATATTCAAGACCGAGACGTGCGCCTATTGCGCCAGATCGTCCGCACCCACTTGAATTTAGAAATGGCAGCCACCCCAGAGATGGTAGAAATTGCCCTACAGATCAAGCCCGATTATGTCACCTTGGTGCCGGAAAAACGGGAGGAAGTGACGACGGAGGGGGGGCTAGACGTGATCGGTCAACTCGATCGGTTGACAGCCCTAATTCACACTCTCCAGGTTAACTCGATCCCGGTGAGTATTTTTATTGACCCCGATCGGGAGCAACTACAAGCCGCCGCCCAGACTAGGGCGCAATTCATCGAACTGCACACAGGCACCTACGCCAATGCCCAGACCGAAACCGATCGGGAGCGGGAGCTAGAAATTTTGCAAACGGGGGCGCAGATTGCCCTCGACCTGGGACTGCGGGTAAATGCGGGACACGGGCTTACCTATTGGAATGTGCAACCGATCGCCCAAATTCCGGGGATGGAAGAGCTAAATATCGGGCACAGTATCATCAGTCGGGCAGTGCTAGTGGGACTCGATCGGGCAGTACGGGAGATGAAAGCATTGATTAGCAGTAGATAGCTTAAATGCGATCGGGGTCAATCCCATTTTTCGGAGGTATTGGGCAAGTCTTTCCTTACTGGAAGATAAAGTAAATATAGACATTGTTTTCATCCAGAGTTACGTTGCTTTTTCTAAA
>PHFO01000098.1 GCA_002861535.1 Cyanobacteria bacterium M5B4 | reverse complement strand
TGATAAGCGAAATCGACCCGTTTCAAAGTTGCTTGCAGAGCATGAGCACCAAGTAGTTTGTACTCAACCCAAACCTCCTTGAACGCTGGCAATCGATTTTGTTGGTCGAAATAAGTAACTGTTTTTTGCTCACGCCGATAACTATCTCTACGATCCGCTAAAGCAGAATTGTAAAGGTAACAGTGCATCCTCCGCCAATCATAAAGAATCTTCTCTTGAGCGGCGGTAGGATAGAGCCTAAATGTGGTACGTCGTGTTGGCATAGACTAATGCTTATTGGGTGATTTGTGCGGGGGGAGCACTTCTTAGCGTATTGAAAGAGTATATCCAAAATCAAAACAGCCCGTCAGAGAAAGAAATAATCCGCTCCTAACCCCGCCCTGCTAAGCGAGGACAGGGAATGCGTCGCGGAATTTCGTTCAAAATCAAAAAATTAACAGAAGAGGAAAGTCAGTTTTATTTACCTATTCGCGATCATTTCGCCCGATTTGTTACAGTGTGGCAAACGCCCTTCTCCCAATGGTTGAAGCAGACTACACTGGCGGCATCTTCCCTGGATAAAATTAGACTCTTACGGAATTTAGCTATTCATGAAGATGCTTTTTATCGCTGGCAATACCTAGAGTTACGAGCGATCGTCTGTGGTGGTCAAACCTCTGACGATCGGGTGGAAAAAGGGATTTTATTTGATATTTACGGCTAAAGTCTTAAAGTTGGTTTTGGCGGTGGGGAAAAATTTTCACCATGAGGCGATTAAGCTGGACTTGTCCGTAGGTCATGGTTTGTTTTTCTGCCTCCGCTTCCGGGGGCGGCGCTGGTGGGGGTTGTGAGGGGGCAACGGGCTGTTCGGTTGTAACTAGGGAACCAGGCGCCAGCATTTGTCCAGGGGCAATATCTTTGCTGTAAATTGTCGAAGTCGCACCAATGCAACTACCTTGCCCGATCGTGAGACTGCCTACTACCAAGACCCCAGCCCCCAGGTTTGCCCCTGCCTCGATCGTGATTTTGCCGCCGTGGGCATGGACGATCGTACCCATCCCCAGACAGACCCCAGCCCCGATCGTAATTTTGCAACCGCTATCCGCTTGGAGCAGGACTCCGGGGGCAACCACAGCACTGGGATCAAGTTCCACCTCCCCACAAATCTGTGCGGTAGTGAGGGGCTGGAGGGAAGCAAGATACATAACTTAACGTTTAGGTCGCTGAATCATGGTTTCTAAAACACGGCGCTTAGTTTTGCTATCCATTCCGATCAGACGCACGTATTCTCCCTGGTAGTCCTGCAAAATTTGCTCTAGGGCGCGCACTACTTCCGCTTCGGTATTGCCATTGATGGGAGGACAGCTATACCAGGAACTAGCCCTAAAGCGGCGCTCGTCGGCGTGCTCGGCAGCGAGGCGATGCCCTTGGCTCAATAGTTGGCGGATATGTTGAGTCACTTCTTCCGGCAGACTGCTACTCACAGGGGCACTGTTGTAGCTTACCTGGGGGGCGCTAACGCTGCTATTGACGATCGTTTTACCATTGGGGCGTTGAATGATTACCTCCGTCACCCGCCGCTTTTGTTTGGGGTCAATGCCGATCAAACGCACATATTCCCCGCTATGTTCCGCGAGACAGGCATTGAGGGCACTCAATACCCCCGCTTCGTTGGTGGCCTCGATCGGGGCGCAACTGTGCCAGGAACTGGTTCTAAAACGGCGTTCGTCGGCGTGCTCCGTCCCTACCCGAAAACCCTGACTGAGTAACGCCCTTACCTGAGTGGCTAGATCATCCGATCGGGGGGAAGTATAACTGGCACTACTAACTGCCCCCGTAGGCGCGGCGGCGGGAGTGGCTTTGCTACCAGGACGCTGAATAATTACCTCCGCCACGCGGCGCTTGTTTTTGGGATCAATGCCAATTAAACGGACATACTCCCCGGCATGTTCCGCTAAGCAGGCATTGAGGGCAGTCAATACCTCCCCCTCGTTGGTAGTTTCGATCGGGGCGCAACTGTGCCAGGAACTAGTTCTAAAACGCCGTTCGTCGGCGTGCTCCGTACCGATGCGATACCCCTGGCTTAAAAGCTGACGTACCTGTACTGCCCAATCGTTACCATTACTATTGGTAACATTAACTGCACTATGCCCCGATGAACTGGAGGCGACAGAGTTACTTTGAACTACGACTGGGGTATCCCCTGGGCGTTGAATCATCTGTTCCATTACTCTTTGGCGCGACTTGGGATCAATGCCCACTAGGCGCACATATTCGCCCCCATGCTCCCTAAGACAGGCTTGTAAGTTATTTAATACCGTATACTCATCTGCCGCATGAATGTTGGGACAACTCTGCCAGGAACTGGTTCTAAATCTCCTGGTATCAGCGTATTCTGCCCCTACCCGATGCCCCCGACTCAGTAGCTGCCGCACAAGGGGCGCAAGTTCTATTCCTTCTTTCATAATTGGTTTCTCTTGATGTCCATTAGTCATAACTGGTTGGGCGACTACACTCCCTACCTGCTCGGCTAAAACCCGATCGGCGGGAGTAATATCCGGTAGACGATCGGCCTGTTGCTGGGTTGTGATTATAGAACCACTCGCTACATACTTGCCCGGGGCAATCTCCACATCCTGAATCAGAGTGTGCATCATAACAATGCAACCATCCCCGATCCTGCTATTAAAAATTGTCGATCGGAAGCCGATAAAACAATTACTACCGATGAAACAGGGACCATAGATCAAACATAAATGGGTCAAAACCGTATGCTGTCCAATCCATACCCCATAATCCTTGCCATCAGCACCAAGAACCCTCCCCTGGGATAGACCGCCCAGGATCGCACCCTCCTGAATATTTACCCCAGAGCCGATATGGAAGGGAGTGCCCCCGTGGGAGTGAATCGTTACCCCTGGTGCCAAGGCGGCATCGTGAGCAACAAATACATCCCCACTAATGCGAGCTAGGGGGTGGACATGGGCATGGGGTTCAATGGTGATTGTCATAATTTACCGAGACTGCAAGCGCTTACTATAAACAAATTGATTGCCGATCGTCACTGTGTCAATAATTGCCACTACCGCTGCATCGATCGGGCGGTGCTCTCCATCCCTAATTTGGCGGGAGCCACTCCCCAGACTGACCAGAACCCACTCCTCAATCCCAGCTCCTACAGTGTCAGCCACTACTTCGTAGCGATCCGTCAAGTCCCCCTGCCCATCTACAAATTGCACCAATAAAAACTTAGTGCCCGCTAGGCAGGCTCCTTCTGGGTTCCCACCACTGTCCCGATCGCTTTAGCAATCTGCATACTACGGACGGTTCATAGGACGAATGGCATTGACATTGTCACGGAATTGCTCTACGTCTTCCGTATAGCGAATCGGCAGCACATACTCCAGATTCTCATGGGGACGGGCAATAATATGGGTGGAAAGCACCTGCCCACCGTTGACCCGCTTGACCGACTCCGTACCGGCGGCCACCGATGCCTGTACCTCCGAGACATCCCCCCGCACGATCACGGTGACGCGACCACTACCGATCTTCTCGTAACCCACTAAAGTAACGCGGGCTGCCTTTACCATCGCATCCGCCGCCTCTACTACGGCAGGGAAACCGAGGGTTTCAATCATACCAACTGCAATTGCCATTTTTTGCTCCTAAAAGTGTTAGCTGAAATTGTTAAATATCTCTATTTAGAGAAAAGTATTTTAGGGAATAATTAAAACAAACTCATAATTCTTAACAGAAAATTGAGTGCTTAATCACGCCTAAAATGCAAATTGTTCTACTTCCTTGGTGTAGCGAATTGGTAGCACATACTCCAAGTTTTCGTGGGGACGGGCAATAATGTGGGTAGAAAGGACTTCGCCGCCGTTAACCCTGCGCGCCGATTCAACTCCCGCCGCGATTGATGCCTGTACCTCCGAGACATCCCCCCGCACAATCACGGTTACTCTGCCGCTCCCAATCTTTTCGTAACCCACCAGGGTAACCCGAGCGGCTTTCACCATCGCGTCAGCGGCTTCCACCACCGCAGGGAATCCCCTCGTTTCAATCATTCCTACAGCAATTGGCATAGTTTACTTGCGTCCTAAAATTTACTCGTCAGTAACACCGGCAAAATTATTAGGTAGAAATACCTCATCCCTAAGTTTTCCTCTGCTACATTTATTTATTCTTTATAGTTTATCTCCATTTGGAGATAGATCGATCCAAAACCAAGTTTGAACCTCCCCAGAATCTGTAACAGGAATTGCAGTGTGACCACCTTCAGCATATTATTGATCTGCTTCTATGATCAATATAAGTAGTAATGATGTTTGCAAATTAGATAGATAGTGCCAACTTATAGGTATGCTTTTTGGACAAAATTTTAGATAAATATGGTAGGTATTCTTAATACTTTCGTTTGGTTAATCCCGCTCTACGGCTTGATTGGCGCTTTAACTACCCTGCCCTGGGCTCTGGGCTTAATCTCCAAGACGGGACCAAGACCGGCGGCGTACCTCAACATAAGTGCGACTCTGCTTGCCCTGGGGCACAGTTTAGTTATTTTTTAGGGAGTAGTCCCCCCCCGATCGAGTTTAGTTGGTTACAGTTGGGGGATTTGAATTTAACGCTGACCCTCGATACTTCTCCTGTGGCTATGGGGGCAGCTTCTTTGATCGGCATCATCAGTCTGTTGTCCCAGGTCTATGGTTTAGCTTCGATGGAGATGGATTGGGCATTGGCGCGGTTTTATGCTTTGATGGGCTTTTTTGAGTCGGCGATGACGGGGATTGCCATGAGTGATTCCCTGTTGTTGAGTTATGCCCTGTTGGAGATGCTCACCCTTTCTACCTATTTGTTGGTGGGATTTTGGTATGCTCAGCCCCTGGTAGTGAAGGCGGCGCGGGATGCTTTCTGGACGAAGCGGGTAGGGGATTTGATTTTGTTTATGGGGCTGATTGCCCTGTCTAATTTGGCGGATAGCTTGAATTTTTCCGATTTGGCGGTGTGGGCGGCTTCTCCCGATACGGCTTTGCTGGCAGAGCAGTATCCCTTGATCACGAATTTGCTGGGCTTAGCCCTGATTGCTGGTCCTACGGGGAAATGTGCCCAGTTCCCTTTGCATTTGTGGCTGGATGAGGCGATGGAAGGTCCTAATCCGGCATCGGTATTGCGGAACTCGGTGGTGGTTTCTTGCGGTGCCTATGTCTTGATCAAGCTCACGCCGGTGTTGGCTTTAGCCCCGATCGCTCTGGATACTCTGGTAATTTTAGGGACAATTACGGCTCTGGGGGCGGTTTTGGTCTCGATCGCTCAAATTGATATTAAGCGGGCGTTGTCCCATTTAACCAGTGCCCACCTGGGTCTAGTTTTTATTGCCGTGGGTACGGAGCACACGGAGGTAGCGCTGGGCTTTTTGCTGACCCATGCGATCGCTAAGTCCTTGTTATTTATGAGTATAGGGGGGATCATGATGACCACCATGACCCAGGATTTGACGGAGATGGGGGGAATCGGCTGGCGCATGCCGGCGACAGCGATCGGGTTTGCCGTAGGGGCATTGGGTTCGGTGGCAATGTTACCCCTGGGAAATTTCTGGACTTTACTGGGCTGGATGGATAGTCTGTGGCTAAGCGACCCTGTTTTAGTGATTGTGATGCTGTTAGTCAATGGCTTTGCTACCTTTGGCTTGACGCGGGTATTTATTTTGGTGTTTTTAGGCAAGCCCCAGCCCAAGACGCGCCGCGTGCCGGAGGTGGTTTGGTTGGCTGCCGTCCCGATCGTGTCTTTTACAGTTTTGACCCTGCTGGTGCCCCTGATGGTATGGCAATGGCAACTCTATCCCCCCAAATTACACAATAATCTCCTAGAGATCGGTCTGTTAGTCGCATCGGGGGTAAGCGGTTTTCTCGTCAGTTGCAATATTTACATTTGGAATAGTTATGATCCTGGGGCTACGGTTCCTTTGCCCCCCCGCCCCGTCTCCATTGCCTGGAAATCAGTGCAGGATATTTTAGCCAATGATCTCTATGTCGAGGCTCTCTATCGCAGTACAGCGGTATTTTTTGTCGGTCAGGGTTCCCGCCTCATTAGCTGGTTCGATCGGTTTGTGATCGATGGCTTAGTCAACTTCTTGGGGTTGGCTTCTGTATTCACAGGGGAGTCCCTCAAATACACCATAACGGGGCGGTTGCAACAGTATGCCCTCACGATCGTGGTGGGATTATTAGCGGTGGTTATTTTACTACTCTGGACTTTTGCTAGGGCAGAGGTCGGCTAGGGCGCACTGAGGGCACTGGGGTTTACGGGCATGGCAAACGGCGCGACCATGGTAAATCAAGCGAATAGACCAGTTTTCCCAGTCCGGCTGGGGAATGAGGGGCATCAAATCCCGTTCAATTTTTACGGGGTCAGTGTGGGTAGTAAATTTAAGGCGTTGGCAGAGCCGTTTCACATGGGTGTCAACGGTCACACCGCTATTGATGCCAAAGGCGTGTGCCATAACTACGTTAGCCGTCTTCCTTGCCACCCCTGGCAATTCCAGCAGTTCCGCCATTGTCTGGGGTACTTCTCCCTGGTACTTCTCCGTTAAAATGCGGCAGGTAGCCTGGATATTTTTCGCCTTATGGCGATAGAACCCCGTCGATCGGATGATAGTCATCAGTTCTTCCAAGTCAGCCTCAGCGATCGCGGCGGCATCGGGAAAGCGCTGAAACAGTAGGGGCGTGACCCGATTCACTCGTTCATCCGTACATTGGGCAGACAAAATCACCGCTACTAGCAGTTGCACAGGAGTACTGTAGGTGAGGGTACAGGGGGCATCGGGATAGAGGGTTTTCAGCCTCTGTAGAACCTCCCCTGCCCGCTTGATCTCCCTTGGGCTTGGCAAAATCTCCTCCTCAAAGTTAACCAATAGGATATGCTAGTTTAATAATTTTGAGCAAATGTTATGACAAAGGGCTGGATTGTGGCGTTAGTGGCAGTTGTACTGTCCTTCTATTTGGGGGGGTGTGTGTCTCCCTCTAGTGGGCTTCTTCCCTACCGTGATGCCAGAGACAGTTATCGCTTTTTCTATCCTAACGGCTGGGTACAAAAGTCAGTTAAAAATGGAGCCGATGTCCTCTTCCATGATATAATTAACCCCCTTGAAAATGTATCCGTAGTCATTGGCGAATTAAAAAGTGTGACTAACCTGAGCGACTTGGGTAGCCCCGAAGCTGTGGGCATGAGGGTGAGAGATCGTATTATTGCTCCTCCCGAATCCGATCGGCGGGCAGAATTAGTCAACGCCAGTGCGCGCCGTAACAAAGCCCATGATTACTATTTATTGGAGTACGCGATCGAATTAGGTAATGGATTTAAGCGTCACGACCTTGTTGCTGTAACCGCCAATCGGCAGCGGCTTTACACCCTGGATATTTCTGCTCCCGAAGACCGCTGGGACAAAGTGCAAGAAATGTTCCAAGCAGTTGTGCAATCCTTTGAAGTAGAGTAATGACCCATGTTCTAATTATTGATGATGACCCCTCCGCTCGTTTAGTAATTGCCCGCGCCCTAGGTAAGGAGGGCTACCAAGTAGAGCAGGCAAAGAATGGGCAGGAAGGTATTGAACTAGCTAACCAGCTCCTACCGGCGCTGATTATTTGCGATTGGAATATGCCCCAAATAACGGGTTTAGATGTCTGTCGTTACGTCAAATCAAAGGAATCTTTAGTATTTACCCACTTTATTTTGCTGACTGCTAGGGATGAAGTGAGTGACTTGGTCAGGGGGTTAGAGAGTGGTGCGGATGACTTTTTATCTAAGCCCGCCAATCCCAGTGAACTCAGGGCAAGGGTGAGGGCAGGATTGCGGCTAAATCGGTTGAACCGCGAACTACAGCGGCAGAAGCAAATTTTAGAGGAAGAGTTATCCCAGGCAGCCAACTATGTGCGGTCGTTGTTACCCGCTCCCCTTAAGGGTGTTGTCTCTGCCCAGTCCTGTTTTATGCCTTCTATTCAGTTGGGGGGGGACTATTTTGATTATTTTTGGTTAGATGACAATCATTTTGTTGTCTATGTTTTGGATGTATCGGGACATGGGGTAGGTGCAGCTTTGCTGTCAGTTTCCATCCAAAATTTGCTCCGTAGCGCCCGAATTAGGGACGAGCAAGCTGACCGATCGGTGGGGGGATTAGACCTATCCCAACCGCAGCAGGTGCTAAGCAAGCTCAATGAATACTTCCAGATGTCCTTTCACCAGGAAATGTATTTCACCATTTGGTACGGAGTCTACCACCGAGTCAGCCGCCATCTCACCTATGCTTGCGCTGGTCATCCCCCCGCTTTGCTAATCCGCGGGGACGAAGTAGAGAAGATAGGGATGGCGGGGCTACCGATCGGGCTGTGGTCAGATTGCGACTACGAAGAAGGCAAGATTTTCCTGCCCCCCCACAGCCGCCTCTATGTATTTAGCGATGGTGCCTACGAAGTTACGCCTCCCAACCAAAGCATGTGGGGTATAGAGGGGCTAGCGAAAATCCTGACAGGAGGGAATGGCGTGCCCCCCTTAGAAGCTATGATCGACGCAGTAAAGGGCATCAAATTAGACGACGACCTATCGATCGTGGAGCTTTATTTTGCTTGATGAATTGCCTCCAGGCAGGCTTCCCGATCGGGGTATATCTTGAAAATTTTACTCATACTTGTTAATTCAAACAGCATTTTTACCTGGTCATTGAGTCCACAAATAAAGAGGTCACATTGAGCCGATCGGGCAGTTTTGAGAGCAGAGACCAAAGCCCCCAAACCAGAACTATCCATAAAACTGACATCCTTAAGATCAATCACGATCGCATTGGGCTGGAGGGAAACCAATCTGCCTACATCCAAGCGAAACTTGGCGACGTTAGTAATGTCTAATCTGCCAGTGGGTTCAATAATTTTGATGTCAAGACTCATAATCACCATAAACAATTGTTAATGTTAAAACAATCATAGTTGAGAACAGGACTTACGTTGCTTTTTCTGAAACCCTCACCCTCCTTCGGCTGCGCTCAGGAAAC
>PHFO01000097.1 GCA_002861535.1 Cyanobacteria bacterium M5B4 | reverse complement strand
CGGATGAGTCCAATCCAACCGAGAGTGCGGAACACGAAGACACACCACTGGTTGATGGTACAGGAGACGATGAGCACTCACAAACAGCAGCAATGGATGCACCCTCAGAGACGGAGACCGACATAGTAGATGGTGCTGCCACTGAGAATGATACGGATGAGTCCAATCCAACCGAGAACACGGAAGACGAAGATACACCACTGATTGATGGTACAGGAGACGGTGAGCAGCCTCAAATAGGAGCTGAGTCCGACACAGTAGATGGTGGTGCTGATGCTCGTTGGGGTCAAGTCACTGTTGAAGACATCCAATCTACACTGGGCCGTGATACGCTCTGGACTGATGATGATCCCAAACAGCGTGGACGTGACTACGAAGTACTGTGCGATGCTAATATTGGAGGTAATTTTCCAGTCATTGATGATATAGATAGGGAGACCGGAACTGCGACCAGCATAAAAACGCTTGATCCGAGAATGGCTTCATACCAAAATATTAGTCATCTAAAATCAACTGTCAGAAATTATGTGAATGACTTGAGTGATTTCTCCGATACGACTTGGCATGTAGACGGAAAAGCAATAGAAGTCTTGGAAGAAGATGTACAGCAACGTGTTTTACACTTAGCGATGCCAGATGGTGGGGCATCTGATGAACAGAAAGCTGCGCTTGAGGAATTACACACCTATGCAGAAAGCAAGGGTGTAATTTTAGAAACAAGGGAGATACTGTAAAATGGCAAAACGAACAGTACAACATTTGATACAAATTTATGTTTTAGGCAGAGGTTTTTATGTGGCTTCGATGCTTCAGCAACCTAATGTAACATGGCTGGCAATAGAACCGGTATATAAGGTCTCTATTCATGATTTTGATGGATTGATAAAGGCAGTAAAAAAAGCCAAATTACAAAGTCGAACATTCAGTGCCAATACTTCTCAAGATGAAGAGACCATAGCATGGGACGGAGAAGGTGGAAAAGTTTGGGAGACTGCTACACTATTATTGTCAATCCGTTGGTACGATGATAGTAGTGTTTTGATAGCACCTCAAGATCGCATTCCACCATCTGATGATCCGGAGTTTGCGGGTGGTTCTGGCTGGAGACGCATTAAAGGAGCTGAGAAAGAATTACCTGCCCCTGTTTCAGACGAAGCTGTTGCTCAAGAGATCATGCAATTCGCACAAAAGCCTGAATAAACAAAGAGTGGTTTCTAATTGCTGCAGAGAATGCGAATAGTCCAAACAGCATCTTCTGCTGCAAATTACTAGAGCGGAACTTGATGCGTCCGCAATTTTCAAGGATCAGATGCTATGTATAACATGGAAAACAGCGAACAAGAAGACACACCCTTGGTAGATGGCTCAGGGGATGATGATCAAACCTCTTTTGTGGATGGGAGTGCCGGTACCGATACGCAAGAGCAGGCAGTAACTATCCGTTCGTGGGAGAGCAGCAACAATAGCTTGCATGTACGAGCCTATGATCCGAACAATCACACTCCAGAACACAACGGGGATTACGGTGGGGCGGGTCGTGCTGAAGCGCATATCGAGACTCACACAGGTATGCCAGAAGTGCGATTGTCAGAAATCGAAACCTTTGAAGGCTATCGCGGTCAGGATGTTGCCTCGCAAATGCTGGATGAAGTAAAGCATTTTGGGCAGGAGCATGGGGCAAGCCGGATTTACGGTGATAACGATAATAAAGAGTTCTGGAATCATATGCAAGAACAAGGTTGGCGCACAGAGGGTAATCATGTGATTTATGATCTCAACGCATCCTCAAACACCGAAGCAGTAGATGGGAATGCAGATTTATCTGTTGGACAATCAGATACTGATAGCACCGCTGGTAGTGACACGAAAGCTGGCAGTCATCCTGAGATGGGTAAGAAAGGAGATTTTGTCACCAATACTCTCGCTTCCGCAGGACTTGCGTTTGTCGCGGTTGGAAATATGATAGGACTCACTTCTGCTGAACAAATCAGACCACAACAACCACAATCAGAGTTGCATCAACAGGCTACCCAACCGGTAACTCCTGCTGAACAAATCAGACCACAACAACCACAATCAGAGTTGCATCAACAGGCTGCCCAACAGGCAACTCAGCATTCAGGGGATGTGTGTGATACAGGAAGCAATTCGACAGATAGTACCAACCAACCAACCCCTCAAGCGGACGCTCATGATGCAGGAGAAAAATTAGAAGCTGGTGCTGGGGCGATAGGAGATGCTCTGGAACAGAGAAGACGTAATCAGGACGCTCTGAAGCCAAAACCACAAGACACGACTTTAGTAATTGGCCCGCCTGACGATAAAACCCCTGACCCTCAAGTCAGCAATGCGACGACTACGCTGTTGAATGAGCAGACAAACGGAAACTCCGATATGACTGATACCCAAGGAAGCGCAGACACTTCCCCCGAAGATAATGCGGGATCAAGTGATACTTTCCAGAAAACGATGCATCGATCTGATGTAAGTGACAACGACTCTGAACCCATAGTTAATGGTGAAGCATACGATGTAGTTGATGGCTCAGCCGAAGGGACACCGAATACATCTGATATTGGTCAAAACAGTGATCAGCAGATAGGTGCAGCTGTAGACTCACTCCGGCAGATCGACGGACTGCGCCCTGGAGTATGGCAAGAACTCGGCCCACAAGAACGGGTTGCAGTGCTACAGGAAGTTGAAACGCGGATGGCTGAAGTACAAGAGCGGCCGCCTGTAGCTATCAACACTGAATCCCTTGGAGCAGGAAGTTTCGGTTATTACGATGGGAAAAGTATTACCGTCAATGCCGACCATGTAGCTGGGAATGAACTACCGGTACAGGAGTTCGTAGATACGATTGTTCACGAAGGGCGGCATGCCTTTCAAGATTATGCGATTAAGACTCCCGGCGTAGTCGAGGAGAGCCTTGCGAATACATGGCGCGAGAATATGAATAATTACCTCTCAGCAGAAGAGTTTGGTCAGGAAGCCTACGCCAATCAGCCTGTTGAAGCGGACGCTTGGAACTATGCGAGTACGGTATCCAGTGGGCTATATGGTGATAAGTAGTGTCCCGCACGCACGGATCAGCAAGAAGGATATACGACAATGGAGATTACTGAAGCAGTGTTAATCCCTCATCTTATGAGTGAACTTGGCTACTCCTATCAGGGGGCGCAGTTGGTTGTTGTAAAGTTACGCCAGAGTGCCCCTGAGATTCAGGCAGCCTTTAGGGTTTGGTGGGAGAGCGGGCATATTCCAGAACTAGAGGTGGAGACGTACAGTGTAGCACGCTTAATGCAGCATCATAGCATGAATCCAATCGCTGCACTGCTGACACTTGATTGGCTGATACGTGAGCCTGCAAAGGCACTGGCTTCGCTCCAGCGTGGGCATGATCAGGTGCGGAAGACGGATTGACTGCAGAGATTAAGGCTGATTAGGTTTGAACACAGAATTAGTATACATCCAGCAACTGAGTATTCTTTCTGTCACTTTCTGTCTAGTTGCTGTAATTACAGTACTTGTGTTCTTTAGTTCGAGAGCAAACTCTCGAAAGCCGTTAGACGTTCAAACAGAACCGATTAGACTATCTAGCCATCTTACATACAAAGAAACCAATCAAAATGGTGAGAATCGTGTCCGATCTACAAGAATTCCAGCTCAAAATTGGGATGCGGGTGCATCCAGTTTTCTTGGTACAATCAGCACCGTGCCAATTCAATATGCCCTTTGCTTTGTATCAGCGTTCTATGAACGCTTCATGAATGGAGCCACCGTTGCGGAAGCTCTTATCCACGCTCGACAGCAAGCTCCACAGCAAAATCCATTCTGGCTCTTCTATATATTGCATGGCAAATCATTTGCAACCGTTAAGGATGTCTTGAAGTAGGTCAGAATAGGGGAATAGACTGACGGAACTTCGCGTGATATTCCAACCGACAGATGGACAGGTGGCAATAGAACAACCTGATGGTTCAACTGTAACATATCTAGAGCAGTTGAATACCAGCGAGAACATGGCAATCCAGCCCCGAACCCTGTTTGAAGCCGCGATAGAAGAAGCACGCAAAGCCCTGCCACACGGAGGTGAGCTTGAAATCAAGGTAAGTGGTTCATTGGATCGTAAGGCTGTCGGAGGTGGAAACTACCTTTTCTTTAATGTTGGTGCTGAAGTTAACCGCACAACATCAATGGAAGTGGTACTCAAGACGAAGATTAATCCAGAAGATCGAGGAGTCTCCTGATCGCCATCCGGTATGCAACAAATATGGCAGGCTGACAACACGAAGAGGAATCACCATGATACGTCTCGAAATCACTGAGTACGAGTTCTGGCAAGAACTGGCAACACGCGGGCAGCTCATGAACGGCTTTTGGTATAGTGCTATCGTTGTACCCACAATGGTGGCGGCAATTTTCGCTTATGGACTAATGCTATTTTCACTACGCCGTGAGAATCGCATGATTACCACGTTCATTTGGATTTTTATTGCTAGCATCCCCATTATTTTGATCCTACCATCATTCCTAATCCAGATCAATCCGTTTGGGATTCTGCGCCTTGTTAATTTTACGCCACCAGACACAACCCAGCAGTTTAATCGGGCGAGCGTACTCCAGATTAGCGACTACTTGAATCGCCTTGCCACGATGGGCATGATTGGGGCAGCTCTGACGCTCGGCACACTGTTTGCCAGCTCGATTGTTGGTGGGTATGCACCGGAGCCGATCCGTGCTTTGACCCAACGTATAACACAGGCGGTAACACGCGCATTTACTGGATCGCGGACTCGCGCTCAGCGTGCAGGGCACGCACCGCACGGCAAGTTGCGCGTGATCAACGGCAACCACGCAAAGCAGGAATTCAGCATTACAGACGGGGCGATTATCGGAAAAACCGAGGCCACAATGCCAATCACTGATGCGATTATTTCACGTCGCCATGCCCAATTGTCGGTACGGAATGGACAGTCATATATTGCTGATGCAGGAAGTAAAAACGGAACCTTCATTCGCCGTGAAGATCAGTTCATACCTGTCTCAACCCATCCAGAAGCACTACAATCGGGTGATGTTGTATTTCTTGGTGATCCTGAGGTGGAACAAGCCGTGCAGCTGGCCTACGAACTAGCACAGCCAGAAGGAGCAGCGCAATGAAACGAAGGCAAGTATTCTGGGCGACATGTTACATTGTTCTTACAACACTGATTATCTCTTCCCACACGTGGGCGCAGCAACGCATGCAAACTCCCACTACGGTTGAGATCCTTGCTGCAAACTTCTCAGGCTTTCCAGAGTTCGTGATGGATGTGCGTGTCAAAGATCAGGATGGGCGTGATATTGCTGATCTGCAAGCAAATGCCTTCAAAGTGATCGAGGATGGACAAGCACCGCAACCAGTCATTCAGCTCGATACTATCGCAACCTTAACAGGAGTGACCCTGCTGGAACAGGTGCCCTTGAGTAGCGGGGCAGATGTAGACCTGTTCAGTGCTGGAGCAACGATTGCGATAGTTTTGGATGCAACGACGATCCTTAATGCGAATGCTGCACCCAGTGTAGACTACCTTGAACAAGCGAAAACTGCGGTGCGCCATTTCTTGACGACTGAAGCACAAGCAGAAGCCTATCCTGAGGCTGTGACTCTGTACATTCCGGTTGAACAACCAAACCAACAACTACAGCCAGATGTGGTTGGTGAATGGTCAACGCCTAATCTGCGTGGGGAACCACTTTCAAACTTTACTACAGATCGGAACCTCCTGATCAACCATCTGAACCTCGGTCTCCAGCCCCGTAGTGGCTTAACCTCGCTGTATGCTGCTGTGCGCCAAGCAATCCTCGACACTCGTGCCATCGCACGAGAGCGTGGGAGCAACGCAGTCGTTTTCGTAGTCAGTGATGGAGCCGACGATATTAGCCTCGAAGCCTTTCAGGGGACAATAGACCTTGCCCTCAATGAAGGTGTGAAAATCATTGCGGTGGGGATTGGAAGTGATAGCATTCTCCGCCGAAGCGGGTTTCGCTTAAAACAGATGGCAGAAGCAACTGGCGGAATGTATCTCCAGCAGCCAGATCAGGCAACTCTCCAAGAAGCCTTTCGCACGGTCGCTACGCCGGTTCACGCAAGTATTTATCAATTGAGGTACAAATCTACGCTTCCAGATGATGGACGTGAACATACGCTCCAAGTACAGGTTTCACGGGATGGCAGCACTGCGAATAGCGAAGTTATTCCGATCACAGTGCGCGGGAGTTTCAACCCTGAACTGAAGCCGCAGATTTTCAACAACCTTCTGCTGATCTACCTGTCGCTCTCAATTGGGATAGCGTTGCTCGTGGCACTCGTTATCAGTAGTGCCAAAGGGATGATCCAAAACCGTCGGCGAAACTCAATGAGTCAAGCAACACAACGTGCTGAATAAGAACTACAGGCAAGGATGGTAGAATACAATGCCTAAATACGCTCTCCCACACAGATTCAACTCCCGACTCGTCTTACTTGATGAGTTGCCTTCAGGTGCATCGGGCTGCGTCTACAAAGCTCAGTACCAACGTGATACGCAGCCAATTGATGTGGTGGTGAAATTCTTCGACCACGCCCCATCTCACGAAATGTTCGGGTACTTCACGAATGAGCAAGTAGTTCTGCGTGAATTGAACCGTACCTTCGACCATCCCAATCTAGTGCAGTATGTTACTCACGATCTGACCCAAGAACCGTTCTACTTGATGACCCGCTTTGTGCCTGATGCCAAGTCGTTAAGTAAACTCAAAGCAGGTGATGTTCCCCCCGCCTTACTTGCACGCATTGCTACACAGGTCGCTGATGCTTTGGATTACCTTCACGAGGGGAAACATGGCTTCAAGCCTGTCATTCATCGTGATGTGAAGCCGGATAATCTTCTGCTCGATACTGATTACAATGCGGTGTTGATTGATCTCAGTATCGCTCGCCACCCCCATTTTAATATAACCGATGAAAAGGTTATGGGAACGCCCACGTACATGCCACCAGAGCAGTATGAAGGTGCAGAAGTTCCCGCGAGCGATCAGTTCAGTCTTGCGGCCGTAATCTATGAATTACTCACTGGACAACCGCTGCTTCCCAAACAACCGCTCAAAGCCTATCAGCAGATCAAAGAGTTGCGTGACACCGACTATGCCAAAGTTACGCAAACGCTTGGCAGCGGTTATAGTCATACCAGTCGTGTACTGATCCAAGCCCTGAGCTACGACCCAGAGCATCGGTTTGTGACCTGTACGGCTTTCGCCAATACCTTGCGGGCTGCGCTCGAAAAGGATGGCAAACCGATTAACCAACCAATTACTCTCCGCAAACCAAACCCAGCCTTCGAATTGAAACGTTGGGTTATGCCGGCTGCGGCAGTATTGGCAGTGCTGCTACTGGCAGGCGCACTGTGGACTGGAAGCCAGCTCTTGCGTGGATCACAGGCTGCTGACAAAACACCCTTGCGGCTCCAACCAACAGCAACCCTTGTTGGAGCCATTCCCGAACCAGATAATCGCTTCGATGCGGGCAAGTTGGGGGGAGCACCTGTCCTGAATCCAACCACAGGACTAATGGAAACCCCAATTCCTGCCCCTACACGTCTTGTTGCACCTGATCCATTTGGAGGGCAGGCTTCAGGGAATACAACAATCATTGTTGCGGCTGTGGATACAGGACGGGTAAACGAACCTATTCGACGTGAACCTTCATATGACGCGGAGATTATCGGGGCTTTGCCATTGGGATCGCAGGCCATCTTTCTTGGTGGAGCTGTTCCTCAAGGTAATTTCGTTTGGTATCAGATTCAGTACAACGGGACGGTTGGCTGGTGTCGAAGTTTATTCTGCACACTTCAATAGATTGGAGGAGGTTTGAGCAATGACGATTAAAACAAGCAGCTTCGATGTGTTTGGGAAAACCGATCAAGGTCGCCAACGCCGCGATAACCAAGACAACCTTAGCCCACCCGTTGCAACGTCTCAGGTGGATGAGGATACTCGTGCAACATATGGGCGGCTCTATATTGTGGCTGATGGCGTAGGTGGCAATGAACGCGGCGATATTGCTAGCCGGATGACGGTCGAGCTTGTTCACCGCTACTTTTATCACGAGTTGGAGCCGATCAGTGGCGAGTCGTTGGAAGATCGCCTGACGCGAGCCATCCAACGAGCGAGCAACGACATTTTTGAGGCGGCCGTCAATAAGTATAACAATAATATGGCCTCAACTATCGTTGCCGCGCTGTGGCATCCCAGTGGTGACACGCTCACCGTCGCCAATGTGGGTGACAGTCGGGCTTACCTATTCCCCGTCAATCGCTCTATGCCTAATTCGCAACTTTCAACTGACCATGTGCTCCCCGGCAAAAAAGCTGGATTGTCCCGCTCAATGGGCGATCCTGATGTGGAAGTAGCGGTTCGAACAGTTCCCTTTGCCCCTGATGACATTATCGTACTCTGCACCGATGGCCTGACTGATTTGATTGATACCAATGATCTGGAACGCATCGTGCGCGGCACTAGCTCCAACGATGCCGTGCAAGAGTTGATCGCCCTTGCCAATCAACGCGGTGGGCACGACAACATCACCGTTACAGTGCTTCGTAACGGCAAAGTCCCCCTTATGGCCCAACGCGGCACACGGCGCAAGCTCATGTTTGCAGGCGGGGGCGTGCTCGGTCTCCTCAGCCTTGTGCTGGTATTGTTCTTTACAGTTGGGCGGGGGGGGGATTTCGGCGGCATTGGTGGCGGTGATACGAACTTTGATGGGCAGCCCTATACTGGTGCGCCGATCATGAACGCAACGACAGGCATCATCGAAACGGCTACCCCTGATCTCACCCAACTACCCACCCAACCAACCACGACAGCACCTCCCACCGCACCAGAGTCGAATACCAGTCAGTCTATTCCTAATGTTACGACTATTCCACCTGTAACCATTGTTGTCCCAATGCCAATCCCCATCCCCACCACAGACCCGAACGCACCGCTTGCCACCCAACAGACGGCCCAAGCCCAAGCCGCGACCGAGCAAGCCGCCCAAGCCGCCCAACAGACGGC
>PHFO01000096.1 GCA_002861535.1 Cyanobacteria bacterium M5B4 | reverse complement strand
CCGCAACGCCACTCGCCGCCACCGCAACGCCACTCGCCGCCACCGCAACGCCACCCCCTGTTCAACCCAAGACGGTAACGCCGACCCCTAATGTTCCGGTCGAAGTAGCTCTCTCAGCTCTATCTGATCCTATCTCTATCCCCCGTATTACGACTAGTTCTGTTACCACTATACTCGTATTTCCGAACAATACAACGCAACTTACCATCTCGAAAGAAGGTGGTAATTGGCGCATACCACAAGAAGACCTTTATGAGCAGTTGGTTGGATACCTCGCTGAGATTCAGTCCACGTTGGCTACTGACATTGTTGGTAATGATGGTAATCTCATAACCAACACCTACCCGATTACACTCACTTACGCAAATACCGCGGTTGCGGTTCTCACCCTGAACCTTGATGTCAAGCAGGTCTCCGGTATTCCAGCTACTATTCCAGAGGAAGACCAGCTACGCACCACCAATGGAGACGTTCTCAATGTCATACCCCTGCGGAGTGAGCCAGAGGCAGGATCTGCCACTATCATCCGTATAGAGGGTAGTGGGAATGATGCAATCGCTGTATCCCCAGATGATGTGGTGCTGGTTATCCAAGAACAGAATGACTGGTATCGGGTGCAGATTGTGCGCGCAGCCGATCCTCAGAGTAATCCTGCTGATACTACCGTAACTATCTCTCGTCAGGGGTGGATCAAAAAGACATATATACCGTGAAACAAAGTAGTAGGTGAGCCGATGAACAACCATAATCAAACTCCACTAACTCTCGAAGAGGTGCAAGCCAAGCTCGCTATGGCACAGAAGCGGTGGCAGCAGGAACGCGATGAGACTGCAGTAACAGACGTTCTGCTTGCTAGTCGCTGGCTCCTCAATGCCGATCAAGAGCGCGACCGAGACGGACACGATCTCTTAAACATATACCTCACAGCGTTGCAAGAGCTGCGGACAGAGCACCTCAGACGTGCTTCCGAACAAGTTGCAGCAGCCCAAGCCGCAATTGCCATTGCGGATACGAAGCATGCCAAATCACATTACGATGATGCGCTCGTGATCCTGCGGGGTGAAGGGCTTGACGGCGATAAAACGCTAATGCAGCAGACAGAGCTAGTGTTGCAGATTTGCACAGCACTGTCCGATGATTCCATCACTACCGAAAAGATTGCGGCAATCGAGGCGCAGCAAGCACAACTACTTACAGAAGGGAGAGCAGATGTGAGTGAATTCCTTCCAAATAATGAAGTCAGTACTGTGCGTGAGCAGGCAATCGCTGAAAAGATCGAATCACTTGACAACGAAGCGAAGAGCTTTCTGCAACGAGAAAATCGTCAGAACTACAAACAAGCACTCGCCAACTACGCTCAAATCCTCGAATTCGAGCTTACCCCTGATCAACGCCACGACTTCAGTCAACGCCACGAACAGGTCAAGCGACAGTACGACGAGTTTCTCAAGAAGTACGGCGAGCTCACAACTGCACAGCAGGTAGCGAATATCTCTGGGCAAATCATTGCTATCCGCCGTCTGCTGAATGACGGAAGCGAGACCGATGCCGACGGAAACGACTTATTAGCCCAATACACAACATGGTTGAATCAGCTTCGGAAGAATCACCTCAAGCAAGCAAATGACCATGTTACATTTGCCCAGACAGATGTCGTCCTTGCCTACGATACCCTCCAAGTCAGCCTGCTTGAAGCAGCCGAACAACGTTACCGTGATGCGCTTGGCATCTTACGTGGCGAGCAGATTCAGGATACGCAAAAGAACGATCAAGTGCTAGTGCAGGGCATCCGTACACAATTGCTTGATAACCCTGAGACCACCAAACGAATTGATACCATCACCGCCACGCTGGAAGACCTCAAGGGGCGAAATCGGCGGCTCACGGAGGTGTATCAAGCATACACCCGAGCAGAACAGGCATACAACCAGCAGCAGTATGCACAGGCAATGGATGAACTCGCCAAGCTCACGGCCTACACCGATGAGCATTTCCAGAGCAAGGTCATAGACAATCTCCATGAGCGTGTCGAGAAGCGTTGGGAAGAAGAGACCGTTGCTGAGCTAGATGCCCGCTTGGCAAAAATCCGAGCGGCGATAGCTCGTTATGACAACCCTCAGTCAATTGACCAAGATATTCAGGAAGCCTTGAAATTAGCACCAGCACTTCAAAATGACCGCATCGAAGCCATGCGTAAGCGCATTCGGGGCACACTAGATGAAGCCCAAACAGCGCAACAGAACCTGAACCAGCAGTTGGAAGAAGTCACCCGTAAACGCGGTACTGGGAGCCTTGAAGAAGCCGAGCAACAGGTACGCAGCATTCTTGTTCAATACCCCATGAATGAACGAGCCAAGAAGCTGCTAGAAGGCATCCTCACCGATCAAATCCGCCAAGCCATTCGTGATGCCGAAGAAACGCTGATTGTACCGCAGATTGCTACACTCGAGGCATGCCTCAAGCAACTTGCTCACGTTGAGGGTAAAGTCTCCGACCTTCCCGCTAGTGAGCAACGACCCTTGCGGGAGCGATGCCATGAACTCAACGATGACCTTGAGCGTTGTCGGACAAAACTCCGCATGCAAGAACAGGCCCGTACACAAGCCAAACAGTTGATAGAACAAGCAAAAACAGCAGCCCAAAGCCGAGAATTCACACGCGCTTGTACACTGCTCCAGCAGGCGCGAGAGATCGCTCCCGTGCTTACAAGCGACATTGATGAGCGTCTCAGCCAAATCCGCAATGATTGGCGTAGTATGCTCAAACGAGGCATACGTACTGCTCTTGATAAACCTGATCTTGGCTTAGCACAGGGCTATCTCAGCACGCTGCACAACGAACAACTCGAAGACCTTGAAAGCACCACGCTGCGCCGTCAAGTTGAACAACTGGTGCAACGGGGGCAAGCAGAACACCATGCTGCAAGGGGTGAGTACGAGCAAGCCCTAGAAATGTTCAGCCAGCTTGACTTGAGCGATCCAGCTACCCAGAAGAAATATCAGCAACTTCTCAAGGTAGCAGCGCAGCGTAAAATGGAGAGCTGTAGTTGGCGTGATGCGCTTGCCCTGCTTGAGAAAGGATCTCAGACCGATCCCGACGTAGGCCTCTGGATGAGCCGGTGCCGTGCTGAGGTTGCTCTTGCTCAGGCGGAGACCTTGCTGAAACAGAAGGATTTCAGTGGCAGTAGCGAGCAACTCGCAATTGCCCAACAGGGAGCCTTCACCGATATTCAGGATCGGGTGAAGCAGCTCCGCCAGCAGCTCAGCACCGTGCAAACAACGTTCAATCGCACCAAAACGCTTGATGAACAAGCACAAAAGTGTTATAGCATCTACAGTACTACAGGAGATCGCAACCAATTAAAGGAAGCAATCAGGCTGCTTGACCAAGCTCTCGCTCAACCCGATCTCGCTATTGATGATAAGCAACGCACTCAACTGCAAACACGCTACAATACCTACTTTAGCACTTATGAACACGCAGCCGCCACTGAGCGGCGACGCATGCTTGAGGCAGCTGAACAGGCTTTGCGGGCTGAGACAATTGAAGGTATCGAACAGGCTTATCAACACTACAAAGACGTACTCTCACTTAACCCACACGACCCTGAGGGAACTCGTGGACAGGAGCGCGTGCGAACTGCATTACGCACATTACGCGATCAGATCGTCGAGCAAGTAAACCATCTCTTGAACATCGGGGGAAACAACCAACGCGGAATCCATCCTGAGACGATTCTATCGTTGATCCAAAAAGCTGAACGGGCGCAGCGTCAGCCTCAGATAGAGCCACAGCCGCATACTGAAATCAACCAAGCTCTTGAGAAACTCAAAACCGCCCAGAATTTGTGTGAACTGGCTGAACACGATCTGTATGCTGCACGCACTCGCTGGGCGCAGGAGCGTGCGCGTGGGAGTAACGATTTCCACTCGATTGAGCTTGATCTTCAGCGTGCGCGTGAGCATTTTCGAAAGCACCCGTACATCCATATAGAACTTGATAACAGCAGCCCAGAAAGCCTCACTGAACGCATCAAAGCCGATCAGAAAGCTCGGAATGAGGTTGTCCGTATCGTCCGTGCCATTGAGCATATCATCCAAGATGAGTTGAGGAGCACATTGCAAGAATCTTTTCGTTCACTGGCTGAGGCTGAGGATGCCGTATACCGGACAACAATCTGGATTGCTGAACAAACGAACCAGCCGCGCCCACAAAGCAATCGTGAGCGTTACCCCCAACAATATCGCATTCTCGAAAAGATTGCTCAAGATATGCAAGATTTGCGAAAACAAGAGCAGGAAGCCGCCACTATTACCCAGATGGGTGAGTATCGTAGAGCGTATCAGGTACAAGCTAATCTTTTACAGAAATTAGATCCTGACAATCGTTTTGCGCTCCATCCCGCACAGATCAAAACAGACCTTGATGATAAGCAACTTGAGGATGTTGATACATTGCTCAAAAACGGACGCGATGCGTTTTCGCAGGCACAGAAGGCTGAAGATGAAGCGCGTGGAATTGTACCCAAAAAGGCTTGGCAAGCGGGAATTGATGCCTACTACCAGAGCCGAACACAGTATGCAGCGGCAATCGAGCAGCTGCGCTCGGTTCTTGCGATATTGTCTATAACTCATGATCATCGGTCCCTCAACCTTGCACGGAGTAACGCTCAAGAGCTGTTACAAACTGCCGAGAACGCACTTCAGCAATTGAATGACAAACAGCCGTGGCAGGAGCTTGAACAACGCTATCAGCAGGCGCGGCAAACATTGGAGATGGCGAAACAGGCAGTCAACAAGAGTGATTTTGATCAAGCACGCACGCTGGCAAGCGAAGCGAAAGAAATTGATCCGGCTCTCGCTGAGGAAGCTGATCGTGTTATTCGTGATGCTGACAGTATGCAAGCGGAGACACCCAACCCAATCGGCTACATTGTTCTCGGCATTCTTGCCGCAGCATTGATCGGTGCGGCGATTTTCTGGGGGCCGGGGATATACAACTGGATTGTGAGTTTCTTTTTCCCCGTAGGTATGACACCTGTTGTTCGACCAGTGTTGCTCGTGATCAGGATATGTTAAGGAGGCTCCTATGCGTTATGCCCTTATTAGCGATATTCACGGCAACCTCGCCGCACTGGAATGTGTGTTGGCCGATCTTGAAACACGCAATGTAGATGCAGTGATCTGTCTGGGGGATGTGGTTGGCTACTATGCCGATAGTCAGGCAGTCATTGATGTGCTGCAAAATCGTCTTCAAAAACATAAATATTACACCAATGGGACTGAACATGAAGGCTGGCTCTGGTTACAAGGCAATCATGAGAAAGGCCTGCTAGACGAAACTGTAGCGAGTTGTTTTACCGATACTGCACGTAAAACGTTAGCGCAGACCCGCAGCGAGCTGTCCCCAGAAATGCTCAACCTGTTGGAATGCCTACCTGAAATGATTGAACTGCAACTCACTGCATCCCTGCGGGCCACGCTTGTGCATGCAACACCATCCGATCCGGTTGGAGTATATGGCTACATCGAAAATGCTGAGGATGCCCGTCTCGCAATCGAGATGCTAGACACACCGCTCTGTATTGTCGGACATACGCATCGCCCTAGTATTTTTTACGCTACCGACCGCATTATTGGGACTACTCGACTTTGGAAAGAGATTTTCATCGGAGCGAACTTCGCTGATACCCTTGCAACCCCGCACGAATTGCAGCTCCCCGCTATCATTAACCCCGGTAGTGTGGGTCAACCCCGCGACGGTGATAATCGCGCATCCTATGGTATATTAGAGCTAACGCAGCACCTGTCTAATTTTACTATTTACCGTATTGAGTACGACATTAATACGACTATTGAAAAAACGAAGGCGTGGTTGCGGGATGTGCCAGAGACATTCTGGGATAGTCCCAGCTCACTCTCGAATCGGCTTCAGCGTGGCTTATAACAAACGGAGTGAATGATGAACAACATTGTGACGGCAGAACTCATGCTCGATGAAGAAACGACAATTCGGGTGCAGGCCATCGGAGCAGCATATGGCGATGTTAGTGGTGGCATCCCTAAGGGCGTGATGGAACAGATCACGCAGGGCATTGTGCAACTCTCGAAGCCAATTGGCGCGGCTCTGCAAGAGACTGGTGCTAAGCGTGCTTCAGTGGAGTATGGCATTCAATTGGCAGTAGAAGGGGGCAGTGTGATTGCTACGTTTTTAAGTATTGGTGGGCAGGTAAATCTGAACGTGACCCTAGAATTTGAGGCTGAAGAATAAGAATCTATGATAGATAATCTCATCCGCTTGTTACAACAATGCACAGTTAAGATTACGACTAAGATTACGACAAACACGGATACTGTCGGTACTGGATTTTTTATCAGCAACGATACCATCCTGACCTGCAAGCATGTCGTTCAGAATTTAACTGCTACTATCTGCGTTACACTTGCCCAACGTGCGGATGGTGAACCGCCTTTCACGGTGAAGGAGATACGGCATCCAAAGGAACCAGAGCAGCTCGATATTGCCCTGTTGATCCTTGAACCCAACCCCGCCACTATGCCGCAGAATAATCCTCACGTGGT
Organism: Cyanobacteria bacterium M5B4; assembly: GCA_002861535.1. Classification (GTDB taxonomy): domain Bacteria; phylum Cyanobacteriota; class Cyanobacteriia; order Pseudanabaenales; family Pseudanabaenaceae; genus M5B4. The sequence goes on along the minus strand of PHFO01000096.1, from coordinate 2,540 downwards.
GCACTTGCTACCAGAGTGGTCTCATAATGATCCGGTATATGCTTACGGATTTCAGCATACTGATCGGAAGATGGAAGGATTTCCCATCACGGGATGCATCGCTGGCGATGTTCACTGTGATCAAATGAGGTTGGTGCGCTTCAGGGATGATCGGATCGCTGGGGGAATGAGTGGTGCAGCCGTACTCAACCAGCATACGGGTGCAGTCGTTGGCGTAGTTAAAAGTTCGGATGATACGAATTTTCCGGTTGGTGGGCACTTTGTGCCGGTGCGCGAGATTTTTCAGCATATGCCAGAAGTCTTCGAGCGCAACCGCAGCTATTTTACCGACAAGCTGGAGCATGCTTGGCGAACACACGAAAGCCAGCTGCTTATGCAGCATCGGCTGAAGCATACCTTGCAGGCGCACGAACATCACCTGCTCCTGATTGGGAATGGCTACTTTCCCTATCTCAATACCGACGCACCTTCAAGGGCATTTCCAGAGATGACGCTAGCTCCAGAACAATTTACGACGGCAATCGCGCAATTCCCTAAAGAGCGGTCGCCAACGTCAATCGTGTCTGTTGTTGACAAGCCAGCAGCCCACATCAGGCAAGAGCTGGAGCAGGTACTAGCGTATCCGGCTCAGAGTACGTTGCTTGTTTACTGGGGCAGTAAGATACATGGTCAACAGCCGTATCAAGTCCTGCACTATGCTACTCGTTCTTGTACAGAAGAGAATATTGAACTATCTTCGATCAAAGCCTGGGTGCAGCGGCTTGCCTTGGCGGACAAAAATGTGTTTCTTGTGCTGGATTTGCGCCAAGCTCAGCAGCATCTCGGTTCCAACTGGCTGCCAACAGTGCATCCGTGCCTATCCTATGTAACGTGGAAGGACAATGTTTCAAAAGATGAATCACTGGTTAACTGCGTATGTAGAGCAATACAAGCAATTGCCAACTCCTCGAACGCGGTCACTGCACGAAAAGTAGGACTGCATATCACCGAACAGAATCCGAAAGTTTTTGTTCACCCTCCGAAGCGCGACTTCTCGTTGCTTCCAGCTACCTGAGAAAGGAGCAATAACGTGCCAACCGCCACCGATAATGCTTCTCCGACACCGACATCGAAGACGGTAGACGAGCTATTCAATTTTAAAGAGGGCACAAGTCAAGGATATTTTCACATCCCTGCTGCCCTAATTACGACACCAGAGTTGGGTGATGCAAAGCTGGGTGATGCATGGATCGTTGGTGAGCCGGGGGGCGATTTGACAAAGGTCTTTACAGACATGCACGACATGGCACGCTTTCTTGTGCTGTTTGGCTACGATATTCACTGGGTGTACGAACCGCTCTCTACGATTCGTGAGGTTCTAAAAAACCATCCACAATCTTCAGCTACGAACGTCTTCTTCTTCTTTGCTGGTCACGGTCAAACAGTAAACCAAGAAGGATATGAATTCTTAGGCAACAAGGAAAAACCTCGTAGTGCTGATGAAAAGCCACTTGAACTCTGGGAGTGGTTGCCTACAGAATCCAGCCAAAACACCAACTTTTTCATTTGCTTGGCAACGTGCATCAAAAAGACACATCGACGAGGTCCAAACGAAACAGACGAGAACAGAAAGGATACTCTAACAAAGATATTCAACCCATCCATCCCATCCATCCCATCCAACCTAGTGCTATGGGCACCAATTTCTGAGGAAGAAGAGGACGATAAAAGTGACCAGCGAATTACGCAGAAGCTGCTAAAACAGCTACGGAATGGTTGGATAAAGTTCGCACAAAACGCTAAGAATGAGATTTTATCGGCAAGCCTACAAAACTTGGGACAGGATAATAATGGTAATGTAAAGCAACCAGTTATATCACCCGACAGCTCAAACAATTTAGTTCTCCTCAGGGCGAATGTTTATTCGAGGATTGCTTACTATTTTCGCTTTAGCGACAACGATATGGGTATTGATGACGCTGATGACATAGATTCTTATTTTGGAATATTCTTAGATATGATGCATCGCGAAGAAGATGTCAACCCAGTACATCGTTTTTGGAGAAGATATGCCAAATGTGTGGATAAAGCTAAGATTAGTATTGAGATTGAGATCGCTGCTCGATATATCGCTGAAGCCTTGAGTAAGCAAGAACCCCAGAGCGACCTTGAAACTCTTCGGGAAAACGTAGAAACACTCTTAGGTGTAGTGAAACCAGACAAAAAAAAGAATGGAAGCAACTACACCTACTCCGCGCTTGGCTTGAGATATTTCATGGATCCGAATATGATCAGAGCATATCTCGTCTCAAACCTGTGTCGAAAAAATCGAAAAGCTTCAGAAACACCTACCCAAGGCATTCTGGACACATCTTGAAGAGAAACTTCGTGATATTGCTCAGAATAACGTGCAGCTTACAGCCGAGACATATAGGAATATAGCATGCTTTTTACCCAGTGATACTAAGTGGTTGGAGACACTCGCAAACATGATGGAGACCAAGCTAAAAGACCAAATTACCCAAATAGTAGTGGATGCTGTGAAGACAAATTATCAAAGA
>PHFO01000095.1 GCA_002861535.1 Cyanobacteria bacterium M5B4 | reverse complement strand
CTAGGCTTTTTTTTGATTCCTAATTTGGTGATGGCAATTGCCAAAACCGATCGGTTTTTGTGGCTCAATGCCAATGTCTTTCTAGTAGCTACCTGTCTGTTATTTTACATTTTAGGCATGATGACCGATCGGGGTCGTCGTCAAACTTTTCTATTAGAAAAAACCCTAGAACAGCAGGCAACCCAAGATGGCTTGACAGGAGTAGCCAATCGGCGCTTCTTCTTAGAACTAGGTAGCAGGGAATTTCAGCGTGCCCAGCGTTACCACAAACATCTCAGTCTGTTGTTGATCGATATTGACCACTTCAAACGCATCAACGATAACTACGGTCATCCCATCGGCGATAAAGCTATTATTGCCCTGACAGAGTTAATCTGTCGGGTCGTGCGCCATACTGATATTGTGGGCAGAATCGGTGGCGAAGAATTTGCCGTTTTACTAACCGAAACCGATCGCACGGGGGCAGAATGCGTCGCCGAACGCATCAGAACCGCAGTAACAGAAATGCGATTGACGATGGGGGGAATTACGATCGTATTTACCGTCAGTATCGGCGGAGCCACATTGACCGCCGATTACAAAGACATGCAACACCTGATCAAAACCGCCGATGATGCTCTCTACCAGGCCAAGGGGGCAGGGAGAAATCGTGTCGTAATTGCCAAAAACGGGTATGATTAGCAGGGTGTTTAACAACCTAACTATGAACTCGATCGATTTTGCCAACCAACTGCTGCTCAAACGTAATGTCAACATCAAAGTGATCGTCACGCCCCGCTGGAAGGAGGAAATGCAACAACAACTCCAGGCGCAAATTAGCCAGTGCGATGGTCAAGTCCAGCAAATTGATACCCAAGGCAATCGCATGATTACGGAAATCGAACGCCAGAGCATCAAGCCGATTCCCCTCGATGTCCAACGTCAGATCGATAGCATTCGTGTAGAAATGAATGAGAAAAAGAACGAAGTCTTGCAACAAAAGAATCAGTTCTTACAACAACTCAATCAAGTGCAAGTCCTGGAATTGGAGCAAGAGGTCAACCAAGGTCAGCTGGAAAGTTTCTTCCCCGTTGCTAAGGGCGATAATCTGATTGCCTTGATGCAGGTAGATGTGGTGTTAAGGGACGGGGTAGTAGAAGACATTAAAGTCGGGTTCCCCTCCGTTTTCCAATCCTAAACCCTATGGCAGAGCGGGAGCCTCCCATCAACTTATTGATGTATCGGCTACTCAAGTGGTCGATCGTTGCTCCCGCTTTCTATACTCTCCTGCGGGGAAAAGTCTACGGCGCAGAAAATGTACCCCGCCAGGGAGCGTTTGTAGTTGTCAGTAATCACGCCAGCGATTTTGACCCCCCCCTCCTGTCTGCCTGCCTCGGTCGTCCCGTTGCCTTTATGGCTAAGGAGGAACTGTTCCATGTGCCGGGTTTGAAGCAAATTATCCAACTCTATGGGGCTTACCCCGTCAAGCGGGGGCAATCCGATCGCCAAGCAATTCGCGATGCTCTGCATTTTTTAGCCCAGGGCTGGGCGACGGGCATTTTTTGCAGGGCACCCGCACGATCGATGGCAAAATCACTGACCCCAAACTAGGGGCAATCCTGATCGCGGCTAAGGCGCAAGTCCCCATCCTCCCCGCCTGCCTCTGGGGTACCCACGCCCTCCTGCCCAAAGGTGCAACCCGTCCCAAGGCAACCCCAGTTACTGTCCGGTTTGCTCAGCCCCTCCCCCCTCCCCCAAATACCGATCGGGAGGAATTAACAGCCATCGCCCTTGCCTGTAAAGACATAATTAACCAACTCCATGACTTGGGTCGATAGTGCCTAATGCTACTATAAAGAAAATCTTAAGTATAATTGCTGTGCCCTTGACGACCCCTGCTCATGGATAACGCCCCAGAGCTAACTCTAATGATGATTCTGACGATCGGGTCGGGGGTATTGGCGCAGGTTATTGCCAATTATTTTAAGTTACCCAGCATTGTTTTTCTTTTAAGTTTTGGTATTTTGTGCGGCAATGACGGCTTGAAATGGGTGCGTCCCCAGGATTTGGGCACAGGTTTAGAAGTAATTGTCTCCCTCTCGGTGTCGTTAATTTTATTTGAAGGGGGACTAAACTTAAAACTACAAGACCTGGGCAAGGTTTCTGGCAGTTTGAGGAACCTAGTCACGATCGGTGGTCTGATTACCCTGGTGGGGGGCGGCATCGCTGCCCATTATTTTAGTGAATTTCCCTGGCAGTTAGCTTTCCTCTACGCTTCTCTGGTAGTGGTGACTGGTCCTACGGTGATCAATCCCCTACTCAAAAATATCGGCATCGATAAGCGCCTAGCTACTTTATTGGAGGGGGAGGGGGTTTTAATTGACGCGATCGGGGCAATCTTGGCTGTAGCCGTCCTGAATGTGGTCTTAAATCGGGATTCCAGCGCTATCGAGGTAGCAGAGGGACTGGTGTCGCGTTTAGGCATTGGCGGCGCGATCGGGATTGTGGGGGGGGTGGCTCCTGGGGGAATTTTTGAAACGATCGCAGTTTTTAGCCGACGACATCAAAAGCTCCGTAGTCCTAGCCACGGTATTAGGGTTAGCGGGTCTTGCCCAGTCCCTAGAGAGCGAATCGGGCTTAACCACAGCAGTACTGACGGGGATCATGGTAAGGGCAGCTGCCATCCCTGATGAACGGTTACTACTGCGCTTTAAGGGACAGTTGACCCTCCTGACAATTTCCGTCCTATTTATCCTATTGTCCGCCAATTTATCTATTCCCAGTTTGTTCGCTTTGGGCAGGGGGGGCATTTACACCGTGTTGACGTTAATGTTCCTCATTCGTCCCCTCAATATTTTAATTTGTACCTGGAATAGCACCCTCAACTGGCGGCAGAAGGCGTTTTTAATTTGGTGTGCTCCCAGGGGAATTGTGGCGGCTTCCGTTGCCTCTCTATTTTCCCTCTTACTAACGCAGCGGGGGATCAGTGGCGGTGAAGCAGTCAAAGCCCAAGTATTCCTGACAATTTTGATGACGGTTTTTCTGCAGGGACTAACAGCAAACTGGGTAGCAAAACTCCTTAAATTAAATGATGACCCCAAGTTAGCCAATTTAGTCATTGTAGGGGGTAACGATCTAGGTTTGTTATTAGCCCGTCTCTGTCAAGCCAGGGGTAAAAAAGTAGCACTAATTGATACTAATCCCGACCTTTGTCGCCGCGCCCGCGATTATGATATACCCGCTTTTGTCAGTAGTGGCTTAGATGTTAATACCCTCAATTCTGCCGGTTTAGATGGTGTTGGTACATTTATCGCCCTCACTGCTAATACTGATGTTAACCTGGTTCTAGCCCAGCGCGCCCTAGAAGAATTTCGTCCTTCCCGTGTCTTTGCTGTTTATCCGCCCCAGGTAGAAGAAACTAACGATATTATTCCTGCCTTCGGCTATCGCATTCCCATTAAAGCCTGGAATCAATATATCAATCAGCGGGAAACTAGATTGGGCGAAGTAACTTTAGATAAAGACATCGATCGGCAATTAGTCCAGTTCAACATTTTTTATAGTAGAAATTTGATTTTACCCCTTTTATTTGAACGCAACGATCGGTTAGAGATCGTCCCTGCTAATATTAGCTGGATGGAGGGAGATAAAATTCTATACCTGTTCCATCAGCCTAATATCCTATCCTCTGGACAAACCACGATCGGGATTAAGCCGAATCCCCTCGATTTAGACGACCCCGTGATCGAAGTGCCCTCCGTGAGTATCCCCCGCCTCGATGGTGAGCAGGACTACCTCAATATGGCGCGGGACATTTTGAAGCGCAACCGTACTTCGTAAAGGAACATTAAGTTGTCTTGGGGAGTAACGATCGGTAAATGTTATCTTTAATGCTAATAACTTTACGAGGATAATCTATGTCAGATGAAATGCAGAAGCCTACAGGCAAAGTACCTACTTGGGGCGGTAGCACCGGGGGGTTACTCTCCTCTGCTTTTACCGAAGAGAAGTATTTGATCACTTGGAATAGTCCCAAGGAGCAATACTTTGAGATGCCTACGGGCGGCGCTGCTATCATGCACGAAGGGGACAACATGGTCTACTTTGCCAAAAAAGAGCAGGCTTTGGCTTTAGGGCGGCAATTGCGTACCTTTAAGATCAATAACTACAAAATTTGGCGGGAGTTTCCCAGTGGTGACCAAGTTTACCTCCATCCCAATGACGGTGTGTTTCCTGAGAAGGTAAACCAAGGTCGGGTAGCAGTAGGCAGTGTGGCTCGTAAAATTGGTGACAATCCTAGCCCTGGTAGCATCAAGTTTTCTGGCAAGGAAACCTACGAAGCCTAACAAGTTTGGTGGTTGATTGTGGGGCGGCATTGTCGCCCTTTTTTATGAGGAGTTGCCCGCTCCCTTGATGGGAAGTCAAGCAAGACTTACGCTGAGGCATCCCTTTTGGGAGAGGTCTATGGTTTCCGAAAAAGCAATGTAAGTCCTGATCAAGGCTGGACAAAAGTTTTGACAGTCCCAGAACTATTGAACTTAGGTAGTCAATAAGACAATCAGAAAAAGAGGATAGGAGCTAAGTAAAATCAGTCCTGCTTTTTTACCAAGATAGCCTGTAAATGATGCTAATACAATGATCAGTGCCAGGGCTCCTAGCATAGCAATAAGAGGAAAGTGCAACGGACTGGCATCGATAATCTTTAACGGACGAACGATCGTTGCAGTGCCTAAGGTCATCGTTACGTTGTAAGCAAATGATCCCACTACTCCGGCAACGGCGGCTTCGGTTGCTCCCCGCCTGGCGGTTGACCAAGCCAGAATCACTAGCTCAAAGGCTGTAGCAAAACCAACAAGGGAAAGTGCCAGTTTGGTCTGAGTTACTTCAACTTGGGTGATTTGTCGTACAGCTTCTACCAGGAGGACGGATCCGGCCACCATGGCGGCAAATCCCACAAACACTAAAGCTAAGTCCCTACCTACTCGATCGGGGATGCCCTGCTCTAGTTTCTCGGCGGCTTCAGCTAATTCTGCGGTTTCTCCTAAAGCAGGGGGGCGGCGTTCCAGCCACCAAATAATAGTGACGTAGAGCACATACAAGCCAACCAGGAGTAGTCCTTCGGGGCGGTTAATCTCTCCATCCCAAATAAACCAAGTCGCCAGGATGCCGATCGGTAAACCAACAAGGGCATAGTGCATGACTCTTTTACTGAAGGGCAGGGGGGCAATCCAAGCACCCACTCCCAAGGCGACTAAACAAATGGCGATATTGGCACCGACAACATCCCCAAAGGCGATCGCTGGTGCCTCCCTGAGGGATGCGGTTACAGCGGTGGCGAGTTCTTCTGGTTCTGCCCCTGCCAGCAACAAGGCTAGGGCAAATGAACTAACTTGTAAGCGGACAGCGGCGGCTCCGAGATGTTCCGCAAAGGTTTCGGCTCCCCAAACAATTAAGCCTACTCCGATAATGATTAAGACAGCCCAAGCAAAAATCATACCCCTCCCACTTTTGGTTTATCTTACACCAATCGGTCTTTTTATCTTGATGTCGTTAGAAGACTCCCGGGCGGACTCGAAGTAACGCTTAGGGAGAGAACCACCTCTGACGCAAGGTATCTAAGTTAATTGGACTCGTTGAACTAAGAATCTCTCAATTTAGCGGGAGAGCGTCAAACTCTCACGAATACCATGCGGTAGACAGGGCGTTCTTTCCGCATCGCCCATAACTCCCTCTCGGTGGGAATGTGTTCTGGATAACGATCGGTGAATGCTCCTACCCCGGCGGTGTTATGAAATTGGGGATGGGCATCAAATTGTTTCAAAATACTTTTAGCAGTATCCAAGACATCGGACTGTACTAAAACCTTCCCCTGGGGAACAAGTAATTGGGCTAAAGTATTCACTAATTCGGCATTGACGAGGCGGCGTTTTTGTTGGCGGCGCTTAAACCAAGGGTCAGGAAATTGGATGGTTGCTTCGCTAACTTTCCCTTGAGGTAGTAATCCTGGCAGGGTTTGATTGATATTACAAAAGAGAAAATAAACATTATTTAATCCTAAAGCCGATCGGATGGAATTGCCATATTCCACTAGGGGCTGACGAATTTCTAAACCTAAGAAATTCCGATCGGGATACTGTTGCGCCATCCCTAACAGATATTCCCCCTGCCCAGAGCCTAAATCTAAACTCAGGGGCAATTGCCAATCCCTATAAATGCTGTGCCAATCGGGGGGCGGCGTAGGGGTTCTAAACTGGATAGAAAGGGGATTGACATGCTCCCTTAACCTAATCAATCTTGCCATTAAAACTCAATTAGCACTCTGCCGATGCGCCGATCGCGGGCGATCACCAATTGCAGCACTTTAGGCTGACTGTCTAAAAATTCCACTAACTCCTGCACATCCCGCAGGGGCTGATTATTGACGGCAATAATTTTGTCCCCTGGTCTCAAACCGGCTCGACTGGCAATGGAATTACTGGCGACCTCTTGAATGACAAAGGTCTGTCCGTCTACCACCACTCCTAACCTGGGTCCCTGGGGCTTAGTGGCAACAGGGGAATTATTGCGGCTCTGGGCGATAAAGGCGCGGGCGGTGGGGGCACTGGTGGCAAAGCCGATCCCCTGTCCATTGCCGATAATTGCTTTATTCACCCCGATCAACTCTCCCCTGGAATTGAGTAAGGGACCACCGGAGTTACCAGGGTTGATGGCGGCATCGGTTTGCAGGTCGCCGTTGGGGGCAATTCTACTTAAAATGCCTGTAGTTAAAGTACCCGACAAACCAAAAGGGGAACCGATCGCAAATACTCTTTGTCCTACTTGAATCGCGCTGGCATCAGCTAAACGGATAAAGGGGAATCTCTCCTGGGACTGCACCCGAATTAAGGCTAAATCATTGCGCCGATCGGTGCTGAGCACATGCCCGACAAATCTACGCCCGTCCTGGGTCCTCACTTCCACTGTGCTATTGCGCCCGACGACGTGCTGATTAGTTAAAACTAAACCATCGGCACTGATAAAACTGCCAGAGCCGGTACTACTGCCACTCCTGATGGTGACTACAGCAGGGAGAGCCGATTGATAGACATTGATGGTAGTTTGTTCATCGCTATTGAAGGCTGGACGGGGCTGGGCTTCTAGGGGCGTAAAATTTCCCAGAGAGCTTGCCAACAAACCGATCGCTAACAATTTATCCATACTACTTCCTTAGTCTTTGTGCCATTTTAGACGCAGAACTGCCTAGAGGGTTTCCTAAGCTGTGACTAATTGGGACTGCACAAACGATCGTGCCCACCGATCGGCTTGCAAAATATCCGCCAAATTAGGACTAGAAATATGGTCATGGCGGCTACAGGTAGCTTCAATGAAGCGGGGAATTTCCATAAAGCTAATCTTTTCTGCCAAAAATAGCGCCACAGCTTCTTCGTTGGCGGCATTTAATACTGCCGTCATGGTGCCCCCCAGCCGACCGGCACTGTAGGCTAAGTCCATGCAGGGATATTTGCGATGGTCTGGGGCGCGGAAAGTCAGACTAGCGCACTTGACTAAATCGAGACGCTCCCAATTAGTGGGCACCCGATCGGGGTAGGAAAGGGCATAGAGCAAGGGCAGGCGCATATCCGGCAACCCTAGTTGGGCTAGTACTGACGTGTCTTTGAGTTCAATTAAAGAATGAATGATGCTCTGGGGATGGATCACAATCTCGATGTGGTCGTAGTCTAAGCCGAATAAATAGTGAGCTTCGATCACTTCCAAGCCTTTGTTCATCAAAGTGGCAGAATCGATCGTGATTTTTTTACCCATAGTCCAGTTGGGATGTTTGAGGGCATCAGCGATCGTCACCTGGGGCAACGCTCGATCGGTAAATCGCGGAAAGCCCCCCCAGAGGCAGTGAGGATAATACGCTCTAAGCCCCCCTCCGGCACTCCCTGCAAGCATTGGAAAATGGCAGAATGCTCAGAATCGGCAGGCAATAGCTGCACGCCATACTCCTTTACCAAGGGATTGATTACTGCCCCACCGGCAATCAGGGTTTCTTTATTGGCAAGGGCAATGTTTTTCCCAGCTTTGATGGCAGCGATCGTGGGTAACAAGCCCGCACAGCCGACAATGCCCGTTACTACCGTCTCCGATCGTCCGTAGCTGGCGACCGTTTCTAATCCTTCCGCCCCCGCCACCAAAATCGGCATGGGGTCGCAGTCTGCCAGAGCTTCCCGCAATTCGGCAAACTTTTCTACCTGAGCTATGCCCACAATTTCGGGACGGAATCGCCTTATCTGATGGGTCAACAGTTCTACATTACTGCCCGTTGCCAGCCCCACCACCCGAAACCGATCGGGATACTGAGCCACAATATCAAGAGTCTGGGTACCGATCGAGCCCGTAGAGCCAAGGAGGGTAATAAATTTCATAAAAATTTTATACTTTATTCCAGTCTAGCCCGCCGAGGCATTTTAGACCAGTGCCGTCTGCCACTCCAACCGATCGAGGGTCTGGGAACGATCGTAGGCGCGGACAAAGCTATCCAACTTAGCTTCAATCTGGAAAGGCTCGCCAATGTAGCCCTGGATTGCCTCCTGAGTTTTTAACCCATTGCCCGTAATGTAGACTACGGTCGTCTCTTCCGGGTCAATTTTGCCCGCCTCTACCAGTTTCTTCAGCACAGCGATCGTGGTGCCCCCGGCGGTTTCCGTGAAAATCCCCTCCGTTTCCGCCAACAACTTCATCGCTTCTACAATTTCCGCATCCGTGACAGATTCAATGTGCCCCCCCGTCTTCCGCGCCACATCTAGGGCATAGACTCCATCCGCCGGATTGCCGATGGCGATACTCTTGGCAATGGTCTTGGGCTTGACCGGAGCGATAAAATCCCTCCCTTCTTGGAACGCCTGGGCAATGGGAGAACAACCCTCCGCCTGGGCACCGCTAAACCGCACCGGCTTGCTATCCACTAAACCCACCTTGATAAACTCCTGGAAGCCCTTGTAAATCTTAGTGAACAAGGAACCCGAAGCCAAGGGCGCCACAATATGATCGGGCAACTGCCAGCCCAACTGCTCTGCCACTTCATAACCCAGGGTCTTAGAACCCTCCGAGTAGTAGGGACGCAGGTTGATATTGACAAAGCCCCAACCGTAGGTATTGGCAACCTCAGAACAGAGGCGATTGACCTGGTCGTAGTTGCCATGGACAGCAAACACCTTAGGACCATAGACCACAGTACCCAAAATCTTGCCTGCTTCCAGGTCAGAGGGAATGAATACACAACAATCTAAACC
>PHFO01000094.1 GCA_002861535.1 Cyanobacteria bacterium M5B4 | reverse complement strand
ATGTACGAAAACATCAGCGGTCAAAAATCCAATACCGAAGTAGCGGTTTATTTACAGGAGCTGGGTTACAGCCTTTATCGCTATCGCCCCTTCCTGTGTCAAATGGTACCGATAACCGATCTGGAAGAACTCACCGGCGTTCTCAACGTTATAGCGCGTAAAAGTTAAAATTAGGGATACATCTGTCGCTAATTGAGATAAGATGCCTACTTACGCCTATTACGATTGGGAATATGAATATTGCCGAATTAGATGAATTTGAAGCCTCTATCAACGAACTACTCAATAGGGCTAAACTGGAACAAGAGCAAAAGCGATTAGAGCAACAAAGAAACAAGCAACTAGAAGAAATTGTCCAACAAATTAAAGCCAGGCTGGAACCTCTCCTAAAGAAGGTAGAAGCCAGTCTCAAAGAATTTGCACCGGACGATAATAGTATTACGCGCATTAAACTACAGGAACAGGCAGATGAAATTAAGCGTAAACTAGCAGACGCTCCCAATTGGGCGGCCACGATCGCCGATCGGCAGTTAATCTTGCAGGAAGAGCGCCTTTTAGACGAGCAGATGGCAAGTCAACTCTACAACTGGCGACAGGAACTAAAGGCAGATTTATTGGAAATGGTGAGCGAACAAAATGACTTTTTCAGTGCTACTGATGCTTCCGTGGCAATCAAAGGCTATGTCAATGACCTGAAAGCGATCGGGGCGCTAGAAGAGTTAGTCGATGCCCTAATCTATCAAATCAACCTCCACAGCGACGAAGGACCAGTAGCAAAACTGCGCGGCTCCCATGAGCAGACCCTCAACTTTATCTACAGCAAGGCGATGGAAAATCGCTCTAGGGTCGATCGTGCCCCGGATGTCCAGCCCAATACCAGACACCGCAAGTCAGAAAAACGCCCTAGCTTGTACAGCGATTTATCGGGTAAAATAGTAGTGTATGGCGGGCACGATCGGTTAGAAACTGCCGTTAGGAATCGTCTACGGGACTCTGATGTGGAAATTATCTGGTGCACGGAACAAGGGGGGTTACAGTTAGCGGCGCAGGGGGAAAGCCACATTGCCACTGCCGACATGGTTATCATTGTGACTGGCTATGCGAGTCATTCTCTGACGGAGAAAGCTGTTGACGTGTGCAAAAAAGCAGGTATTCCCTACGAAATGGTCAATACAACAGGAATGACTAGAGTTTTAGAAGTAATTGAAGCCGGACTAAAAACAAAAGAATTAGCCCGTAAATTTGGAGGAGGATAGTGAAACTCAGGACTAGGACACTGTTAGCTGTTGGCAGTTCTATTACTGGTCTTGGTTTCATAGTCTTTACTTTGGTGGGTATCCATACTTATCGCAGTTATCGCAAACTAGAACGACAATTTGTCTGGAATGAAGTTGCGAGGATTAAGGATATTTTGTTACGGGAGGTAAATCAAGTCGATCGTACTGCTAGAGACTATGCTAACTGGGACGATACCTACAGTTACATGGTAAAGCCAAATGAGGAATATATTAGTGCTAACTATGAGGCAGAAACTCTAACTAACTTGCAAATAAATCGTATCCAATTAGCTAACAAAGATAGGCAAATTGTATTTGATAGGTGGTTTAATTATGCCGATCAACAACAAATAAAACAAACATTTCCTAAAATTGAATACAAAGATCAGGCGGGTATTAGTATCTGTAGTAATAACCAAATTTTTATCCTAGCCATGCACCCTATTCTCCCTTCTAATAAAATAGGAGAATCACGGGGCTGGCTGATGATGGTAAGGCTGATTGATCAATATAAACTAGATAAAATTTCTGAAGAATCTAGGGTCACAGTTAAAATTCATACTTCTATAAAAAATGATCTAGATTCTCAAATTAGGAGCCTATTGCAAGCAAATGATTTTGTAGTAAAACCGGTCGATTGGGATCATGTAGCTGGGTATACCACGATCGCTGACTTAGAGGGGAAGCCCGCATTTATTTTAGAAGTAATTAGTAATCGTTATATCTATCAGCAGTTCATTATCGGGCTACAATTCTTAGCAGTAGCAATTCTCACAATCAGCATTTGTACTACAATTTTAGTTTTAGTGTTACTCGATCGGTTATTTTTGGTCAGATTATCCCAACTAGACCGCCAGGTGCAAAACATTAAAGCTAATCCCAATTCAATTCCTGAATTGGAACTATGTGGAAAAGATGAATTAGTCGATTTAAGTACGGCAATCAATCAAATGATGAAAGTATTAGAAGAGGCAAGAATTGCTGTAGCTACTAACAAAGTGAAACAGGACTTTATGGGGGTCATGAGTCACGAATTGCGCACTCCCATGAATGGAATTTTAGGTATGGCACAGTTGCTACAACTTACTGATCTCGATCTTGAACAAAAGGACTATGTCCAAACGATCGTGGAAAGTGGTAATGATTTACTGACACTACTAACTGATATTCTCAATTATATTAGACTGGAGCCAGATAGTGTAATAACAAGTAGTTGCAGTATCCGATCAATTCTTAATGATCTGAAAGATAAGTATCAAATCCAAGCGACTAAGAAAGGGTTAAATTTAACTTTTGTAAATCATACAGAAATACCAGAAAATGTCATAACAGACCCGTCAAAGCTACAGGAAATTTTAGACCGACTCATTCAAAATGCAATTAAATTTACTGATGAGGGAGAGATAGCAATCGGAGTCAATTCCTATCCATTGACCAATCACAGATGTAGACTCGTATTTACAATTAAAGATACTGGCATTGGTATTAAGCCAGAGGACATCGATCGTATATTTCAGCCTTTTACCATGGGAGATAATTCATCTACTCGAGTTCATGGCGGCGCGGGAATGGGTTTAGCTATTGTTGAGCGTCTTAGTGAAGTTTTAGGGGCAACAGTTACAGTTGAAAGTGAGTTGGGTCAAGGGACAACTTTTGTCGTTTCTCTAACTGTAGAAGAAGTGCCATTAAAATCCCTGACTGGAGTAAAATAGATGACAGCAGTATCGATCGATTTTGGTACAAGTAATACAGTAGTTTGTGCTATTGATGAAATTACTAAGCGACCGGTAGTATTAAATTTTGGTAGCCGATCGCGGCAATTTAGAACCAGCACTAAAACAATTTCGACAATTCCAACTCAGGTTTTTATTAAGAACTCAAATCAATACATTATAGGCGAAGAAGTGCGGTTACAGCGCTTGGGTTTTGCCCAACCAGAGCGATTTTTTCAGGGTTTTAAGCGGGAGATTGCCGCCCAATTTCGTCCTCCTTCCCGTGGAATTGATGGACAACTATATGATGCCGAAACGATCGGGGAAATATTCTTAAAAACAATTTGGCAGTCAATTTTAGAGCAAAATATTAAGCCCAGCCAAGTAATTTTAACTGTGCCTGTAGGAGCTTTTGAAACTTACTTAGACTGGTATTATGACCTCAGCCAATCCCTTAATTTCCCAGAAGTAAAATTTGTGGATGAGTCTACTGCTGCCGCTCTGGGCTACGCTATCGAGCAACCTAATGCTGTTATTTTAGTGGTGGATTTTGGTGCTGGCACTTTAGATTTAAGTTTAGTTACAACTACTAGCATTTGGGATGAACGTCGGAGGTTGAAAGCTGAAGTAATTGCTAAATCTGATGCCTATGTAGGCGGTATGGATATTGATAGTTGGATTGTTGAATTCTTTTTACGGCAGTGGCAAATCGATCGGGAAGAAATAAGCGATCTTGCCTGGTTAAATTTATTAGATTTAGCTGAGAGAATAAAAATCACCCTATCCACAGAATCCCAGGCTTTAGAAACTTGGTTTGATGATGAAGGAATGCACGCCTATGAGATGAATTTAAGCCGCGATCAACTAACAGATATACTGGAAAATCACCAGATGCTAGAACAATTACGCCAGGCTTTAGATGAAGTATTGAGTTTTGCCCAGGATCGGGGAATAAATAAACAAGCGATCGAGCGGGTTTTATTAGTGGGTGGAAGTAGTCAAATTATACCGGTGCAACAATTAGTAATTTCCTATTTTGGTAAACAAAAGGTAGCGGTGGATCAACCCCTCACTGCCGTAGCGATCGGTGCTCTTTCTTTAGCTACAAAGGTAAAAAAATTAGATGACTTCTTGCGCCATTCCTACGCTATTAGACTATGGGAACCCTATAGTCGTTCCTATTCCTATTTTCCCCTATTTGAAAAGGGGACTAAATACCCGATAAAGAGGATGGAACCGCTAATTCTACAAGCAGCTACTAATGGTCAAACTGAAATTAGACTAGATATTGGCGAAATTGCTGATAGTGCTGAAGTGGAAGTAGTGTATGATTATTTGGGTAGAATGACTAGTAGTAAATTAGTTAAACAAACTGACTTCCGATCGTTAGTTAAATCTCCCAAAGTTACTATGCCATGGCGCAAATCCAAAGTAAGTAGCGATGTTTGTGTCGCTAAATTGTCTCCCCCAGGACAAGTAGGAGTCGATCGGGTAAAAATAGAATTTGCTGTAAACGAAAAACGAGTTCTATTAGCAACAATTAAAGACTTAGTTTCTGGTAAAAATCTGATGACAGATCAGCCAATTACTACTCTAGAATGATGGAAGAAACCGATCGGTTATGGATGAAAAAATGCCTAGCCCTTGCTGTCAAGGGTAGAACTTCTCCTAACCCTAAAGTAGGGGCAATAATCGTCCAAAATGGTGTAGCAATCGCCGAGGGTTTTCATGCCCGCGCTGGTATGCCCCATGCAGAAGCTGTTGCCCTAGAAAATTGTCCAGACCCCAGGGGCGCTACCCTCTATGTCAATTTAGAACCTTGCAATCATTACGGTAGGACTCCCCCCTGCACCGAAGCCATCATCAAGGCGGGGATTAAGCGGGTTGTAGTGGGCACGATCGACCCCGATCCCAGGGTTTCCGGTCAGGGCATCCAAAGGCTACGATCGGCGGGAATTGCGGTCACCGTAGGGGTTTTAGCAGAGGAATGTCAGACACTAAACGAAGCCTTTTTCCATCGGGTGCTTCACCACTGCGCCTTTGGCATTTTGAAGTACGCCATGACCCTAGACGGCAAAATCGCCACTGCCACTGGGCATAGCTTTTGGATTACGTCAGAATTAGCCAGAGCAGAAGTGCATCAACTCCGTGCCTGCTCTGATGCTGTGGTTACGGGCGGCTCCACGGTGCGTTGCGATAATCCTCATCTAACTAGCCACGGATGGGGAGAAAATCCCTTGCGAGTGGTGATGTCCTGCTCTTTAGACTTCCCTTTAGACCGCAACTTGTGGCGTGTAAATGATGCCCCCACGATCGTGTTTACTATGCCGAAATCAGACAACAAAGTTAAACATGAATTAGAAAATTTAGGGGTAGAAGTTATGGAAGTAGAAACCCTAACTCCCCGATCGGTAATGATTGAATTGACAAAGAGAGGATGTAATCAAGTTCTATGGGAATGCGGCGGCAATCTATCGGCTCAAGCAATTCAAGACCAAGTAATCCAAAAAATTTATGCTTTTATCGCCCCTAAAATTATCGGGGGAACTGGTACTAACCCGATCGGCGATCTAGGAATTAACCTAATGTCAGAAGCAAAGATAATAGAGAATACTAAAATTAAACCGATCGGGGATGACTTTTTAATTACAGGTTATCTCAGAAGTTTATTAAAATAAAAACTTAGCCTCAGCCTAGCCCTTTTAGGGGAAAATAAAAGGAATTTTACTTGGTGTAAGACCTGTTATGGAAACTCTCTTTCAGGAATTTCTTAATTTTGAGCCTGAAATTACTGACCCTGAAACAGAAAAATTAGCTTTCCTCGATCGGGGTTATACTTCTTCCCCCTGGGCTGGGGAAATCAAGCAGTTTAGTGCCAGGCTAAAGAATAATAAAATTGACAACTATCCGCCCCAAGGTGTCATACCAAGGATCGATTTA
Organism: Cyanobacteria bacterium M5B4; assembly: GCA_002861535.1. GTDB lineage: Bacteria > Cyanobacteriota > Cyanobacteriia > Pseudanabaenales > Pseudanabaenaceae > M5B4. The sequence continues at coordinate 3,361 of PHFO01000094.1, read as the reverse complement.
GACTTTTTATCTTTTTTGCATGAAGATGTTACAGAAGCCTGTTTATGTGTAATACAAAAGAATAACTGTTATTGGTTTGGCAGAAGACCAACCGATCGGGTGCAAATGTGGAGTACAACTAAGTTTTTAGCAATCTATTACCTTTTGTCTGATTTATCCCCCCAAGAATCTGCCTTTACTTGGCTAGTCAAAGACAAAGACGATAACAGTCTGGTGTTTCCTTTCCATTGTCTCGTCGATCTAATTTTTACCTATGGTGATCCCCGTATTTCTTCCAACAGTCTGGCTTTAATGTTTAAGGAGTTCTATCCCCCTTTTGTTTTAGAACATTGGTTACATTGTTTAACAGGAAACGATCGTTCTATCTTCGGGGGCGGTTACGGTGAACAATCTTTTCTAGCTAAACCAGTCATAAGCACACAAAAGGGACAGGAGCTTTTGAGGGCAAACTTTGCCCATAAAGGGGAGAATCTAGTCTCCGCCTATGATCTGACCCGATGCCTCAGTCATTTAGCTTGGATAGAAAAAATCGATCGTTATGACGTTTTAATTACTGCAATGGCGAAAGACACCGCCCGTTATTTAGATGTTGCCCTAGAAAAACGATCGTTACATCTATCAGATGTAGTCATTTTATCGAAGATGGGTTTTGGCAGGAGTGAAGCACGGCAACGATCGGAGCTGGTTTATACTGCTCTCCTATCCTCCCTGGAACTAAGCTGCTGCTTTACCTTTAAGACTGCGCTCAACCAGTCTGACCCTGCCCAAGAAGCGCGCTACCTTGATGCCCGTATGGCAACAGAAGTTACAAAAACGATCGGTAAACTGGGATGGTAAAATCTGTGGCAGTATCTGAAGGAGAAACTATGAAAGTAGGACAAAAAGTTAAAGTCAAAACCTGTATCGATCGCGTGTCCAAGGAAATTGCCGCTAAGGTGGGACAAGTAGGCACCGTGAAGGGCGAAAAAATTGTCGATGGGGGCAAAATGGGATACATTGTTACCTTCCCCGATAGTCAAGGCACTTGGTTTTTTAGCGATGAATTAGAGCTAGTCTCCTAAGTATTGATGCCGATCGGCTTTTTTCTTGACCCTCCGATCGGCAGATAACTATCTAATTTCCCCTGGGTTTCCTGCAAACTAAACCAAGTACCGATCGTGGCAACGCTGATACCAAACAGGGCAAACACCCCAGGGAAAACACCCAAACTTAGTTCAGGAACTGACAAGTTCCAGACTTTCAACACTTGACTAATTAATATGATAGTAACGCCCAAGAAAAGGCTAGCCAATACTACAGCAAGAGCACCAAAACCCACGCCCTGAAGCAAAATTGGACCATAAATCCAACGGGGGGAAGCCCCTACCAATTGCATGATTTCTATCTCTTCTTGGCGAGATAAAATTACTAGACGGATGGTAGTATAGATAACAATTACAGCGATCGTAGTTAAAATTGCTATCCCCCAGATACTGCACTGATTTATTACTGCAGTTAACTGCTGTAATTGCAAAATTAAATCCTGACCGTACCAGACGCTATCAACATCAGGTAATTGGGATAATTGTTCAGCCAGAGTAGGGACAAGATTTTGGTCAGTGGTAGAGATTTTTAGACTATCGAGGAGGGGGTTATCCCCTAACAGGGCATTGGTGGAGGGAGCAAGTTGCCCTAAATCGGTGAGAATCTGTTGCCAGGCTACTTCCTTCGACTCAATTCTGACAGTTTCTACGCCTCCCCACTGGACAATTTGGGACTGCAACGATCGGGGATCGACATCGGGCTTCAGGTAAGCCGTCAGTTCTAAGGCACTCCCGATCGTCTGTAGCAAATGTTGCAAGCCCAACCGCACCAGATAACTAATACCCAACAAAAAAGCATTAGGGCTAGGGTACTCACCGCAGCCCAATTCATCCAGCCCCCCTGGCGATAACTGCGCCCCGTTTCCTGACAAAGGTAGAGAAATTTGTACCAACTCAGGCTAGACTTCATGATCTTGATTACAAGCCATCTGGAAGGAACGATCGAGGTGCATCCTCGTTTCTACCTGACTTAAAAAGTAGCCAGTCATCATGGCAGAGCCTAACATTCCCGCTAGGTTTTCCCGATCGGTAGAGATATTGACATGGAAATTCTGCTCTGGGAGCACACCAACTAAGTTTTGTACATTTTGGGCGATAATTTGTCGCACTTCGGGAGTAACCGATCGGGCAATATTTTCTAGGGTTTCCGGGGACTGTTGCCGCAGATAATTGAGGAGGGGGTTTTGGAGATCGTGATTGTTAGTGTCAAACATAGGCTTCTCCTACTATTGCTTGGTTTGATCTATAGTTTCACATATACCAAAAAATCCTGTGGGTTGAAAACCGAATCTGCCTGGGGCGGCTAAGCAGAATTAGACCCTATTTTGTCTGTCCCTAAATCCTTGGACAGCCTATACTACAATCTTGTTAGCTCCTTTATTTATTATAAAGACTTAAGTTGCTTTTTCTGAAACCCTCCTGCCGCTGCACTCAGGAAACGGGAGAGGGGACTAGAAAAAGTTGATCTACTTCTCCCCTTTGTGGGAGAAGAGATTGATGACGACAGACCTAACTGACATGAACTCACTCTCTTGAGGGGTAGATTACTTCATAGCAGGCTCTGTTAACAACTAACTATTCTCAGCCCGATCGAGCCATGTGTAGAGGTCATCGATCGTGGTGAAGTCCAATAAGGATTCTCCTAGTTCTTCTAACCGATCGAGCGGGAGGGCGCTAATTTGGGCAGACCGATCGGGGGGGAGGGCACCAAACTTGCGTGATATTTGCCTTAGCAATAACTTTAGTCCCTCTTCCCTGCGCCCCTGTTGCAGTCCTTGTTGTAGTCCTCGTTGCAAACTTTCTTGTTGTATTTCTTGAAATACTCTCGTCTGCCTCAAATCATCTAGGGTAAACATTGCCTCGATCTCCTCCCTACTCAGCTTGGGAAATTTGTATACCAATATGGTCTCGATAAAATCAAGTATAACCTCTGCCCTTGTCCCCGATCGAATCTGGTTCACTACTGCTACCGCCTCGGATTGTGGACAGGTGATCAAATTCAACATCTTAAACTCAACGGACGATCGATCGTTAAACTGATTCAGATAAATCCGCACAATGCGACCAGAGTTGATCAACTCTTGTTGAAATACGGATAACTTAGCAACATCAGTCTGCCGATCGGGAAAAATCGCTACTGCCAGCCAATCTTGCAGTGGTTGCTGCTGATTGAGGTATAAGCATATCTCTCCTAGAAACTGCCAATAAAAGTCAGGATTGGGCTGAAACTGCACTTCAATGAAGTAGATTGGCTCGTTGACAGCATCGATCGGGGGCAT
>PHFO01000093.1 GCA_002861535.1 Cyanobacteria bacterium M5B4 | reverse complement strand
TTCTAGTTTAGGGGTAACGATCGAGGAGAAATTCACTGTAGGAGAGTACGACATTTTAATTTTGAGTGCTAAGGAATCCTCCGGTTTAGAAACTTGGCTCAATCAAAACGGCTATAAAATTCCCAGGGGAGCGCAAGAAGTATTGCGTCCTTACATCCGCGACAATATGAAATTTTTTGTGGCAAAAGTAAATCTTGCAGAGCTAGAGAAGTCCGATGCCCAATTTCTCCGCCCCCTTTTAATTGCCTATGAATCTCCCAAATTTATGTTGCCAATTCGTTTAGGCATGGTCAATGCTAAGGGAGATCAAGACCTAATTGTTTATCTTTTATCCCCCAATGGACAGACGGAAGTCACTAACTATCGTACTGTGAAAATTCCCACCGATCAGGAAATTCCCCTGTTCGTAAAGAATGAATTTTCCCAGTTTTACCGATCGATGTTTCAAAATTCTTACACCAAAGAGGGACAGAATGTTGCTTTTGTGGAATACGCCTGGGATATGGGCAGTTGCGATCCCTGCGCGGCAGAACCCCTCACCCAACAGGAGTTGAAAGATGCGGGTGTCTTTTGGAATCCCAATCAGGTGTTTGTTACCCGTCTGCATGTGCGTTACAACCGGCGCAAGTTTCCAGAAGACCTCAAATTTAGGGAGACTGGTAATAAGAATCTCTTCCAGGGGCGTTATATCTTAAATCATCCTTTCAAGGGCACGATCGCTTGTAAAGAGAAGAACTCCTATCAAAAGATGGTGAGGGAAAGACAGGAACGGGAAGTACAAAACCTCGCCCGTCTGACAAACTGGGACATCAACGAAATTCGCAAGAAAGCTGTTCTGACTCAGTACAAACCCACAAACGATCGTCCTTTTTGGGAGCAAATCTGGAAGTAGACGAGTAAAATTAACCAGGACTTACGCTAAGGAAAAAATCATCTCCCCTACAATTTGCGCTGTAATGGGAGCCAACAAAATGCCATTGCGATAATGACCACTGGCGACAATCCAATCCGATCGATCGGGTAAAAATTCAATTACTGGCGCACTGCGCCCGATCGGACGGGGGCGATAATTTGCCCAGCTTTCTACCACTTTTGCTTGCTGAAATTGTGGTAAATAAACCGCTGCTCGATCTAACAAATGGCGCTCATTTTCTGCTCTAGGTAAAACTGTAGGATTAAATTCAACAGTAGCACCGATACTAAACCGAGAATTGCCCAGGGGCACGATATTGAAATCCCCCAGGTCATCGACGATGTGGGTGGCCGGTAAACCCTCTAAATGTTTTGCCTCTACGGTAACGCACTGCCCGCCCACTGCCTGCAAAGGGAGGTTCACTAAGCTAGAAGAACCCAGACCAGAACTAATTACTACCCGATCGGCAGGGGGAACTTCCCCCCTTACTAACTTTCTGCCCCAGTGAAACTTTGCCCCCAGCAAAGCTGCACTTTCGATCAAAGCCCAGAGCAAGTTAAGGGGATGCACCACCCGATCGGCGGCACTAAAAAACCCCTCCAATCCCCAGACAGATTGGGGTTGCAAGGGATAGCCCTGGGCTGCCCTCACCCCAGATAGTTGTTGCCACAATGCCCGATCGTGGGGGACGCAAAAAATACCGCGGTGGCGTAAAACCTTCCGCCCAGTCATCCTTTCTAGTAGGGGCAACCATTGCTCATAAATCGCCAGGCTATCGAGACGTAACTGGGCAGTCTTGCCCTTGGTTTTGGCGCTTGATACTGCCATCAAAATACCCAACGCAGCGCCTGTCGCTCCCAGACCTGCCTGGGGGAGCGCCTCCCACACCTCTACCGCCATACCCAAACTAGCCAAGTGAAAGGCAATGGCACTGCCGACAATGCCACTACCAATGACAACAACTTTCATTGGGGAGTTGGTGTAGAACTAGAGCGTCGCCGCCGCGATGCCGGAGGCGATACAGGCATTAATACCGGCTCTGGCTTGGCTTCTGGTTCGGGAACTACTTCTTTAGCTTGCTCTTTAACTCCCTCAGAGGCACTATCTGGGACTGTGGCTGTTGCGGACTCTGGTTCTAGCTTGGGTTTACCATTTTCTATCGGTTTTAGTTCCTCTCCAGGAAGAGCAATGCGCACGATCGTGTTGCGATTGTCTTCCTTCTCCCGATCGACTAGAACTAAAGGCGAAATGCCCATAAAAGAATAGACTTTTTGTTCCTGGGGAGTCATGGTCACGGTCACTACCTCCGCTGGCTCCGGCGGCTCTGGCTTCACCTTGGCGGGTTTGACAGGGACAGTTTTTTCCACTACTGGTTCTGGCTCCAGTTCCTCCTTGGGTAGGGGTAAACGATTTTCATTTACCACCTTGGGCACAAGTTGAGGAGTACGGTTTTCCTCCCGCTTGGGACGGCGGCGGCGAGAAGACCGATCGGGATAATTGGGATGATTCATAATGTTGCGATCGGTGCCCCCAGTCAGCGGATACTCCCGCTCATCGGGGAAGAGGTCAGAACTTTCCAGACTAGACCGCTGGTGCATAGGCACTAAAGGTACCTCCTGCACAGTTTCCCCAGGCAGACGGGCTAAAATCCCCAGACCACTGCAATGACTACAGGGCTGACCAAACATTTCATACAAACTCTGCCCCTGGCGTTTCCGCGTCAACTCTACTAACCCCAACTCCGTCAGCTGGGCAATTTGGGGACGGGACTTGTCGGCATAGAGATGACGATTAAAATGCTCCAATAACTTCAGTTGGTCTTCCCTCGTCTCCATATCAATAAAATCCACCACAATCACACCAGCGATATTTCTCAAGCGCAGTTGGCGGGCAATTTCTGCCGAGGCTTCAAAATTTGTCCACAATACCGTCTCCCTAGAGGTCTTAGACTTGGTAAATGATCCAGAGTTAACATCAATTACTGTTAGTGCCTCCGTCGGCTCAATGATGATATAGCCCCCTGAAGGTAGGTCTACCCTTGGGCGTAGTGCCTCCCGAATTGCCGCATTGATGCGATAGTATTCCAAAATTGAAGAGCGCTCTTGGTGATGATCGATCGCTAAACTAGGTAGAATCTTCCCGTCTCCCCAATTTTGTAGTTGCTGTTGCACCCGTTTTAGCCCGTCCGCCGTATCAATCACAATCCGATTGACATCGGCAGAGTACAAATCCCGCAATACCCTAGTGACAAAATCCCGTTCCCGATCGAGGAGGTTGGGTCCCTTAGCACTCTGGTACTCCTGCTGGATAGCTTCCCATTGCCGCTGCAAATTATCTAGGTCTTCAATAATTAAATCCTCACTGATTCCCTCTGCCTCCGTGCGGACTAACATCCCCATCCCCGCAGGTTTAATCAGTATTCCTAAAGCCCGTAGCCGATTGCGCTCACTTTCCTTCATAATGCGCCGCGAGAGATTAACCCCGCGCCCAAAGGGCAGGAGTACCACATAGCGCCCGGGCAAAGAAATTTCCCCCGTCAGGCGTGGCCCCTTATTGCCCGTCGGTTCCTTCATCACCTGCACCAGTACCCTCTGTTGAGGGCTGAGCAGCTCGTTGATGTCAGTGCTGTTGCGCTTTGACCGGAGGGGTCCTAAATCAGACAGGTGAATAAAACCGTTCTTTTCTGTATTACCAAGATTGACAAAGGCAGCATCAATACTAGGAAGAACGTTCTCGATCGTACCTAAAAAGATGTCTCCAACCTGATGAGTTCCTTTCGATACAATAATTTCTTCTATTTGGTCTTCGCCGAAAATGGCGGCAATACGATGTTGCTCAGCAATGATAATTTGCTTGGGCATTCAATTTCCTCAAAACTCGTAAAAAGTATTAACCAGGCAAGGCATAGGCAACCTCTAGCCAGTACAGAAAACCCTAGTGTCTTCACGGAAGTTATTAAATTTTCCCAGAAAGTTAGAATTTCGTGGAAGCTATTGCTATAGGTAAGACCTGTAATTGCCCAAGGTCTGGTCAATTATCAATATAACATAGCCATCATCAAGTCGTATACTGGGATAAAAACTAGATAAACTATGGACGGCGCACAAAAGATTCGGCAGTTGGTGGAGGAATTGCAGCGGATCATTGTTGGTAAGGACGAGGCAATTCTCCTGATTTTGGTGGCGCTGTTTTCGGGGGGACATGCCCTTTTAGAAGATGTGCCTGGGGTGGGTAAAACTTTACTGGCTAAGTCTTTGGCGGCTTTGATTTCGGGGAAGTTTCAACGGGTACAATGTACGCCCGATCTCCTGCCTACGGATGTGACGGGGACTAATATTTGGAATCCCCAGACGGGAGCGTTTCAGTTTATGCCTGGACCGGTATTTGCCCATGTGTTGCTGGCGGATGAGGTGAATCGGGCGACTCCCCGCACCCAGTCGGCGTTATTGGAGGTGATGGAGGAAAATCAGGTGACGGTGGATGGGGTGTCCCGTCCTGTGCCTAGTCCTTTTTTCACGATCGCGACGCAAAATCCCGTGGAGTACCAGGGCACTTTCCCCTTGCCGGAGGCGCAACTCGATCGGTTTGCTCTGGCTTTTAGTCTGGGCTATCCCAGTGCCGAAGAGGAATTGCAGATGTTACAAAGGCAACGATCGGGGCAAATTAGTGTCCAGGAGGTGGTGCCCTGTATTACGCCGGAGGAGGTTTTACAGGTAAGGGGGCAGTGCCGCGCGATGGAAATTAGTACGCCCATTGAGGAGTATATTGTCAGTTTAGTGCGGGCAACGCGGGAGGACAGTGAGGTGAGCCTGGGGGTCAGTCCTAGGGGTACAGGAGCCTTACAAAGATGCTCCCAGGCTCTGGCGTTTTTACGCTGTGCTACTGATCCCAAGCGCCAGTCTTTCTATGTCTTACCGGATGATGTCAAGTTCTTGGCTCCCTATGTTTTGGGGCATCGCATTATTCCTACGGGGAGGCGCTCCCGCCGTGCCATTATCGATCGGATTTTGCAGACGGTGCCCGTGCCCTAACGGAAAAAAGTAGTTACTAGCCAAAAACAGAATAAAATGCCTGCCATCAAGTTCAAGTTTAGGTTACCTGCCGCTAGTTGGGTGAGGCTAAAGCCCAGGATTGTGCCTAGAAACATGGCTCCGGCAATCCAGAGGAGGCTGCGCCCGAATTTATTTTCTTTGCGGTATTGCAGATAAAAAAAGGCAATTAAGCCTACGGCTAGGGCTAGGCTGATACTCTTGGGGGACAGCAGTCCCAGGATGCCTAAGCCACCAAATACAAGGAGGCTGGTCAGGGCACTATTGCGATCGGGGGGGGCGTAGATATTAGAGAGCCAGGAGGGGGAAGGGATTGATTCACTGCGATTGGTTTGTCCTACTACGTCGGAGAGGGATTTTTCGGCAAAGCGAATCCGATCGGGGACGGTGATCTTCCCTTCAATTCTTGCCCGCAGCCGATCGCGCAGAATGGCATCGTAGGCGGCTTCGATCCGCTCTAGTTCGATCGGGTCTCCTGCTGCCTCCTTGAGCAGACGATCGCGTACTGCCGTTACTTCCTCGAAGGGGGCATCCTCGGCAATTCCTAAATGGTCATAAGGGTTAAAAGCATCCATCGCTGACCCTGTAATATTCCCTAATACTTTAACCTAAATTTCTAATTCAGGTACCAAGTTAATTCGCCGTCATCGCCATTGAGGAGGCATTTTGCCCCTAAGACTAGGGGGTAATTGTCGCTACAGTGCCCGAAGGCAAGCCCGCTCACGATCGGGATGCCTAAACCAAGGAGGCGTTCTTTAAGAATTATTTCTAGGGCGGGATCGTCGCCAAAGTTGCCCAGGGCAATGCCCCGCACCCGCTGGAAGAAGCCGCTCAAATGCCACTGGGTCACCATGCGATCGATTTTGTAGGGGGGTTCATCCACATCCTCTAGGGCTAAAATAACATCCTCCCAGGGGGGAATGTAGGGGGTACCCAGGAGATGGGTAGCGACGGTAAGATTGCCGGGGAGCAAAATGCCCGATGCTTTGCCTCCTTGCCAGGGTATACCTTTGAGGCAGAGGTGGTCTAGTTTGCCGGCAACAAGGGCAAAGAGGGCTGCCTGGGCGGGGGCGGCAGTTTGGGGTAAGGTGACTAAGACTGGGGCATGGATCGACATGATTTGTCGCTGCTGAGCTAACCCCCACAACAGCGCCGTAATATCGGAGAAGCCAATCACCCAGGGACAGCCCTCCCCTAAGTGGTCTAAGTGGGGCAGTAGCCTGAGGGTGCCGTAGCCCCCCCGCCCGCAGACTAAGGCTCCGTAGCGGCACCAACTGTGGGCAAGTTCGGCAAATCGTTCCCGATCGGGGGCGGCGAGGTAGTGCCAGGCACGATCGTAGTTGGCTAAGTCCACCTTGTAACCCTGGTCTTGCCAGAGTTTTATCCCCTGTTCTAGGGATTCTCGGTCGTTGACTTTGCCGGCAGGGGCGATTACTTTGACGGTCTGCTGGGGGGTCAAAAATCTAGGCTGGTGCATTGGTAATGAGGCGGAACCAAGCTAAAAATCTTTCCCCTAATGCTTCTAAAGAATATTCTTGCTCGGCTTGGCGGCGGCATTTCGATCGTTTGATGCTATCTACCCGATCGAGGGCAGCGGCGAGGGCTTCGATGTTATCGGGTTCGACTAAAAAGCCGGTTTCGTTGTGGCGGACAATTTCTACGGGGCCGCCTCTGGCATAGCTAATCACGGGGACACCGCAGGCGAGGGCTTCGATGGCTACGTTACCAAACGCCTCTACCCACTTGGGGGTCATAATCAGGGCACGGCTAGCTCCCATTCTTGACTGCAACTCATCGGTATTAAAGAATCCTTCATAGCTCAACTTTGCGCCGGGGAAGCGGTTACAACATTCCTGCCAGTAACTTTCTGACTGCATTTTGCCGAAGATTTTGACGGCGATGCCTAGTTTTTCACTCAGTTTGGCTACGTCTTCTAACCCTTTTTCCGGGGCGATTCTGCCGATCCAACTGTAGAAATTTTCTGGCTCTTCCCTGAACTCATAGCGATCGAGGTCGATGCCGCTGCTTAAAATTTGGGCAGCGATCGTGCCGAAGGTCTGGGCTTGCACATGGGTATACATACCAATACGGCGGGGGAATTGGCGGGCGGTTTGCACAATGACCCGATCGAGGGCAGCGGACACCGAACCCATACTGACGAAGTGTGCCAGGGGTGTAGCAAAAAAGGAGGTGAGGTAGAAGGGCAGCCAATCGTAGGCAAAGCTGACAATCAGGTCGTAGCGTCCCTGAATTTGGTAGGCATAGTCCATCATTGCGCCTACCACGCTGTTACTAGGGAATTGAATGGGGCTATCGCGCCGATCGTTTTGGGCAAAACTATGGAGCGCACCCGGTAATGCCACGATGGGGATGGTGTCAGACACCGAACCACTGGGAGCCACGAGGTGGACAGTATGCCCCTTTTCTAAAAGATATTGGCAGACATTGGCGATCGTCAGTTCCACACCACCGCCGATCCCTGTGCCAAACGCACCCACAGAGGTGGAAATAAATAATAAATCCATAGCTATTGCCGATTAAATTTAGGTGAAATTTCCCGATCGATCGTGTCTGAGTCAGTAATCCAATAGCTAGCACCTGCTTCTGTGGTAGGTGTGCCCGGCAGGGTCAGGGTTTCAATCCGATCGGGGGGCGTACTCAAACTAAAGGAAGTAAGAGCAATCATCTCATCCACAGTCAAATCAGTGTCAATGTGGGATTTGATCGTGTCAATCAGGGGCTTAAGACGGGCGATCGTCCAGGGGCTGCTCAATTTACGTTGCACCGCCTGTAATAAAAGTTGTTGCCGTTTGATGCGCCCAATATCGGCGTTAATGTCGCCACGATAGCGGCTAAAAGCCTCTGCCTGTCTGCCGTTTAACACCTGCTTACCCGGATAAAGATCGATCAATAAGCCCTGGGTTTTGTCTTCATAAAACATCCGATCAGGAACCTCTACTTCCACGCCGCCGATCGCGTCAATTACCGCCCCCAAGCCCCTGGTGTCAATACGCACATACCGATCGAGGTGGATATTAGGTAATAATTCCCCGATCGTGGCTTTCACTTCCTCAATGCCGCCGTAGACATTAGCCGCATTCACCTTTGCCGTACCCACCCCAGGAATTTGCACTTGAGTATCCCTGGGCACAGAAAGCAAAGTAATTTTCCCCGCCGGGTCGAACTTGAGCACCATGATCGTGTCCGTGCGCCCCGCAAACTTTTGCCCCTCCTGCTGGTCTACCCCCAAAATGAGGACTTGGTAGGGAGCGGTCAAATTTTTGCCCAACGCCTCTAGCCATACTTCTTTGATATTGCGCCCCTGGACTAAACCCTGCCAATCGATCGCAGTGACCGGCACATAACGGGCAGTGACTGCCCCCAACGCCACCGCCAAGCCCATAGCTCCTAAAAAAATATGTTGCCCCACTTAAGAGAAGATTTACGGCGGGATGCCCTGGGTGCCAATTTAGTGCGGCGCGTATCAGTGACCACAAGTGCTACTCTATAATGCTCGATAAGACTATAGCGTGAAATAGATGGCGCAAGCGATTATTATTGCCGGTGGTAAGGGAACCCGTCTTCGACCCTCACCTACGGGTGCCCCAAACCGATGCTGCCGCTCATCGATCGCCCCTTTTTGCAGTGGCTGGTAGAGCGCTGTGTGGCTGCCCAGGTCACAGACATCCTCCTCAATGTGCATTACCAAGCAGACCAGGTACGATCGTGGTTTGGGGACGGGAGCAAGTTTGATGCCCAGATTCGCTACATCGAAGAAACTACCCCCCTCGATACAGCAGGAGCGATCACCTTAGCGCGTCCCTACTTGACCGGTGCGCCCCTGTTAGTATTTAACGCCGACATTTTGACGGACTTAGATTTAAGAGCACTGCTGCAATACCATCAAGACCAGCAGAGCGCCGTCACCCTAACTTTAACCAAGGTAGAAGATATTACCCCCTTTGGTTTGGTCGAGTTAGATGAAAACGGCAGAGTGCTGGCATTTCGGGAGAAACCCACCCCCGATCGGGCGCAATTCTACCTCGCCCAGGGCATTAACACGATCAACGCTGGCACCTACGTCATCGATCCCCAGTTATTTGCAACCTACCCAGAGGGAGAGCCTCTCAGTTTTGAGCGGGTATTTTTCCCGGAAGTTCTCGATCGGGGTTACAAAATGACCGGTTTTATTTGGGCAGGCTATTGGCTAGATGTGGGCACACCCCAGAAGTTCTACCAAGCACAAATTGACATTTTGCAGGAAAAGGTGAAATTTAACTTCCGGGGTACAATCCTATCCCCTGGCATCTGGATCGGGCACAACACTAAAATTTCTGAGACCGCAACCCTCAATTCCCCCTGTTACATCGGCGATAACTGTCACATTTTAGAGAATGCCTTCATTCCCTCCGGCACGATCGTGGGGGCAAATAGCTTGATTAACGATCGGTTGATTAGGGGCATTTATCCCCAGGGAACGTTAGTGTTATGAAATTTTTGCAAAC
>PHFO01000092.1 GCA_002861535.1 Cyanobacteria bacterium M5B4 | reverse complement strand
CCCCTTTCCCGTTTCCTGAGCGCAGCCGAAGGAGGGTGAGGGTTTCAGAAAAGGTAATGTAAGTTCTGGATGCTATATCTTAACAACAAATCGTCCGATCGGTATAACAAAATCAACTGATTAAGGCTTAGTTTTAAGGCAGTATTTTTTGATAGGGCTGTTTATTTGAGTAATTATTATCGGCATTGTTTATTATGACCTATACAATTTTACAGTCGATCGGTATTGCCAATCCCCCTTTTGAATTACCGCAAACTCAATTCCTCAAATTTTTAGCCCAATTAGAAACCATTTCTCCTAAAGTTTACGCACGCGCAATTCAAATCTACGAAAATGCTGCCATCCATCGGCGTTTTACTTGTATTGCGGACTATTTAACTACTCCAGAGAATTTTAACTTTTATCCCCCCAATCACGAACTCGAACCAGCACCTACTACCTCCGATCGCAATAGAATTTATCAAATTTATGCTCCGAAAATTGCCCAATCTGCCGCCCAATCCGCCCTCGATAAAAGCAGTTTTCATGGTCAACAAATCACCCACTTGATTGTAGTTAGTTGTACAGGATTTTTTGCCCCTGGTATAGATGTCAGTTTAATTAAATCTCTGGGATTATCCCCCACGATCGATCGGGTTATGATTGGCTTTATGGGATGTTTCGGTGCTTTTAATGGCTTCAAAACTGCCCATGCTATCTGTCAAAGTAATGCTCAAGCAAAGGTATTGTTAGTATGTGTGGAGTTATGTACTTTGCATTTTCAATCTACTAATACCCTAGAAAATGTCATTATCAATGCCCTATTTGGCGATGGAGCCGCTGCCGCAGTTTTTAGTAGGGGTAGGGCAATTCCTGGTAAATTAGCCTACATTCATGGCTCTAGCCTCCTTGTCCCAGACAGCGAAGACTTAATGACTTGGCAAATTGGGGATAGGGGATTTGTCATGGGACTATCAGCAAAGGTGCCCAAAACGATCGGGGATTATTTACCCCAATACTTGTCGCAGTGGCAGGACTTAATTGATCTAAAAACGATAGATTGCTGGGCAGTGCATCCAGGGGGCAGGCAAATTCTCGATCAAATTCAGCAATTACTAAATTTACCCGATCGGGTGTTAGCGCCTTCTTACCATGTGTTGCGCCACTATGGCAATATGAGTTCGGGAACGATTTTATTTGTTTTACAAGAGGCATTGAGAAGGGGGCACAGTAATTTACTTGCCCTTGCTTTTGGACCAGGGCTAACGATCGAGGGTTGTTTATTTCAGGAGGTAAAGGGGTGATTTCTTTTCACAATCGCACTGATCAAGATGAATTGATGGATGACTTTTCCATTACCGACCAGACTCTCACCGATGCCCTCGAACAACTGCGGACAGTCAATCAATTTTTAGGGGGCTATGCTACTACTATGTCTGTTCTGGCTCCCTGGTTAAGGAGTCAATCCTCCCGATCGGTGCGAATTTTAGACCTGGGTACAGGTATCGGCGATTTCCCCGAATATATTGTGCGTTGGGTTCACCAGCGGCATTTACCGATCGGTTTAGAAGTGGTAGGAATTGATGCCAATCCCTTTACGGTGAGTTATGCCCAGCAAGCCCTGGAGCGGCGATTGCCTCCAGAATTACGTCCTCAGATCAAGTTAGAAGTCGCTGATGCCCTGGATTTGCCTTATTCAGAGGGTAGTTTTGATGTGGTGATTTGCGCCATGTTTTTACATCATTTTGGCGAAGATAGGGCAGTTAGAATTGTGCGATCTATGGCAAGGGTAGCCAAGTGGGGAATTTTAATCAACGACCTGCACCGCCATCCCCTCGCCTACTATGGCATCTACAGTTTGAGCCGTTTGTTTAGAGCCTCTACCATGGTGCAACATGATGGTCCTATTTCTGTGCTACGGGGTTTCCGCAGGGGGGAGCTAGCCCAAATTGCCCAAAAAGCGGCATTAACCGACCCCAAAATTAGTTGGCATTTCCCCTTTCGCTGGTGTTTAACTACATTAAAGTCATGAATTATGATGTTATCGTTGTCGGCGGCGGCTTGGCGGGTTGTAGTAGTGCCATTCACCTAGCCGATCGGGGTTTACAAGTTTTAGTGTTAGAGCAACAAAAATTCCCTAGCCATAAGCTCTGTGGTGAATTTCTCTCCATCGAGGTGATTGATAGCTTTACCCGACTGGGAGTCTTAGATAGGGTCAATCAAATTGGTGCCCACAAAATCGATCGGGCTGTAGTAACTTCCCCTTCGGGGGGGAGATTTGAGCATAATTTACCGGGTACTGCCCTGGGAATTAGCCGCTATCAGTTAGACCACATCCTTTGGCAGCATGCCCAAACCGTCGGTGCCACCTGCTGCGACGGCACGATCGTGGGGGATATAACTGGAGACTTAGACCAGGGTTTCAGCGTCAAGACTGCCAAACAAGAATTTAGGGGAAAAGTAGTTTTGGGAGCCTACGGCAAACGATCGGGTTTAGACCGCAAACTACAACGGCAATTTATCAGGCAAGATTCCCCCTGGATTGCCTACAAAACCCATGCTTACGGGCTTTCTATCCCTAATACCATTGAATTACACGGCTTTGACGGCGGTTATTGCGGCTTGTCGATGATCGAAACCGGTGAGGTAAATCTCTGTTGGATTGGGCATAAAAAAATCATCAAATCTGCCCCCGATCGCAATTTTCCCCCTGCCCTTTTTGCCAATTTAGCCCTAGCCGATCGGTTAAATCAGCTACACTTTAATCCTGGAGTGAAATGTAATTTAGGACAAATTTGTTTTGCCATTAAAGGTAATTTTGTCGGCGATATTTGTATGATCGGGGACACGGCAGGCATGATTACCCCCTTCTGCGGCGATGGTATGGCAATGGCACTGCGATCGGCAGAAATAGCCGTTCCTCTGGTGATTAAATACCTAGAACATAATTTAACTAAAAGCCAATTCAAGTACCAATATCAACAAAAATGGCGACAAGAATTTAGCTTCAGACTCAAACTAGGGAGATGGTTACACCAAGCCTTTAGCCAGCCCCTTTTAGCTAATTTAAGCATCAATACTTGCCGTCAATTCCCCCCGATCGGTAATTGGTTAATTGCTAAAACCAGGGGAAATAGAGCTAGCTGACAAACCGATCGGGATGACAGGATTCGAACCTGCGACCCTCTGCTCCCAAAGCAGATGCGCTACCAAGCTGCGCTACATCCCGCTTAGATTACTTGTAACACAACTAGGGTAAAATAATCAAAGCCAAGTTGTAAATTGTCATTTGTATGGCAAAAATTCTGTTAGTAGAAGACAACGAAATGAACCGCGATATGCTCTCCCGTCGCCTCACCCGCAAAGGTTATGAGGTGACTACGGCGATCGATGGCAAAGAAGGACTAGACTACGCCCGCACAGAACTCCCCGACCTAATTATTATGGACATGAGTTTACCAGTAATTGACGGCTGGACAGCAACGGCAATGCTCAAACAAGACCCCCAAACGCAGCATATCCCTGTAATTGGGTTTTCTGCCCATGCCATGATAGGCGATCGAGAAAAAGGCATGAAAGCAGGCTGCGACGACTATGATACAAAACCAGTAGAGTTTCCCCGCTTAATTGCCAAAATAGAGGCTTTGTTAAAAAGTGCTGCCACCCCTTGACCAGTATGCCATCCTAATCGTGGATGACAACGACATGAACCGCGAAATTTTGCAGAGGCATCTCCGCCGCCAGGGTTATCGGCAAATTGTGACCGCCCAGAGCGGTGAGCAGGCTTTGGAGCAGGTTAATCAGCAGTCCTTTGACCTGATTTTATTAGATGTGATGATGCCAGAGATGAACGGCTATGAGGTGCTAGAGCAACTTAAATCCCAAGAACAACATCGCAGCATCCCCGTAATCATGATCTCGGCAATGGAAGAAACAGATAGTGTGGTGCGCTGTATTGAACTGGGGGCAGAGGACTATCTCACTAAACCCTTTGATCCGATGCTACTGAAGGCGCGGGTAGGAGTCTGCCTAGAACGTAAATTCCTCACCGATCGGCAGCGAGACTATCTAAGGGAATTAGAAACTACTGCCTACCTCGACCCAGTCACCCGGTTGCCCAACCGCCGCGCCCTTGAGGGATACTTTCAAGCCATCCCAGCTGGGGAAGATTTCACGATCGCATCCTTGGGCATCGACTATTTTGGGCAGTACCGCGACCAGATGGGCAAATCCTCTGCCGAAACCCTCCTTAAACAAATCAGTAGTATTTTGCAATCCAACCTTGCCCCGGAGCAAAATCTAGCCTACGACTGGGGCGCAGAGTTTATTGTGCTATTGCCCCATTGCCCCCAAGCAAGTGCCCTGGAGTGGGCAGAAACCTTAAAAACCAAAATTGCAGAGGCAAAAATCCCCCACCCCTGTTCACCGGTCAGCACCTATGTCACTATAAGTATGGGAATTGTGACCACTGCAGACCGAGGCAGTTCTCCCTGGGAATTGATCGCTCAATCCGATCGGGAACTAGACAAGGCAAAACAGGAAGGCAATTACATCGCATCGCAGCTGTTAACCGGAACCACCTATGACCAATCCTAATCCTAACGCTGGCTTCAAAGTCCTTATTGTGGACGACAACGAAATGAATCGAGACACCCTCGCCCGCCGTCTTAGGCAACAGGGATTTGCCATCGAAATGGCTACCAATGGACTAGAAGCCCTTGAAATGGCAAGGCAGAAGGACTACGATCTTGTCCTCCTCGATATTATGATGCCAGAAATGGACGGGTTTGAGGTTCTGCAAGCCATGAAAGCGGATAGCAGTATGCGGAATATTCCTGTAATTATGATCTCCGCCCTCGAAGAAATCGAAAGCGTCATGAAGTGTATGGAATTGGGCGCAGAGGACTACCTCACTAAACCCTTTGATCCAGTATTACTGAAGGCTGCGATTTCGCGGTGCCTGAAGAAAGCCCCCGCCCGAACTACAACTATGCAGACATCCCATAAAACCACTACGCTGCAAACGCCCCAAACCACCCTCCAAGCTGCTCCTAGTTCTAACCAGCCCGTTGCCCCTGCCCCAGAAACCCTGAGCTTGGAGGAAGTAGTAGGCCGCCTAGTTGGCTCCGGGGTGTTGAGTCGTAAGGGCTACATGCACCTAAGCAAGGCAATTTTTAACTCCATCTTTAATAATCGCACCCTTACGGAAGCGGATTACTACCAAATTAGTCGAGTTTTTCAACAAATTCACACAGGAAAGATTAAAATTGTAGACTAACCCAAAAGGTTTTTTGTACACCAAGATCAAAAGTGAGTTGGCATGAGAGTTTTAGTGGTAGGCGGAGATGGTTACTGTGGCTGGGCAACGGCTCTTTATCTGTCTAATCGTGGCTATGAGGTCGCCATTGTCGATAATTTAGTGCGGCGCTATTGGGATATAGAACTAGGTGTTGATACCCTTACTCCCATTGCTCCCATCCGTCAACGCCTCGATCGGTGGCAGCAACTCACCGGTAAAACGATCGGTCTCTATTTGGGGGACATCCAGGACTATAGTTTTGTGGGGCAGGTATTTCAATCCTTTAATCCAGAGTCGGTGGTGCATTTCGGCGAACAACGATCGGCTCCCTATTCCATGATCGATCGGGAACATGCGGTGATGACCCAGGTAAACAACATTGTGGGTACCCTCAACATTCTCTACGCCATCAAAGAAATTACCCCCGATTGTCACTTAGTCAAATTGGGCACCATGGGGGAATATGGCACGCCCAACATCGATATTGAAGAAGGCTACATCACGATCGAGCACAACGGGCGCAAGGATACCCTGCCCTATCCCAAACAGCCGGGCAGTTTCTATCACTTGAGTAAGGTACATGACAGTCACAATATCCACTTTGCCTGCCGCATCTGGGGCTTGAGGGCAACGGATTTAAATCAGGGTGTAGTCTATGGCGTGCTCACGGAAGAGACGGGCATGGATGAAGTTTTAATCAACCGACTCGATTACGACGGTGTATTTGGCACAGCGTTAAATCGCTTTTGCATCCAAGCCGCGATCGGGCATCCCCTCACGGTCTATGGTAAGGGCGGGCAGACTAGGGGCTTTTTAGACATTCGCGATACGGTGAGATGTGTAGAGCTAGCGGTAGCAAATCCCGCCGATCGGGGACAATTTAGGGTATTTAACCAATTTACCGAGCAATTCAACGTCCAACAGCTCGCCGATATGGTAGTAAAGGCATCCCAATCCTTGGGCATAAAGGCAGAGATCAACCACCTGCCCAATCCCAGGGTGGAGTTAGAAGAACACTACTTCAATGCTAAAAATACCAAGCTCCTAGATTTGGGACTCCAGCCCCACTATCTGTCTGAGGCACTCCTTGACTCTTTGTTAAATTTTGCCATCAAGTACCAGCATCGCGTAGACCAAAAGCAAATTTTGCCTAAGGTGAGTTGGCGTTAGAGGGTTATGGCAACCCCGATCGTAACGGGACAGACAAAACTGTTAGGGGTGATGGGCTATCCCGTCACTTACAGTCTTTCGCCAATTATGCACAATCGGGCATTGGAAGTATTGGGGCTAGACTACATTTATGTTGCGTTTCCCGTCCCGATCGCTCGTTTTGCTGCGGCAATGGAGGGCTTCTTTGCCTGTGAATCGATCGCTGGTTTTAATCTGACCATTCCCCACAAGCAAGAAGTTTTACCCTACTTAGCTAAAATTAGCCCCGTTGCCCAGACCGTAGGCGCTGTCAATACAGTCAAACGATCGGAGCAGGGTTGGATCGGCACTAATACAGATGTAGAGGGATTTACTCATCCCCTCAAAAAGTGGGAAAGGGAACTAGAAACTGCCCTCATTTTGGGTACTGGGGGGGCAGCCAAAGCCGTGATCGCAGGCTGTCAAAATTTAGGCATTAAAAATATCCATGTTGCCGGCCGCACTTTAGAAAAGTTACAACTATTGCAACAACAATTCCCCATTGCAATCCATAGCTGGGCACAGATTGCTGAACTCCTGCCCCAGGTAGACCTAGTTGTAAATTGCACCCCGATCGGGATGGCAGAGCAGCCAGGCACTCCCCTGGATCAAGAGCAAATCAAAGCCCTCCCGCCCCAGACGATCCTATACGACCTCATCTATACCCCCCGCCCCACCCAACTCCTGCGACTGGGGCAACAGCAAGGACTGACCACGATCGATGGACTGGAAATGCTGTTATACCAAGGGGTACTAGCATTAGAATTTTGGCTAGAACAACCAGCCCCGATCGGGGCAATGGCAGCAGCCCTGGGAATCCCGTACAAAACCTAAAGAAAAAACACCTGGGGCAGAGTCAAAGTTAGGATAAGTTTAAGGGAAGCCCCCCCTTCTTGCATAATGATTAACTGTAACTCCATCGAAGTGAAGACATGACTGAGACCCTCACGGAAAAAAAAGACATTCCCGTCAATATCTATCGCCCTGCCAATCCCTTCATCGGCAAGTGCATCTCCAACGAACCCCTCATTCGCCCCGGAGGATTAGGGAAAACCCAGCACGTTAAATTTGACATCTCTGGCAGTGAACTGCGTTACCTGGAAGGACAGAGTATCGGCATCATTCCGCCAGGAGAAGATAAAAACGGCAAACCCCACAAGCTACGTCTTTACTCGATCGCTTCCACTAGACACGGCGACGATCGCGATGGCAAAACCGTCTCCCTCAGCGTCCGTCAACTGGAATACAAGCACCCCGAAACCGGTGAAACCGTCTACGGCACCTGCTCCACCCATATTTGCAACATGAAGCCAGGGGACGAAGTAAGAATTACAGGTCCCGTCGGTAAAGAAATGCTCCTGCCCGACGACCCAGAAGCCACGATCGTGATGATTGCCACCGGCACCGGCATTGCCCCCTTCCGCGCCTTCTTGTGGCGGATGTTCAAAGAACAAGAACTAAATCCCGACTACCAATTTAAGGGTCTGGCCTGGCTCTTCTTTGGTGTCACCAACGACGCTTCCGTCCTCTACAAGGCAGACCTAGAGTGGATGGCCTACAAACACCCCAAAAACTTCCGCCTCGACCTCGCCCTCAGCCGTGAGCAAACCACCAAGGACGGCAAAAAGATGTACGTGCAAAACCGCATGGCAGAATACGCCGACGAACTCTGGGATTTAATACAAAAGCCCACCACCCACACCTACATGTGCGGACTCAAGGGCATGGAAGGCGGAATTGACGAATTTCTCACCGAAACCGCCGCCAAGAGTAACATCAACTGGAGCGACTACGCCAAACAGATGAAAAAAGAAGGACGCTGGCACGTCGAAACCTACTAGATAGTCAAAATGTTCCCTGAGCTTGCCGCAGGGAACGCCTAGAATTTCTTACCCCGATCGGGCAAATTCGCGCTACAATGCGACTAAAATTCCTTAGGGCTGTCATGGAAACCGAAAACACTCCCAGAAGAAGAGCAGGCAGGGAACTTACCCTCCGAGGCGGACGCACTCCCTTTGAAACCAAACTCATCAATGAAGGTCACGCCACCCCAGAGCAGTACGACCAAGCACTAAAACTAAGTCAAGAAGAGGGCACACCATTCATCGCAGCCCTAGAAAGTATTATCAACAACGCCCTTCCCCCCGACGTAACCCGCTACTACAAATCCCTGCAACTATTTGAACTGCGGGTACTTTACGGTATCGAAACCCTCGATCCTGTGATCGAGGCAGACAAGTTTGACCCAGAAAACGTCAGCGCCTTGATAGATGCCATCATCCCCATCAACACCTGCAAAGACTGTGAAATGCTACCCCTAGCCAAAACTGACACGGCGGTGTTAGTAGGTATGGTATCGCCAGATAATTTTCGCCATAAAAATGCCCTCATGTCCGCTGCCAATAAAGCCGGACTGACCCCAACTATCCGTGTCATTACTAGAGAAGACTTTTTAGAAACCCTGGATGCCGTAGTCGCCTACCAAGTTGCTAAGCAAAAAGCGATCGCCGGCGGGTCGGAAATCGACGAACAGGTGCTGGAAATTCAGCGGGATATGTTTGCGGACGATGATGAGCTAAACGAGGCCGCCGATCAAGAAAATGACCTGACCAAGGCGGTAGGAGAAAATTCCGCCCCGATTATCAAACTTGTAGACCAGATTCTTGTCCGCGCCCTCAAGGACGGCGTATCTGACATTCACATCGAACCCCAGGAAAAGAGCCTGCGGGTGCGCTTCCGCAAGGACGGTGTACTGCGAGAAATGCTCAGCCCTGATGAAAAACCCCTGCCCAAGAGCATTATTCCCGCTGTAGTCTCCCGCTTTAAGATTATTTCCAACTTAGATATTGCGGAGCGGCGGAAACCCCAAGACGGCAAGTTAAAACGGATGTTCCAGGGACGGCGGGTAGACTTCCGCGTCAATACCTGCCCCACCCAGCACGGCGAGAAGATCGTACTGCGCATCCTAGATAACTCCAATACCCAGTTGGGACTGAGCCGGCTGATTACTGATCCAGAAACCCTGAAAATTGTCCAGGATATGACAAGGCGACCCTATGGTCTGATCCTGGTGACTGGTCCTACAGGTTCAGGTAAGACCACTACTCTCTATTCTGCCCTTTCTGAAGTGAATGATCCAGGGGTAAATATCAGTACCGCGGAAGACCCAGTGGAATACAACTTGCCTGGACTAGCTCAGTGTCAGGTAATCCGCGAAAAGGGGATGGACTTTGCTACGATCCTGCGGGCATTTTTGCGCCAAGACCCCGATGTGATTCTGGTGGGGGAAACCAGAGACTTGGAAACAGCAAAAACAGCGATCGAGGCGGCTTTGACTGGGCACTTGGTGTTGACTACCCTCCACACTAACGATGCGCCAGGGGCGGTAGCCCGCTT
>PHFO01000091.1 GCA_002861535.1 Cyanobacteria bacterium M5B4 | reverse complement strand
AAACAGGGAGAGGGAACAAGAAAAATTGATACACTTCCCTTGTAAGTCCTAAAAAGCGAGGAATGAGGGGAATTTTTGCTGGACGTAAGTCCTATTATCAGGAAGAAAAATTGTTAAAGAAGCATGATTTATTTTGGCGTAGTTTGTCCTACAATATAACAACTTTAAGTTATGTCAAAATATGCTAAGTGCTTACCGCGAACAGGTTGCAGCCCGATCGGCTCTAGGGATTCCCCCACTACCCCTTACTGCCCAACAAACAGCAGAATTGTGTGAATTGTTACAAAATCCTCCTGTTAGTGAAGGGGAATTTTTGTTGCAATTGTTACAACAGCGGATTGCTCCTGGGGTAGATCAAGCAGCCTATGTCAAAGCGGGTTTTTTAGCAGGTATTGCCAAAGGACAAATTCAATCCCCGATCGTTTCGGCAGAATTGGCGGTAGACATTTTAGGAACGATGGTGGGGGGCTACAATGTCCAGCCCTTGGTGGATTTGTTAGCGGATGACAAACTGGGGATGAGGGCGGCGGCGGCTCTCAAAAAATCTTGTTAGTATTTGACAGTTTCCATCAAATTATGGAACTTGCTCAGGGTAACGACAATGCCCGATCGGTAGTCAATTCTTGGGCAGAGGGGGAATGGTTTTTAGAGCGCCCCCCCTTAGCGGAAAAGCTCACCGCGATCGTGTTCAAAGTCAGTGGGGAAATCAATACGGATGATCTATCTCCCGCGCCCCATGCGGTGTCCCGTCCTGATATTCCCCTCCACGCTTTGGTGATGCTGGAATCCCGCGCCCCTGGGGCAATCCAAACGATCGCAGAACTAAAAGAGCAGGGCTACCCCGTCGCCTTTGTGGGGGATGTGGTGGGTACGGGTTCTTCCCGCAAGTCGGCGATCAACTCGCTGCTGTGGCACATCGGCAATGACATTCCTTTCATTCCTAATAAGCGCAATGGCGGCATTATTTTGGGCGGCACGATCGCGCCGATTTTCTTTAATACTGCCCAGGATTCTGGGGCATTACCGATCGAGTGTGATGTCAGCCAGTTAGAAACAGGGCAACTCATCCATATCTATCCCTACCAAGGGGAAATTCACAACGATCGGGGCGAAGTTATTAGCACCTTTGACCTCAAACCAGACACGATCGCCGATGAAGTACGGGCTGGGGGCAGAATTACCCTGATGATTGGCAGAGGTCTGACCGATCGGGTGCGCCAAGCTCTGGGACTAGAGCCTAGTAAACTATTTATCCGCCCCCAAATGCCCCAGGATACGGGTAAGGGCTTCACCCTGGCGCAAAAAATCGTAGGCAGAGCCTGCGGGCTAGAGGGGGTCAGACCAGGCACCTACTGCGAACCCGTAATGACTACAGTCGGCTCCCAGGACACCACGGGACCCATGACCAGGGACGAACTCCAGGAATTAGCCTGTCTTGGCTTTAACGCGGACTTGGTGCTGCAAACTTTCTGCCATACTTCTGCCTATCCCAAGCCAGCGGACATTAAGGTACACCACGAACTACCAGACTTTTTTGCTACCAGAGGCGGCGTAGCGCTCCGGGTGGGGGATGGCATCATCCACTCTTGGCTCAATCGGATGCTGTTGCCCGATACGGTGGGCACAGGGGGCGACTCCCACACGCGCTTCCCCTTGGGTATTTCTTTCCCCGCTGGTTCTGGTTTGGTCGCCTTTGCCGCCGCTTTGGGGGTAATGCCCCTAAATATGCCGGAATCGGTCAGGGTCAAATTTACGGGCGAACTCCAGCCCGGTGTCACTTTGCGGGATATTGTCAACGCCATTCCCTACGTGGCAATCCAGCGGGGGTTGCTCACAGTAGCCAAACAGAATAAAAAGAACATCTTTGCCGGGCGCATCATGGAAATGGAAGGATTGCCAGACTTAAAAGTAGAACAAGCGTTTGAACTGACCGATGCCACCGCGGAGCGTTCTTGTTCTGGTTGTACCATTCATTTAGGTAAAGAGACCGTCAGCGAATATCTGCGATCGAACATTGCCCTGATGAAAAACATGATCGCAAGAGGTTATCAAGACAGTCGTACCCTTTTGCGTCGCATCAAAAAATGGAAGACTGGTTAAACAACCCTAGTCTTTTAGCTGCCGATGAAGATGCCGAATATGTAGAAACGATCGAGATTAACTTAAACGAAATCACCGAACCGATCGTGGCAGCCCCTAACGATCCTGATAACGTTAAACTGTTGTCAGAAGTAGAAAACGATCGGATTGATGAAGTCTTTATTGGTTCCTGCATGACCAATATCGGTCATTATCGCGCCGCCGCCAAAGTATTAGAAGGGGCAGGACAAGTAAAAGTAAGATTATGGATTGCGCCGCCGACCCGCATGGATGAACAACAACTCAGGGATGAAGGTATTTACGGTATTTTTGCTGCCTCTGGTGCCCGTACGGAAATGCCAGGATGCTCTCTGTGTATGGGCAATCAGGCGCGAGTGGCTGACGGCACCACAGTCTTTTCTACTTCTACCCGCAACTTTAACAATCGCATGGGAAAAGATGCCAGGGTTTATTTAGGATCGGCAGAACTTGCCGCTGTCTGTGCCCTCTTAGGACGCGTGCCCACGGTGGCAGAATATCGCACGATCGTGGCAGACAAAATCGATCCCTTTGCCGGTGAACTCTATCGTTATCTTAACTTCGATCGAATGCCAGAGTTTGTTTAATTAACAGGGAGTATTTTATCTCAGGACTTACGCACTCATTCCTCAATCTCTTCTCCCTTTTTGGGTAAGGGTTTCCGAAAAAGCAACGTAAGTCCTAAATTTTAGGTGAAAGATGGTAAACTTTATAGCACTGATAAATCCACAAGAGCGATCGAGTGTCAAGGTATTAAAGATGTCTTTGGTATTGATATAGAAATAATTGACACACCGATCGGTAAGCAAGTTTTACCCATCTGTGTAGTGTAGTGAAGCTCTCTAGGACTTAAATGCTTCTGTCCTTTTCTCATAGTTTATGTAAGCCTGATGTAAATCTTCTATTTCATTGACAAAACATTTTTGTACTGATGGCGGAGATACGATTAGACAATCTTTGCCGTAGCGCAGTACCTCCCTGGTTAACCAAAAAATACTGGTAGCTTGACGCACAACGCGGCGCACTGGTGGAAAATCCTCTAGCCACTCGTTCACTTGATCCTGACTACCCTTACTGCGATAGCCGTGAGCTAACCCACCGAATAGGTGTAATTCGACCGGTATACAATCTAACCCCGATCGCCAGGGCTTGGGAATCGGCACCACGCTGGCGTCTGTAATCCGATCGAGGCGTAGAGAGCGGTTATGAGCCAATTCAGGTAGCCCTTGTCCTGGTTCCTCACACCAACAGTCCAGGTACTCCCGCTCCTCATGGGTGACAAACTCGGCATAGAGGATGGTGAAACTCCAAACTTGCTCAGCGGCATCTTGATAGAACAATTGAAACGGTTGCTGCCGACGGATATAGCTCTCTATCTTCTCTCGCCACGGAACCACCGGACAGGCGACAAACTTCTCTATTTCGTGGCGCAAAGGTAGCGTTAATTCACTCCGCTCCAGCAGAATACGGGCAATTTGAACCGCCAGTTCAATTTTGCCCCGATCGATCAAAAACATCCTCACCTGGTTAAGGGCATCAATCCGATCGTGAGACCAGTCATGATTAGGAGCAATCCGCAGACGGCGGCGGGCGATCGCTTCGATCAGCTTAGAGATATTAGGACGTGCCCCCCAAGTCATGCCAAACTCCTGCGCCAACTGCTCTAGGGCAGCCTTGTCCTGCTCTCGGATGGACAACGTGATTGAAAAACCCTTACGACCCATAAATTTGTACGTACACTTTGTACTTGACTTTTGCCTGTAATGTAGTCTATTCTAGGACTAGAAATAGCTTTTTGTAATAAAACCATGAGGCTGATCAATCGCCCACCTAAAACCCTTGAAGAGCGGTATTTCCAGGAGATTCGTCCGCTGCTTTATCAAAAGCATAGCAGTCATTCCCAGTGGGGCAGTCGGGAAAAACATACACTTGCAGAGCATCTTGATTCTGTCTGTCAATTTGTGTTAACCGTCAGCAACATAGCGAAAGTGCCGGATAAAGAAAGAGCCGTTATCTTAGCTGCGGCAACCGTTCACGATCTGAATAAATTGGCTTCTGATGGCAGGAATGTGAAAACCCTAGCTAGAGACAAGCAATTTTTACGACAAGAATTAGAAAGTGCAGGAGTAATCAGTTTTGTTCCGGGAGAGGAAGAACTTGAGTTGACCAGAAAGTTAATTGAGAGGCACTCTGGGCATAATGTCAGTGATGGGACAAGATTTTTGCCGGAAGATAGCCAAATAGAACGCTGGGCATCTATTTTAAGAGCAGCAGACCTATTTGATTTGGAACTAGCCGACCAAGATTTAATTCCCAAAATTAGTGCCGAGTTAACCCATGCCCTAGGTCATCCTATTCA
Organism: Cyanobacteria bacterium M5B4; assembly: GCA_002861535.1. Taxonomy (GTDB): domain Bacteria; phylum Cyanobacteriota; class Cyanobacteriia; order Pseudanabaenales; family Pseudanabaenaceae; genus M5B4. The sequence goes on along the minus strand of PHFO01000091.1, from coordinate 5,396 downwards.
ATTGTATCGTGTTCGCATTTCTGAAGACCGGGGGTATATGACTGCTCTATTGTTGACCGCTTGCGAGGAGATTTTATGTGAACGTGGATTAACTCCCCTAGCCCTCTTCCCAGATGGAGAATTATTTATAGGTACGAGCTTTCCTACTACTGATGATCTGATGTCCAAAATTGTTACCCGTTGGCAGTCCAAAATTGATGCTGTTTTTAGTAACAATATTGAAAAGCTTGTTAAAGCCACTAAAGATGGAATTAAAATTCAACCTGAAGCTGTCCAAAACGATCACCAGAGTATTGTTGAAGTTGTCTTGGCTCATTTAGAGAAAAAGAAGGCGAACTTCAAGATGGATAAGTTACAGCAAGACATCAATAAGTGGGGTCAAGAAAAGGTTGAGGAATCAGAATTATTAGCTGCACAAAATCTGGGTTTACTACCGGTCAGCACAGCAGAAGAGTTTGCTATTGCTGAAGGATTGAAAGCAGTGTATTTGAGTTACCGACATGCCGGATACAGCACCGATGCAGCCTGGGATAAAATTGCCGAGCATGTCGGATTATCAAAAGAACAGCGAGATGCCTTACAGCCATTTGATTCCCAGTATGGTCGACCACTGTTTGCAGCCCGTGCGGTTAAAAATGGAATTCAAGACATTAAAAATGCTCTGATAGATTCTTTAGAGTTGAGGAAGGGAAATAAAAAGACCACAGAAGATACTGACGCTTCAGATGAGCTACTTGAGGTTGCTGCCAAAACTTTGAATCTGCCTCAGTCTAATTCTCTAAGCGGATTCAGGGAGTTAGATAGTTACATAAAGGCAAATCCGAGAAAACGATGCTCTTTGGGACCAACTCTCCATGAGACACAAGATGTTGCCTCTATGCCTGTGGGTATAAAAGTGCAGGTTTTTTCTAATCGTCTTCCTGGTGGTTTGATAGCTGAACCCAGAAGACAAGCAGAATCAACAACGATGCTAGCTTATCACTTACTAGCGATCGGCGCCCATTTTCCGGCAGTTAAAAAAGAACCTCCTGCTTATTTACATCTGGCTTTGCCGGAGGGTTCCTGTCCAGAGCTTTTAAGAATTTGGCGAGAATGTTTGCTGGATATGGCCAGAAATAATGCAGAAGGAGGTCCGGTTACAGTTGATGTTCTTAAATTGTACAGAGATAATGCAGTAGAATTCACTGCCAATAAGGTTGTGGGGGTTGCTTTCCCCAAGCGACCGGAATTTATCTATACGACTGTTGTTCTGCCCATAGTTTGGGGAGATGTCAATGCTTCAGTTGCTCTTTTGAAGTCGCTGCGATTAGCCTTGGAACTATCCTTATCTTTTGATTTTGGGTTTCCCTTTGTATTGAGTTCTAGTCTGGAAATTGAGCCATCAACTCAGTTTTATGGGCGAGTGGAAGGGATTCCTACCACTTTTGGAAAGCTGTTAGGTTCTGGGCGCTATAGCCGCAGCGAAGCTGAAGTTGTGCGGGCGCGTCTGCGTTGCTTAGGCAAGCTCGTGCAAGCGGTTGCCAGCATTTCTAAGTTTGATGACTGTCTCTATGACTTAGCTCGTGCGACTACTAGACCTTTTAGTCTCTACCATGTACTGCTTCGCTGGATTTTGAGAGAACAAGATGAACCGAACCTAGAATCGAACTGGAAAAAGATTTGTGACCCTTTACATGATTTACTGGAGAGCCTTATGCCCAATGAGAATACCAATTTGACTCAATACCTGAAAAAAGCTGCTCAGTTGGCAGCAGAAGCAAGTTTACGAGGTAGTTCCTTTAAGAGAACCTCAATCGTTGAACCGTTTACTGATTTCCTCTCAAAAGTGCGTTCGCAAAAGCCATACATGGACTTAGATTTTATTTTTGCCGCTCTGGCGCAGGAGTATCACACCCGTCTCGATCGCATTCGGGAGCATGGAGTTGGTGAAACGAAATTCGAGCAGATAAAGCAGTACTATGGCATTTTGCGACAGTTGTATGAGGAAGTCTATCATGCTCGCCCGGAAAGACTTTTGAACGATCGCCAGGATTTAGAAGCGGCTTATCTTTTCTTCTGGCAAGAAGCTTACCAAAGGGTCAAAGCCAAGAGACAGGAGGAAGAAGCGAACCAAAAAGTTGAAGTGAACGAAACTTCAGAATCTAATCAACCCACAGCATAGGAGGATATACCATGTCAATTGAAACACTCAAACCATTTTTGGCAGAAACCTACGAAAACTTTCCCAAAGGTCGATTCATTGGGTTAGTGGTGCTCAGAACCACCCGTTCAGAAACCATTTTTCGGACAGAAGGGACAGGGGAACCCATGTGTCGGGAATTTGTACAAGCGGGGATTAACAATGATAAAAAGATTATTGAGCGTCTAGTCATGACCAAACGAAAACAAGTTGCGCCGGAGCGACGCTACGGACGGGAGTTTCTGAGAGCCTATGGTTTGCTTTACAAGAATCAGAAGGAGGAAACTCTTTGTTCCCTCAACACCAATGCCCCCTGTGAGATGTGCATTGATTGTTTTCTTTATGGATTTGCAGCCGGTGGGGGCGGTGCTCAAAAAAGTCGTATTTGGACAGAGGATGCGTTTAGTTTATTACCTGCCCATGACCTGATCGGTGATCGCACCATCAATGCCATTTTTGAAAATGGGACAATGCGGGATGAAGAGGGTAAAGCATCTACGGCTCTGAATACCAGTGAATACATCAAACCTGGAGTTCATTTTCTCGATGTTGTTACCCTTAAGGATGTTACTGCCGATGAGTTTCGGTACGTGCTGGGTAATATCTTGCTGACCAGTCGTTATGGGGCTGTTTCTAGTCGAGTAGGGCGGATGGAGAACCAGATTCTCGGTGTATTCGGTGGCACTGCCGAGTTACCTAGTTCATTAGAGTTAGTCCAAACTCTCCATGACAGTATGACTGTGACTGCTAACAACCAACCACTAGAACATCCATTAAATAACGATCTTCTGATTAACGAAGTTGGAAAAGTTATGGATATGTGGAGAAGTCGGCGAGGAATTTCTGTAAAACTGTCTGATGATGAACTAAAAGCCGTGATTGAGGATGTGGATGAACATTGGTCAGAAGCCCAAAGAGAGCAGTTTCTGAAACGACTCGATGAATCCTATAAGGATTTCCGCCAAGCACCTGATAGTGAGAAAGCGTCTGCGAACAATGGTAAGAAAAGCAAGCGCAAGAAAAACCAAGAGCAAGATCAGGAGCAGGAAGCTGTTTCTGAAGAAGTTGAGGAATAATAATGCCTGCAAAAAGTCAGCAACTAAGGTTATTATCCACTTCAACTATTGCCCCGCCAACCTTCAAGCAAGTGCGATTAGTTGAGTTGTGGTGTGCTGAGCCGGTGTTTTTTGCCTCCAGGGAAATCTCCGATTGCTACTATACAGAAGGTGTGTTGGGTAACTATGCTTTGGCTTATGCCTTGGATTGGGTTAGCTCTCCCTACCGTTTAGTAGGGCAAGCAACTGGCAGACCGACTTACCTGGAAGATTTGGTACCGATTGCTCAGGATTCCTATATCCTGCCAGCTTGGGCACCGGAAGGAAGGGTAACTTTTCGGTTTGAGCGATTTAATGCCCTTTCCGATGCTTATTGGTACAGCATGACTAATAACCGGGTGGCAACTGCCCGTGAAGATTTACCAGAGTATCGACGACTCCAGAAAGCAAAGGGACAAGATAAGCCAAGACACCGTTCTTTTAGTGCCAGTAACTTCCCCCAAACAGGGCGGTTGAGGATGATCGATCGGGGTAACGTCTTTCACACCTTGGTGTTTGGGGGGCAGGAATTGCCGGAGTACTTCCGTATCGGAAAGTTTAGGAGCAAAGTCCGGCTCTCAGTTTTACAGGAGTTTGAATTAGTCTCTTTGCCTCCTGGTGAGTACACCAGTCAGGCATTATTGAATACTGCCGATCTGCCGCCGGATTTAGAATTATTGGTTTTTGATCTGATTTCTATCCCACCTGTATCCCTGATTAAAAATGTTCGTTTTCGGGGATCAGCTTGGCAAATCGGTGAGTTTATCTTGCCGGCTAACCTCCAGTTTTGCGGAGGGCGTATTACCAGTGGAACATAAGCCTTTATTCATTACTTTGGAGCCTCAGAGTATTGCAGCTTGCGGTAACATTCCCACTAAATTGACCTTTATGGGACAGGTGTTACAACATCAAGCTGAAGTATTTCAAAAGGCTTGTGATCATGACATTATTGTTGATTTAGCTCCAACTGGAACCGGTAAAACGAAGGCAGCTTTGACAGTTTTGTTGCATGAACCTAATTGTGAAAGGAATGCGGTTTATATTGCACCAACCAATGCCCTGGTTGAGCAGCAGAAGCAAGCAGCTGAGGATTTTATCAAGAGGGCTGGGCTACCCCATTTTGTTATTACCGCTTCAGCTAGGGAGGTCAAGATGTGGCCCAACGATAAGGTGGGTGGGCGTCCCGGGGAAAAGATTTACAACCTGCTACGAAATCCCGCCATTCTCTTTCCAGAAGTGGGAGGGAATCGCCCTGTACTCTTGGTGACCAACCCAGACATCTTCTACTACGCCACATTTTTTGCCTATAATCGACTCGATCGGGTAAATATTGCCAGTCAGTTTTACAGTAGTTTTGCAACGATTATTTTTGATGAATTCCACCTGTATGATGCGAAGCAACTGGTAAGTTTGCTGTTTTATCTGGCACTGTCCCATGAATTCGGATTTTTCAACATGGGCGACGGGTTGTTTTATTGACAGCTACTCCTGAGCCGGCTTGTGAAGCTGCCTTGGATAGTTTACAAAATCAAGGGGTAAAAGTGGCTTACATTGATGGAGAAACCTTTACATCCCATCTTTTACCCTCTCAAACAGAAATTAAGTTAGAATTACATCCTCGACCTGACCGAAACGAGTTTCTTCAAGAATTAAAAAATAAAGTTATCCATTGCTATAAAGCCTACCCAGATCGCTATGGCGCTGTGATTTTAGATTCTCTAGATCAAATTAATCGCTTAGCTGACTTACTCAAAGCAGAGGGATTAAGTGGTGCAGTAGGGAGAATTACAGGTCCCTCGCCCCTAGCTGACCGTCAGCGGGCAGCCCAATGTAAAGTTATTTTAGCAACGAGCACGGTGGATGTGGGGTTTAACTTTGAGCGCACCCCTCCCTCACAGAGGCAGACGCTAGATTGGCTCATTTTCTCAGCCCGCGATCGGGCAGCGTTTTGGCAACGGCTGGGGCGGGTGGGGCGAGTTCTCGGGAGACAGCAAACTGATATTCCGTCAGAAGCGGTTGCCTATCTTTCTGAACAGGTCTGGGAACAGGGTTTAACTAAATTAGATACTTCAGGTGGGCGCAATGCTCTCAGACAAAAACTTTCGGAGATTGACTGTCTGGAT
>PHFO01000090.1 GCA_002861535.1 Cyanobacteria bacterium M5B4 | reverse complement strand
CTCAATCCCTTCTCCCTGTGGGAGAAGGGAAATGTATCAACTTTTTCTTGTTCCCTCTCCCTTTTTGGGAGAGGGTTTCAGAAAAAGCAACGTAAGTCCTGGGGATAATGGAGTCTTGGTATAATTATCGGCAACCAAAATGTTATGCTTTCCCCAACTACAAGACCGATCGATCGCTTTTCGCAAAAAAAGTAGATGAATCCTTTTAGAACCAACAACAAAAGCAATGATTATTACCTTACAAGCTATAAAAAAAGACTTCGGCATTAAAGAGATTATTCGTAGCGGTGATCTTTCCATTGACTATGGCGATAAAGTAGGGCTAATTGGTGTTAATGGTTCGGGCAAATCTACGCTCCTAAAAATGATCGCAGGTTTAGAACCAATGGATGGCGGTGTAAGGCAAGTCCGATCGGGGACAAAATTAGTTTATCTACCCCAACAACCTCAAATTGAACCCGATCGATCGGTATTAGAGCAAGTATTTGCCGACTGTGGCGACCAGATGAATTTAATTAAAGAATACGAACAATTATCCCAAAAAATTGCCGCTGGTGATCATTCCCAGATGGATATCTTATCTCAAGTTGCCCAAAAAATAGACACATTAGGAGCATGGGAACTAGAAACCCAGGCAAAAATTATCCTCAACAAACTAGGTATTACCGACTTCAATGCCAAGGTAGGTAGTTTATCGGGGGGATACCGCAAACGCATTGCTTTAGCTACAGCTTTAATGGCACAACCCGATCTTTTGCTAATGGATGAACCTACCAACCACCTAGATGCAATTTCTGTGGAATGGCTACAAGAATATCTACAAAAATTTAGGGGAGCAATCTTACTGATCACCCACGATCGTTACTTTTTAGACCAGGTAACAAATCGCATTTTAGAACTCGATCGGGGGGAGTTATTTAGTTATCAAGGCAACTACAGTTATTACCTCGCTAAAAAAGCCGAAGCCGAGGAATCGATCGCCAGTAGCCAACGCAAACATAAGGGAATTTTAAGGAGAGAACTAGAATGGCTGAAGCGGGGACCCAAAGCGAGGAGCACCAAACAAAAAGCAAGAATCGATCGGGTTCGAGAACTACAAAATCAAGAATTTAAGCAAGTCCAGGGAAAAATTGCCCTTGATACTCCAGGAAGAAGAATTGGCAAAAAAGTCATCTCTTTACATCATGTCTGTAAGAGTTACAACGATCGGGTTTTGATCCAGGATTTTAGTTATGAGTTTACCCCCCTCGATCGTATTGGTATTATTGGCGGCAACGGCACAGGCAAGTCCACTCTACTAAATATAATAACCAGCAGGATCGCTCCAGACCAAGGCACCGTAGAGATTGGCAGCACCATTCATATTGGTTACTTTGACCAGCACTCCGAGGATTTATTAACTGCAAAACATCTAGAACAGAGGGTAATTGACTATATTAAAGAAATAGGAGAATTAGTTAAAACCAGTGATGGCAATATTATCACAGCATCGCAAATGTTGGAGAAATTTCTATTTACGCCCAACCAACAATATGCCCCGATCGCTAAACTATCGGGAGGAGAAAGACGACGCCTATTCCTATTAAAAATTCTCATGGAAGCACCCAATGTTTTAATTTTAGACGAGCCTACTAATGACCTAGATGTGCAAACTCTAAGCGTACTAGAAGAATACCTAGAAGACTTTAACGGTTGTGTGATTACAGTATCCCACGATCGGTACTTTTTAGACCGTACTGTAGACTTTATCTTTGCGATCGAGCAGGGCGGAATTATTAAACAATATCCTGGCAATTATTCTGTATACTTAGAGATGCGTAAGCCAGAGATTTTAGCCCCCGTAGAAACTCCCCCGCCGAAACCTAAAACTAATAGTAACGCTCCTGCAAAAGCCCGCCGACTTTCTAACTATCAACGTAAAGAACTAGAGCAATTAGAACAGAAAATCACTGCTTTAGAAACAGAAAAAGCCCAATTAGAAGCCCAACTCTACAACAATCCCCCAGAGGACTACAGCCAACTCCAGGCAATGACAACAAAACTGGAAGAACTAAACCAAACCATCGAAACCGCTACCGATCGTTGGCTAGAACTAGCAGAACTCGCATAAATCTATTTCTTCCTTTTACCTATCTATACCGAGAGCAACAAAACCTAGACTAAATTGTCACTCCTGGCACTACAATTAGGGCTAGATAGTTGATATAAGTATGATTCCCCGTCTATTTCTTCCCCCCTTTAGCCCCGAAAATGCCGAACTTTTGGTTCACGCCACAGCAGAAGCGTGGAATAGTTGTAATGCTGAAAAGGTAGCTGAACTATTTAGTGATGACTCCCAATGGCGCAACCGATCGAAGTTTTTGCAGGGCAAGGCGGAAATACTGCTCTTTTTACAACGGAAATGGGAAGTAGAATTAAACTTTCGTTTTCAAGCAGATTTGTGGTGTTGTCATAAGGATCGCCTGGCAATTCAAGTAGAATACGAATGGTGTAATAGTGCGGGTTTTTGGTATCGTTCCTACGGCAATGAACTATGGCAGTATAACAAAGAAGGTCTGATCAGCTATCGTTTTGCCAGTACAAATGACCTACCGATTAAAGCATCAGAACGCAAACTACTCTGGGAAAATTAACTCAACTGTAGCTTGATGCGCAGTTTGGTTCCTTCTCCTTCTCTGCTCTCAATGTCGATCGTGGCTCCCATTTCTTCTAACAGTTGTTTAGCGATAGCCAACCCTAAACCACTGCCCTCAATCTCACCCTGAGCCTGCTTCCCTCGAAAATGCCGCTGAAAAACACGAGGTAAATCCTCCTGGGCAATTCCCACGCCCGTATCTTTAATAACGATCGTGCAACTCTGTTGGTCTAGCTCTAGGGCAATACTGACTTCCCCGCCAGGAGGGGTATACTTCAAAGCATTGTCCAAAATGTTGCCGAGAGCCTCCCGCAAGCCACTAGGGCGGGCTTTTACAAAAATACTCCGATCGGGTAATAGAGAGCTAAAACGGACTTGTTTATTTTGAGCAAGTTCACCAAAAGAACTAATGAGAGGTTCTAACACTTCTAACAGTTCCGTAGGGGCAGGGGGCAATAAATGCTGGGATGGAGTAGCCGTCAGCAGGGGCGGGCTGTTAACATTACCCAGCAGTTCTTGGAGATGGATTGTTTCCTGTACAATTCCCTCCGCCAGCCGGTGGTTAGGGTCCAAGGGCAGGATGCGTTTAACCAAAAGTTGACCAAAAGTGCGAATAGCAGTGAGGGGATTCTTGATTTGATGCAAAAGGTTAGCCAAAAAATCTCGTTCTTGTTCCAGTCGTTGTTCTTGTTGACTTAATAACCATTGACAGCGCTGGTCTAGGGTGTAAGCAATAGCGAGAGTATGGGCAATCTCTTCGATTTGATTTTGTTCAACCCTTGTCCAACTTTTATCTTTCTCGGAAATTAACAGACCCAACATCACTTCTTCATACACTAAAGGAATAATGATGCGCTCCTGGCGGACGATGGAATCAGCAGCAGAAGGTAACAACAATGGCAGACTGGCAGGAGTGCCCTTGGGATAGGAGTATAACTCTACCCACTGGGTGCCTCCTTCCGCAGAAGTTTGCGCCAGATATAAAACCGATGAAACTACTCCCAGATTCTGCACAGCTAGCATAATTTGCGAGTGGACAAGGGCTTCAAAGTCACGACTGGCGGTAAACATTACAATAGGGCGCTCAGAGCTAGAAAGCATAAACCTACCACAACTACGATCGTGCTGGTCAAGTTATTCCAATACTGGTGATAACTACGAAAAAATAGCCCCTCCCCGACCAAAGGTCTGAGGGTAGATAAGTCTAAGCTAGCATAGTTAAAGCGCCGGAACCAACCCGCTACCAGCAAGGACTCTCCTGCTAATTGCTCTAACTTTTGCACCACTCCCCCCCGATCGGTATACCATTCGATCGGATCAGCGAGGGCATTGATGATGATAATTCCTCCCTGGTCTTCTAGTTTTAATAAATAACCCAAGGGGTCTTTCGGGCTATAACTCAACAGTTCCCCAGGCACTTGGACAGGCTCCCCCCGCACCGCACTGGCATAGGGATCAAGCAAAAGAGTAACTAAATCTGTATCCCTAACCCGCCGATAGGAGGGATAACGCAGTGCCCCCTGAAACATCAATCCTAAACCGAAACAAATTAGAACTAAGCTGATAGTAAACCATCCACTGTACAAATCTAAAGTTCTATTTAATATCTCTGCTAAAATATAGCCCAGTAAGGGGGCTAACCAAGGGGAAACTTGTATGATCAAGTCCCTTCCAAACTGATAGCGCAATTGTCTTTTACTTAGGGGTTTAACTAATAATTTATCAAATTGATATTCGGGGGTCAGACCCAACTGTTTACCATAGGCAGTAAGACGCTCTAATCGCTTTGCCGTCAGGGGATGGGTAGAATGAAACTCTAGCCAACTACCCCAAGGATTGAATAGTTCCCATAAAAAAACTTCGTAGATATTTTTATCCGACTGTCGGGAGTATAAAATCTCAAAGGCGACCCCGATCGTGCTGTTAGTTTGATAGTCATAAACTCCTAAAGACCTCGTAGATTCTAAAATGCGCGCGTTCATTTGATTGGGGATACCAGGGACTAAGCCCCGCGCCATCTTAGGCAATGCCCGCATTAAACCATTGGGATTACCCGTCACTTCCGCACTATAGCGATCGTTGAGGTAGGTCGTCCTGCGCATTAAACCACTCAAAAGATAATGACTGACATCAAATAAAAAATGAAAGAAGATACTAGACCATTTAGCAAAACGCGCAGAAAGAGTTTTAATTCTAGTTGATTTTCCTTGTTTTAAGCGGAAGCTAAGACGCTCTAAAGCTACATGAAGTAAGTAAAAGACCTGGGTTGGTAGACTAACAAAGGTTAAAACAAAACAACTGCCGTTAACAATCCTCCCTAACAAATGACCGATCGTAGTTGCTACTTCATCATCGTCTAACACCTCAAACAAACCACGACTAACAACAATACGAATAGAATTAGGTAAAACCCCGTAACAAAATATGACTGGTTGGGGGGCATCAATCCAACCCAGGCGGGGAATATCCCGATTGTGCACATCGCAGAAAAACTGCACTAATTCCACTGCTTCGGCACTGCGAAATTCTAATTCTGCCCAGGTAATCCATTGCACCCGCTGGTAACGTTTTTGGGTAATATCGATCAGCCAGGGAGCCATGAAGAAAAACAACACACTAGTAATGACTGTTAAAAAACCTAAAACAGTCCACCAACCGGCACTAATAACTAAGACAAAACGACTAACCCAAAATAACCAAAACCCTAAGATCAAACTCAAAAAACAACTAACGTCCCGATCATAGATAAAACATAAAACAACCGATCGGTCTTTTTGGGCGTTAAAACGACATTGCGGCGGCGGTAACGATTGGCTTGGGCTGTAACTACGGCTTCGCTTTTGGGGGCAGCGTCAACGATCGGGATAAATTCCCCTAATTCCTTCTGTAAGGATACTAAGTAACGATTTGCCCAGTCTTGAGTCTGTAGGTCCGCCGATCGGGTCAGAGACTCACAAATTACCCTAGCCTGATCTGGTCTACCCGATCGGTGCCAGGCAGTAACCAGCCACATCTGGGCTTGCAAAAAATCCTGAGATAGTGGCTCTGGATGCCCCTTGCAGTAGGTCTCCAGAAGGGCGATCGCTTCAGTGAACCGCTTGCGTTGGAGATATTGTTTAGCAAGTTTGAGCGACATAGAAACAGCAAGGCTACTCTCTAATATTACAGCTTGATGCCAGCCGCTCCTAAAAGTTAATCCATTCTTCCCTTTAGGAAAAATTCCCCTCATCCCTCCCACAGGGGGAGAATTCTAGTACCCTCTCCCTTTTGGGAAGACGGCTAGGGTGAGAGTTTAGAAAAAGCAACCTAAGTCCTGTCAATTTATTTTTTCTTGTTCCCTGTGCTCCCTGAGCTTGTTAAAGGGGGAAAGGACTAGAGTCTACCTAAGTTCTGCCCCTTTTAACCGGAAAAGGGAGAAGAGAGTTAATAGCAATTTTTTGTTCTTCTCCTCGCCTCTTTAGCTTGCCATCTTTGAACGTCTGTCCGTTCTCGCTCCATCTCCGACCAGACCAATGTTGCTGATCACTTGATATTTGCGCAACTCTTCTAGACGAATCAACTCCTGTTCATTTACCCAGGCAATACAATCTACCGGACAAGTATCGATCGCTTCCTGAATTAACCCTACGTTGTCGCCTGTTTGGTTAATTACCCTGGCTCTACCGTAATCTTCTTCTAAGAAAAAGGTGTTACGGGCAACATAGGCACAATGCCCGCAACCAATACAAGTAGCTTCATCGACATAAACGGAGTTCTGCCGCAGAATACCTCCTAATTCCGGTTCAAAGCCCGTTTTATCCATGCCAACGTTGTAAAACTAAACGCACAGCACCGTTTTCTAAGGTATTTTGTTCTGCTACAGCAAATCCTTGCTTTGAGCTTTCATTTCTGACAACTTGCAAGGCATAGCTCTGATTTACCTTCTGCATGAAGCTCTCCAGACTCCAGGGCTGTTGCCAAAATTGCATGTCAGCAACTAGGGCATATTCCTTGCCGTTCCACTGAAAACCAATGTCGTAGCCATTCTCCTGGGGGATGACAACTTCGGCCCGATCGGTGGCACCCTGATAACCGCGCAGGGTAGTACCACTCTTCCAATCTAAACCAAGCTCGGTGAGGGCTTGTTGCAGGGGTTCTAGTTGACGAATTTGCGTCTTAATTTGACTAAAGTGGGACATAATCAATTTCCTATAGAATTTTCTACCAGGTTGTAATGGTCTGTACTTCTGATAGCCTCGCCTCCTGGGCAAAGTGTTCTGAAGTCAACTCTCTGGAGGTGACCGCTCCTAGTTTCTCCTCGATCGCTGCCGTCACAGCCGCACAGGTAGAGCCGACGATGCCTGTCACCTTTTCTTCAACCCTGCCGTCAGGATGAATAATAAATTCCAGAGTTTCCATTACCTTAGTATTTGCTCAGCTATTTAGTAGTTTCTCTTAACAATACCCTTGCCGTCAAGAAATTTACAAAACTACAAATATTACCCCGATCGGTAAACTGACATCAATATCCATCCCAGATTAGAACTAATTTATGCCGCCCCGCCTCCAAGTAAAACAGGAAGACTGCTCTCCTCTAGGGCAGTACATTTTGCAATATCTCGAAAGTCACAATATGAGCATGAATCGTCTGGCAGAACTAGCGGGTGTTCCCCAACCCCGTCTGAGGGGGGCTTGCTTTAAGGGGACTTGCCCCACCCCAGAAACTTTACAAAAATTAGCGAATGCCATGAATAAGCATCATTTGGAGCTTTACACCCTTGCCTATGAGGGCAGAATGACCACGATCACAGAAAATAGTTTAGACCTGATTTTGCGAGAAATTCTGGCAACGGTGCGGGAAATGGACTTAGAACCACCGTCCCAAATCCCTTCCCGATCGAGTTTATATCGGGCGTTGCTAGACCTTGGGTTCAAACCAAAATAAAACAGGACTGACATTGCCTTTTCTGAAACCCTCTCCCGTTCCCTGTGCTTGTCCTAATAAAATACTCCCCTCGGCGAGCTTGGGGAGTAGAAAGATTTAAAATCAGACGGTTAACTATTTCTTGCGGGGAACTAGACGTTCGTAGTCGAGGTTAGTAGCGGAGATGCGCTGGGGGGGATTGGACTTGGGATTGATTGCCCTTGCCATACCCAAGAAAGCGGCGGGATTGCCGGGACGGATTTGTTTTTCTTGGGGCATAAAGCTCTTGACGGGTACCTGCCAAATAAACTGCGGGAAGCAAATTTGGCGCGGTAGTAAGCGTCGTAACGGGGCGACTTGAGGTTGAAGGGCATTTCCCCTTGGTTGCGCCCTGGTAGTACGCGGCGGCGTTGGTATGGTACCTTGTCATAGCCAAAGTTTTCGATATATTCATCGCTGTTGAGGAGGTCATCGACAAAGCCCTTGATCCCTTTCTGAGCGACAACGATCGACCAGGCTAGCTTTTCGGCGTTGTTGTAGACATCTCTGCCTAACACCCGTTGTACAGTTTGTTCAACAAATCGATAGTTGTTGTTGAGGTCAAAGAAACTGCGGCGATAGGTGTTAGAGAGAACTAACCCGCGGATAAAATCCCTAACCGTAATTTGACCACTGCGCAACTGGGATTCTAAAAAGCGTTCCCGATCGGCGGCGAAGGCATGGAAGAAAATTTGCCGATAGGCAGCCTCGATCAAATCATCCATATCGGTAGGGGAAAGGAGGTTTTCGGAAGAATAGATACGCTGTTGCTCGTCCCCTGGTACTTCAAAGCCCTTAACCCGTTGGTTTTGGCTGGAGGGAGAGTATTGTAAAAGAGGTAATACCACGCTTAAAAAACTCCTAGATATTATTAAAAATTGATTACTCCTAATCATAGGGCATTATACGCCTTGGTTTGATCAAATTTGTTAAATCAATTTGTTGCATTTTGTAATAAAACTTTATCTTTGACTCCGACAGGGGGGATGACAATAGAGGGGCTGAATGGAAGTAAGTTATGACGATTTCAATGTTTGCGGTTGTCAGTTCTCTAGTGCGATCGATGCAGAATCTAGTCCACATTTTAGAGAAGGGGGCAGCCCACAGCGAAGCGAAGCAGATCGATCAGAGTATATTTCTGCAAAGTCGTCTTTATCCTGATATGTTTCCTTTAGTTAAACAGGTGCAGATAGTGTCGGATGTTTCCCGCCGCGGCGTAGCTCGTTTAGCAGGGGTAGAAGCGCCGGCAATGGAAGACAAGGAAACGACTTTTGCGGAACTGATCGACCGGATCAAGCGCACGATCGTTTTTATTGAGTCGCTCACACCGGAGCAGATCAATGGCACCGAAGAAAAAGAAATTACTATGACGGTGCGGGATATGACGCTCAAGTTTAGCGGGATTAACTATCTTTTAGGTTTTGTTGTGCCCAATGTTTATTTCCATATCACCACTGCCTATGATATTTTGCGTCATAACGGGGTAGAGTTGGGTAAGATTGATTTCTTGGGTAAGCCTTAATTTTTTTGCAGTATCAAATGGAAAACCGATCGGGGAAAGCTGCCAATGCAATTTCTCTATTATCTAGTTGGAGCGCCAATCAGTTGCAATTCCTGAGCGAAAAGGTGGATCAGGAAACCCGATCGGTTTTGCTAGATATTCTCAGGGACTGTCACTCAGGGGAACAATATCTACAACAAATGACAACTAAGCAGCCTTTCTATCGGCAACAAATTGCCCAGCAAACGGTTGCTCAGTCTATGGTATCGGGACAATTAGTCGCGCAATTACTGCAACTTTTAATTAGGATCAGTGGCGCGCGCACTATTTTAGAGTTGGGGACTTTAACGGGCTATTCTGCTCTGGCAATGGCGGAGGTTTTACCCGATGATGGACGTTTAATTACCTGCGATCGGATTGCCCAAGCTAATTTTAATATGGTTCCCTGGGGGGCAAAAATTGAGTTTAGACTGGGATTGATTGGGGATACTTTAGAGCAGTTAATTGCGGAAAAATGGCAGTTTGATTTTGTCTTTTTAGATGCAGATAAACGGAACTATAGCAATTATTTTAGGACAATTATTGACCATAACTTACTCCGATCGGGGGGCATTCTTTGCGCTGACAATACCCTGTTTCGGGGGGAAGTGTGGCAATTAAAACCTAGTGCTATTCCCCTGGCAATAGATGAATTTAATCGCTTAGTTGCTCAAGACGATCGGGTAGAGCAGATTTTATTGCCTTTGCGGGACGGGCTAACAATTTTGTATCGTCATTAGTCAAGACTTACGCTGAGGAAAAATTCCCCTCTCCCTTTTTGGGAGAGGGTTAGGATGAAGGTTCAGAAATTTGACAAAGAAGGGGATGATAAAAGCAAGCACGTGATGCTGAATGTCTGTTACGCCAAAAACTACAAGAACTGATTAGTAGATTCAGCCCTGCCCTAGCTAACGATCGGACGCGGTGCCTGGGGATGCTGCAGGATATGTGTAGAGAGCAAAAGAAGGAAATTGCTGGCATTATGGCAGCTCTGGAGGAGGGTATTCCCTCTGCCATGATGGAGCGAGACTTTTCCCTGGAAATT
>PHFO01000089.1 GCA_002861535.1 Cyanobacteria bacterium M5B4 | reverse complement strand
GGGGAAACTCTGGTTACTGATGAATTTTGTCAGACCACCCATCCCCGCATCTTTGCTATTGGCGACCTCAAAAAGGGGATAAATCAAGTTTCCATTGCTGTTGCCGACGGCACCCTGGCTGCTACTAAAATCTGGCGCACAATCCGCCGTAGTAGCCCCCCCGCAAGTGGCTAGAGCAAATCACTGCCTAGTGTTTAGTTCCCCTGGTCCCGTTTTATTTTCTTGGCGCTTTCTGACTGTCAGATGGTACGGTTTTTTGATCGCTGTGGCAGTTATCTTAGGTACTTTTGTCGCCCAAAGAGTAACTAGACTCAGGTTTGGGCAACAATGGCTACGGGAATACCAAACGATCGTGCATTTTACTCCCCTCCATCGGGCTTACTGGCTGGGCATCTTACCTGGGCGTTGTCGATACTGGCACAATTTACCCGATCGGGTAGGGGATTTAGTATTTTGGCTCATTTTAGGGGCAATTCCTGGGGCTAGAGCCTATTATGTTGCTTTTAGTTGGGAAAGATACCAGGATGTGTGGACTGGGGTCAATTTTCTCGGTTGGCAGTTTAATTTGCCCGCTGCCTTTGCCATTTGGGAGGGGGGCATTGCCATTCATGGTGCCATTTTGGGCGGGGGCTTAGCCTTGTTTTTATTTGTGCGCAAACACCGCCTTAACTTTCTCCAACTCGCTGATGGCATTGCCCCGGCGTTGATTTTAGGACAGGCGATCGGCAGGTGGGGCAATTTCTTTAACTCCGAGGCGTTTGGCGCTCCCTGTGACCTCCCCTGGAAGCTCTATATTCCCCCCCGAGCGGCGACCTTTGGAGTATATGAATTATTCTTTTTTTCATCCTACATTTTTGTACGAATCTCTGTGGAATTTAGGAGTATTCGCTTTGTTATCTTTTGTTTTAGTTAAATATCCCCGATCGAAGGATGGCACTCTAACTTGTTTATATTTTATCTTTTATAGTCTCGGTCGTTTGTGGATCGAAGGACTACGTACTGACAGTTTGATGTTTGGCAATATCAGAGTTGCCCAATTGATTAGTCTATCTGCCATAGTTTTAGGCACGATCGGTTTAAGAAAGCTCTATGCCAAACGCTAAGACCCCTCTACCAATGGTAGAAACTGCCTTTATGGCAAGCACAACCGCGATGTTGTTTTTAATTAACTACTATTTTCCGGTTGGTCCTTTATTCCGTATGTTTTTCCCTACACCGATCGCGCTTATTTTTTTACGCTGGGGCGATCGGGCGGCATGGAAATGCGTCTTAGTGACAATCTTATTGTTAACACTCTTGATGGGTCCGACTCGCAGCATTCAGTTTATGATTCCCCATGCCTTTGTCGGCATCTTTCTTGGTTATGCCTGGAAGCAGGGAATGCCTTGGTCTTTCACGTTAACGATCGGGTCTTTGATCAACAGCTTTGGTGTTTTCTTTCAAGTTGCTCTTATTTCTGTGCTAGTACAAGAAAACATTTGGCTTTATTTTATTGTGCAGATCACCCAACTGGTGACCAACATCTTGCAGTTTTTGGGTATTTTCGATCCTCCTAATTTATTCTTTGTCCAGAGTTTTGCCCTGTTTTCTATCGTCTGTAGCAACTTCTTTTATCAGTGTTTAATTCATGTAGGAGCATGGCTTGTCCTCGATCGGCTGGGAACGGCTATTCCCGCCCCGCCCCAGTGGTTACAAAATCTGCTTGACGATTAAATCCACACAGGACTTACGTTGCTTTTTCGGAAACCCTCTCCCAAAAAGGGAGAGGGGATGAGGGGAATTTTTCCTCCCTGTGAGTCCTGAAGATATACTAAACAAAAGTCTGATTTTAAGTTTATGTCTACGTCAATTCTCCCTCTTCTCCTCGATCGTGTCCGTCCCCTTGTGCAAGAAGCAGAGGCATTTTATCTGAACAATGAAGATACTCCCATTGAGTTTGAAAATAATCGCCTTAAAAGTCTGCAAACAAAAGCAAGCCAGGGTATTGCCTTAAGGGTAAGGGTAAACGATCGGATTGGCTTTGCCAGCTCTACTGATGTCAATCGTCTGGATGATTTAATTGATGCCGCAATTCAGACGGCGACGATCGGGGAAGCGGCTACCTTTGACTTTGCTCAAGGGAATGGGGTATCGCCGGAACCAAACCCCTCCTTTGAGCCGCCCCGGGTCGATCAACTGGTCACGATCGGGGAAAAGTTAGTAGAAGGACTGCGCGCCTACAACCCTGAAATTCTCGTCAGTGTCGATTTCCATATCCGATCGGTGGCTAAAGCCCTGGCAACAACAGGGGGGACTTTCACTAGCAGTCAGCGCCAGGTGGTCAGTTGCACCCTGGGGGGCAATTTAGTCCAAGGGGAAGACTTTTTGCAGGCTTACGATTTTGAAGTAGTTAGGGAGGGGGAGCCAGATTATGAAGCCATCTTGCACAAGGTAATCCAAAAGTATCGCTGGGCAGAAACCCTAACCACGATCGAAAGTGGCGCTATGCCCGTCCTGTTCACACCCCGCGCCGTAGCAACAGTCTTAGGCGGCTTATTTGACACCATTTTATCGGGACAGTCCATCGCCCAGCAGGCATCTCCCCTCGCTGGCAAGGAGGGACAAAAACTATTTGATGACCGTCTCACGATCAGCGAAGACCCCACGATCGGAGTTTCCGCCTGCAAGTTTGACGACGAGGGTACCCCCACCCAGGACAAGACCTTCATCGATCGGGGCGTGGTGCAGGGTTTCTATTGGGACAAAAAATGGGCAGCGCGAGCGGGTAGAAACTCCACAGGCAACGGCTTTCGCGGTGGTCTAAGTCGCCCTAGTCCCGATACCTGCAATCTGTGCTTTGCCCCAGGAAGCACCCCCTACGCCGATCTACTGCGCCAAATTAAAAACGGGCTGGTGGTGGATCAAGTATTGGGGGCAGGACAGTCCAACCAATTAGCGGGAGAGTTTTCCATCAATTTGGAATTGGGCTACAAAGTAGTAGACGGGGAAATTGTCGGGCGCGTGAAAAATACTATGGTGGCAAGTAGTATTTTTGAAGCCTTCGAGCGGTTGGTAGACCTCAGTTCCGATCGGGAATTAGTAGGAGGAAATAGTCTCATTCCTGGCATCCTCTTCGATCGCTTGGGAGTCGCTTCTAAAAGCTAAGCGCAGGCAAGCAGAATCTCCGCCACAGACTCCTTGGTAATGTCTTGCCGTTCGCCCAAGGGCAACATACCCCGATCGGATAGCCTGGTAACAATGGTGGGGATTGTCTCCGTCGTCACCCCGTAGGCAGATAGACGGGTGGATACCCCCACACTCTCAAAGAAAGCCCGCGTTTTCTCGATCGCCAAATCTATCCGCTCTTCCGCCGTCCCCGTTTTGATCTGCCACACCCGATCGCCATACTGCAAGAGCTTCTCCCTCTTCTGCTGTTTTTGATGGGCTAACACACTAGGTAGAACTACTGCCAAAGTTTGGGCATGATCGAGACCATGGAGAGCGGTCAACTCATGCCCGATCATGTGGGTAGCCCAGTCCTGGGGAACCCCCGCCCCAATCAAGCCATTTAACGCCAACGTCGTACACCACATCACGTTCGCCCTGGCATCGTAGTCCTGGGGATGAGCAACAGTTTTAGGACCTTCTTCGATTAAAGTCGCCAGAATAGCTTCTGCCATACGATCCTGCAAAGGAGTATTAGCCGCAAAAGTAAGATACTGTTCCGCCACATGGGTAAAAGCATCGACAATACCGTTACCGATCTGTCTGGGGGGCAAAGAAAAGGTCGTTTCTGGGTCAAGCACAGAAAACTGAGGAAAGACCAAAGGACTACTAAAATACAGTTTCTCCCGCGTCTCCCATTTGGTGACAACAGCGTTAGTATTCATCTCCGAACCCGTTGCCGGCAGGGTCAACACCGTACCGATCGGGAGAGCAGAAACGATCGGTGCTTTTTTCGCCAAAATATCCCAGGGATCGCCCGCAAAGGGAACAGCTGCCGCAATGAACTTAGTGCCATCTAATACGGAACCGCCCCCCACTGCCAGCAAAAATTCACATCATTTTGGCGGATCAATTCCACCGCTTTCATCAGGGTTTCTAGTCTAGGATTGGGTTCAATGCCGCCAAACTCTAAGAAGTCCCTGCCCTCTAAAGCCTTTATGACTTGTTCATAGACACCGTTACGTTTGATGCTGCCACCACCATAGGTAAATAGGATTTTGCTGCTAGGAGGAATTTCTTGAGCAATGTTAGCAATTTGTCCCCTACCAAATAAGATTTTAACGGGATTAAAGAAAGTAAAGTTAAACATTTTTATCCTCAGATAATTGCAGTGGCAAATCAATTGTATCAGTCCGATCGGGGAAATTTTACAAATTATTTTCTAAGTAATCTTGAATCAGGCGATAGGAATCCTTAAAAATAAGTAATACCCCAAAACTTAATAAAACTACCAGCCCCCCCTGCATCACATTATCTTGTAACTTCCGGGGTAAAGGATTACCGCCCCGCAGAGCTTCTAGGAGTAAAAATAACAACTGCCCGCCATCTAAAGCAGGTAGGGGCAATAAATTCATGATGCCTAAATTGATACTAATAATGGCAGCAAAATTAAGTAGTTCAGTCCAGTTTTCCCTGGCAAGACGAGAACCAACGGCAACGATCGCTACTGGTCCTGCCAACTGTGCCGAAGTTTGGTTAAAGTTGGTCACTAAACTAGCTAAACCCTGAAAAGTAATAGCAAATATATGGATAAATTCCCCAGTAGCAGACTGAAAAATTTCTAAGGGATTGTGGTAGGGCTGACGGACAAAATTACCAGCATAATCTAACAAAATACCAATTTTAGGAGGACTACCCGTAGGTTTCACTAATACATCGATCGATCGTCCTTGACGAGAAATATTAAGGCGCATCTCTCGATCGGCATGACTAATTACATCCTGTTGGAATTGATTGATAATAACATCACTATTGCCCAGTTCCTGTTGGTCTACTGCCAAAATAATATCTCCTGGTCTAATCCCCGCAACCTCAGCGGGGGCACCAGGATAGGTAAACCCCTTTACTGCTAATCCGGGCTGGTCTAATACCTCTGTTCCCGCGATCGTGGTTAGAATTACTAACAGCAAATAGGCAAAAATAAAATTTGCTACTACCCCCGCCACCATCACCAAAGCCCGATCGAGAATAGGACGATTAGCTAACAAATTCCGATCGGGATCATCGCCATCATCAGGGAAGCCGACAAAGCCCCCTAGAGGGACTGCCCGCAGGCAATAGAGCACCTCCGCTCCCTGGTAACGCCATAGAATTGGTCCAAAACCAATAGAAAAACTATGAACCTTAATGCCCTGCCACCGTGCCGCTAAAAAATGCCCTAGTTCATGGACAAAAACCAAAATTGCTAAGGCTAGAATGGCAAGAACAGTAAACATGGCTTCCTATATATTAGAGTTACATTTTTACTATCATACAAGATCAAATTTCTCAGGACTTACGCTAAGGAAAAATTCCTCTCATCCCTTCTGCCACAGGGGGGAGAAGGGAAGCACCCTCTCCCTCTTTGGGAGAGGGCTGGAGTGAGGGTCTGAGAAAAAAACTACGAAAAGCACTAAGCTCTTAACAGAGGGAGTTCGATCGTAAATTCTGTCCCTTCTCCGACAACGGAAGTGCAGGTAATTTTGCCTTGGTGTTGTTCTTCCACGATTTTGCGACTGATGGAAAGACCAAGCCCTGTCCCTTTCCCTACTGCTTTAGTTGTGAAAGATGGCTCAAAAATACGCTCCTTGACGCGATCGGGGATGCCTGGTCCATTATCTTTTATGTGAATGAATACTTTATCTTGTTCGACTCTGGTGCGAATTTCAATCTGGGGCGCACGATCGGCACCTTGTAAAAAGAATTCATCAAAGGCATCCACGGCGTTTGCCAGCAAGTTAATAAAAACCTGATTCAATTGTCCCAAGTAGCATTTTACTAGGGGTAAATCGCCGTATTCCTTAAGCACGCGGATAGTCGGGCGTTTGTTGTGGGACTTAAACCGATGCCCAAGGATTAAGAGAGTGCTATCGATGCCATCGTGGATGTTGGCAGGTACCGGATTAGCGCTATCCGAGCGGGAGAAAGTCCGCAACGATCGGGAGATATTCGTCAGCATATTGGCACCTACTTGAAATGCTTCCATAATTTTGTTCAAGTCTGCCAACATATAATCTAAATCGACGAATGCCAGAGCCTCTGCCACTTCTATTGCCGGATCGGGATAACATTCTAAAAACAAATGGATGATACGAGATAGTTCTTCCACATATTCTTTAGCGGGATCCAGATTAGTCGCAATGAAGTTGACGGGATTGTTGATCTCGTGGGCTACCCCCGCTACTAACTGCCCCAGAGATGCCATCTTTTCCTGTTGCACCAGTTGCAGTTGGGTTTGTTCTAGGTTAGTTAAAGCTAAGGTTAGTTCTTTAGTGCGTTCTTCTACTTGTCTTTCCAAACTTTCCATTAGTTGCTTCAGACTTTCTTCTGCCTTTACTCTGGCTTTTACTTCTGCTTTGAGTTGGACGTTTTGTTCTGCTAGACTTTTAGTTAAACGACTGATCTGTAAATGGGTCTTTACTCTAGCTAATACCTCGTCCTGTTGAAAGGGTTTGGTAATGTAATCTACTGCACCCAGGGATAGCCCCCTGACCTTATCTACTGTTTCTGAAAGGGCAGTCATAAAAATAATAGGAATGTCTGCCGTTTTAGGATTTGCTTTTAGTCTTTCGCAGGTATCAAAACCATTCAAACCAGGCATCATGACATCTAGTAAGATCAACTCCGGCGGGTCGTATTCTACTTTTTGTAGTGCTATTTCTCCATTTTGTGCCACCCGCACTTCAAACCCAGCATCATCTAACACATCCGATAAAACATGGAGGTTGGTGGCATTATCGTCTACAATTAATAAAACTGCCCGCTCTTCAGTGTTCATATCACTCCTGTAAAGTTGTTACTTAATCCGATCACCCGATCCCTCTGCCAAGATTGTAAAAGATAAGTAGCTGTTTTACTATCTGCTGGCTTATGAAAGAGATAACCTTGACCATAGTCACACCCTAAGGATTGTAACAAAGCTAGTTGTTTTTGGGTTTCAATACCCTCTGCCACTATATCCATGCTTAACCCCCTTGCTAAGGTAATGATTGTTTTGACTAGAGCAATTCCTCCTTCATCTTCTACCATGCGGTTGACAAAGGAGCGATCGATTTTGAGGGTGTCTGTAGGAAGTTCGTGGAGACGGCTCAAGGAAGAATAACCAGTGCCAAAATCATCGATGCAAAGTTTTGTTCCTGATTGGTGCAGTTGTCTTAGGGTATGACCTTCAGTGTTCAAAACGCCTAAAAGAGAACTCTCTGTTATTTCTAGTTTAATTGCCTGACGTGGTAGATGGTAACAGTTGTATAGTTCACTTAACCAATCGCTCAAACCTGATTGATTTAATTGCAGGGGAGAAATGTTAACGTTGATGACTAAATTACGTTCAGGGAAAAGGTCATACCATAGCCTGGTCTGCTTAAAGGCTTCTTCCATTACCCACTGACCGATAAACTTGATCCACCCTGTTTCTTCCGCGATCGGGATAAATTTGGCGGGGGAAATCCATTGCCCTGAACTGTGATACCACCTCACCAAAGACTCAAAACCGGTTATCTCTCCGGTAGTTAAAGACACGATCGGTTGATAATATAACTGCATTTCGTTGCGTTCGATCGCTCTTTGCAGGTCATTTTCCAACTGTAACCTAGACATGGCTACGGTTTGCATGACAGGATCAAAGACTTCATAACAACCTCTGCCGTTTGCTTTTGCTTGATACATGGCAATATCCGCATCTCGCAACAGATCGGAGGGTAACTGATAGCCGTTATTACTAAAAGTGATGCCAATGCTCAAACCGGTGAATACTTCATATTCTTTCAAATGAAAAGGCTGCCGAAACAATGTTTGTAGTTGTTCGGCGATCGTTTCGGCTTGGCTAAAGTCAGTTAAATCCCGCAGTAAAATGACGAACTCATCACCACCAAACCTGGCAACGATGCCGTTGTGAGGTTCGACAATCTCCTTTAATCTTTTGGCTGCCACTTTGAGGAGTTCATCTCCTACTAAATGACCAAGGCTGTCGTTGATTACCTTAAACCGATCGAGGTCAGCAAATAACACAGCGTAGCGATAGTCGGGACAAGTTTTCGTTCGATCGATCGCTTCTGTGAGGGCATCCATGAACTGCAAACGGTTGGGTAGCTTGGTCAAGTTATCATGGTGGGCATCATAACGCAGTTGTTCTTCTGCTTCCTTCAATGCTATATTAGCTGCCTCTAACTCTGCCATTGTTTTTTGTTTTAATGCCATAGCAGCACTGAGTTTCACCATATGTTTCTGCAACATGGCTTCATTCTTTTTTAGCTCTTCGTTACGCTCTTGTAACTCGGCAGTACGTTGGGCTACTTCTAATTCGAGGGCATCTTTTAGTTTACTTAGTTCTTCTTGGGCGGCTTTGCGTTCTTGAATTTCTGCTTTTAACTTATCACTTGTTTTCTTAAATACTTTGATCCAGCTTGGTTCATCAAAGGAGTCATCTTCTACCCCTAAGGAATTGCTAAAGTCTATCTCGGTAAATTCTTTATGCCCATTATTCTTTTCTGATAGTTGTATTTCTAATTCCATAAGTTGATGCTCTGCTTCCAGGAGTTGGCGGTGTTGTTGTTCTACCATCTGGCGCAAATTTTGCTCTGCTTGGAGGCGGGCATTGTTTTCTGCTTGCAATTGTTTGGTGATAGCACTCAAAGAGAGATGGAGTTTTACCCTGGCTACTACTTCGGGCAGGCGGAAGGGTTTGGTAATGTAGTCAACTGCGCCTACTTCAAACCCTTTGACCTTATCTTCTGGTTCGGTTAGGGCGGTCATAAAAATAACGGGGATCGCTTGGGTGCGGGGATCGGCTTTAAGCTGGCGGCAGGTCTCAAACCCGTCCATTCCTGGCATCATCACATCTAAAATGATCAAATCTGGAAGTTGATAGACGGCTTTGGCAATGGCACTGGCTCCATCGATCGCTACTCTGACTTCAAAACCGGCATCATCCAGACATTCGGATAACACTTCTAGGTTTTGGGGATTATCATCTGCAATGAGTATTACCCCATTGTCAGCACTTAGGTCAGTCATAGGGTTCTTTAGCAGAGTTAATCATTTCTTGCGTCTTTTTATCTTATCTTGGTTTGTCCTTCCTTTCAACGCCTGGTTGTAGATTTGCTCCTGCTCTAACACCGATCGATCGAGGTCTACCAAGGGTTTGGGAAAATCTTTACCTAAGATTAAATTGTATTGTTTTTGTTCGGTGGCGTTGAGTTTCCAGGGTTGATGGACGAGGTGGGGGGCAAATTTTGCAGGACAGGGAGCCAGTGTTTGACGTAGGTACCCTGGGGATCATAGTCCTGGGCTTGTTTGCGGATGTTGAAGTAGCGAAAACCCCGCGCGTCATTCCCTACCCCAGCGCTGTAGTTCCAGTTGCCCCAGTTGCTACACACGTCGTAGTCAATTAGTTGGGACTCGAACCATTCTGCGCCCCAGCGCCAGTCGATGCCCAAATTTTTAGTTAAGAAACTCGCCACATTCTGCCTGCCGCGGTTGGACATGAAACCGGTGTAAAGCAATTCCTGCATATTGGCATCAACTAGGGGAAAGCCTGTTTGTCCTAAACGCCATTGCTCAAATGCCCCCCGATCGGTTTTCCAACTGAAGTCTATGCCCTGTAAGCCCGATCGGTGGAAGACTCGATCGCCGTGTTTGTGGACGATAAAGCGGAAATAGTCGCGCCAGAGTAACTCAAATATTAGCCAATAGGTGGAGTCGTTTTTGACCCGATCGGTTTCGTACTGCTGCACCTCCTGGGCGATATAACGGGGGCTTAAACAGCCCAAAGCTAACCAGGGAGAGAACTTGGAGGAGTAGTTGGCTCCTACCATGCCGTTGCGGGTTTCTTTGTAGTTTTTGAGGCAGTCTAAATCCCAAAAATAGGTCTGTAGTCGTTGCCGTGCCTGGGTTTCGCCGCCCTGGAATGATAAAACTGCCCGATCGTCGGTGACTGGCTCTGGTAAGCCTAGTTCTGCCAAGGTGGGTAGATTTTCTGCGATCGGGAGGTCGGGGCTGGGAATTGCCTGGGGG
>PHFO01000088.1 GCA_002861535.1 Cyanobacteria bacterium M5B4 | reverse complement strand
GAAACCCTCACCCTAGCCCTCTCCCAAAAAGGGACAGGGGATTGAGAATAAATAATAAAGACAAAATCCAAACCTATAGCCAAAGTTTCCATAATGCAATAGTATGATTGGGGTCTTACAACAAAGGTGGGAATCAATGACAGGTCTTTATGTGGCAATATCTCCTCACGGTTTTGGTCATACAACTCGTACTTGCTCGATCGTGGCGGCTTTGCAGACCTTGATGCCCGATCTTCCAGTTACGATCGTGACTACTGCTCCCCAGTGGTTGATTGATTCCTATCTGACACAACCCTATCATTATCGACCAGTCAGTTTAGATGTAGGAGTAGTGCAAACAGACGGTTTGCAGATGGATAAACTGGCAACTCTGCTTAAATTAAAGGAGTTAATTGCTCAACAAGAAAAACTGGTAGAGACCGAAGTAAAATACATTAAATCCCAAGGGATTAGCCTAGTCTTTGCTGATATGCCGCCCCTGGCTATAGCTATTGCCCGATCGGTAGGCATTCCCTGCTGGGTAAGTTCCAATTTTGGCTGGGATTTGATCTATCAAGATTGGATAACAGAATTACCTGAATTTCAGTCTATCGTTGCTTGGATTCAAGACTTATATCATCGAGCTGATTTATTATTGCGTCAACCTTTTTGTGAATCAATGCCTGCTTTTAGTAATAAAATTGATGTCGGTTTGACAGGAGGTACTCCTAAATTTAGTCGTGAACAGATTTATCAAAAATTAAGCATCGATGCCGATCGATCGGTGGTATTACTAAGTTTTGGTGGCTTAGGATTGCAGTCAATTCCCTATCAGAATTTAGCAAACTTTCCTGACATTCATTTTTTAAGTTTTGACTGCCATGCTCCCCAGTTGCACAACTTGACCATATTTTCTGGGAAAGACTTAAGACCGGTAGATGTGATGCCTATCTGTCGTGGCGTAATCACCAAACCAGGCTATAGCACGATCGCTGAGGCTTGTCGTTTAGATATTGGCATTATTTGCTTGACTCGATCGGGATTTGCGGAAGGAGCCTATCTAATTGAAGGGGTGCAAAACTATATGAATCATCACATTATTAGTCCAGAAGAGTTTTACCAGGGAGACTGGCAGTTCTTATCCTTACCTTTTTCTTTGCCCAAATTGACAGACCGCCTAGATTGTCAAGGAGAATGGACGATCGCAAATAAAATTGCTTCATTCTTAAAATGAACAAAAAACGAAAGAGAATCGGGTTAGATAGAATTTCTGAGAAAGCAACGATCGATTGATCTATGCTAAAATTTTGCTACTATCTAAACAAACAGGACAGCAACAGTATGTCAGATATTACAGCTTTTACCTTAAAAACTTGGTACAGCCCTGCCTTTGATTTTACTTCCCTCGCCCGTTTTGGGAGAGGGGATGGGGGTGAGGGCGTAACTAACAATTTAGGGGAAAGCTGTAGCAATAAAGACCTCAAAAATCTTATTCTGGCTAAATTCAGTGAGCTAGACAAAAAATGGAAGTCGGCTTAGCAAGGATGGATCAAAAACTAGAAGGCGACATCAATATAAATATAATTGAAGCTAAGCTCGATGGATTTGACAAACGTATTAGTTACCAGGAGTTAAGGAGTCTTTGTCACCGTATTAGGTGGTATTGTCTAGGTTCTTTGTCTCCTTCGATCCTAAAAAGTGCTTTCTAAGCTTAGCAATCTCCTTAACTCGATCGATCTTTCCTAAAAAACGATCGCCTTTTGATTGTTTTATATCTAAACAAGTCAAATCCAGTCACAAAAAAATGAAATAGTTATGCCCGATCGTTATTCTTCTTTCATTCAATTAGTGCAACAATGGCAAGAGAATGCTCATCCCTTCGATCAGGTAGAGTCTTTCTTTTTTAGAGAAATACTGCCCGATCAAAACCCCGATCGGTTACGCTACCATGTAGAAATGCACCGAATGCTGAAACTAATTAAAGCTGATTTGGCTTTGCTAAAAGCGAGCCGATCGCCCTCTAACCGTGACAAGTATGCACAACAAGTTAAAGAACGATCGGTTAAGTTAATCGAACTATGTCAGGCTCTGCTCAGGTAGTTACAAATTCACGACATAGGCAGCCCGCACACCCTGGATTTTCAGGATTTCTTCCATCAGTCCCGCTGGCAAAGGGTCGTCAATATTGAGTACCATTACAGCTTCGCCCCTGACCATCCTTCTGCCGACTTGCATACTGGCAATGTTGACATTAAAGTTGCCCAAAAGCGAACCCAAGCTGCCAATAATACCAGGCATATCGCGGTGCAGAGTCAGGAGCATGTATTGACTGGGAGCAACATTGATGGGGAAACCGTTGATGTTAGTGATGCGTAACTCCGATCGGCTCAGAATTGCCCCCGTGACAGACTGCTGCCCCTGGGAACCATGGGCAGTTAACTGGAGCGAACCGGTGTAGTCTTCGATCGTGGCATCCCTTGTCTCTGTGACCCTAATGCCCCTTTCCTTCGCCTCGATGGAAGCATTGACAAAATTCACCCGTTCCCGCAATGCTGGCGACAATAGACCTTTGAGGGCTGCCACCACGATCGGTTGGCTTTCGCTGTTGGCAATTTCCCCCTGGAGCTTGATGTCTAGGGATTCCACCCTGCCCCCCGCCAACTGGGACACCAAATTGCCCAGCATTTCCGCTAATTGCATGTAGGGCTTGAGCTTTTGCCACACGTCAGGACGCAGCCCAGGGATATTGACAGCAGTACGGGCGGGCAGCCCCAATAAGACATCGCGGATTTGTTCCGCCACGTCGATCGCCACATTCGCTTGGGCTTCTTCCGTGGATGCTCCCAGGTGGGGCGTGAGAAGCAGGTTTTTACCTACCTTCAGCAGGGGAGAATCTTGCTCTAGGGGTTCATTTTCGTAGACATCTAAGGCGGCTCCCGCAATCTTACCCGCTTCCAGAGCTTCCGCCAAGGCGGCTTCGTCGATGATACCGCCCCTGGCACAGTTAATAATCCGGGCGGTGGGTTTCATCATCTCGATCGTTTCTCTGTTGATCAGATGATGGGTATCCTTGGTTTTAGGAATGTGCAGAGTGATGTAGTCCGACTCCCGCACCAAAACCTCCAACTCCACCAAGCTCACCCCCAACTGTTCCGCCCGATCGGTAGTAATAAAGGGATCATAGGCAAGCAGTCTCATCCCCATCGATCGGGCTACGGTTGCAACATGGGAACCAATTTTACCCAGCCCCACAATGCCCAGAGATTTTTGTAGAGTTCCACCCCAGTGAAACTTTTGCGGTCCCACTTCCCAGCTTTAATCGAGCTATTGGCATCGGGGATGTAGCGGGAGAGAGCCAGCATCATCGCTAAAGTGTGTTCCGCCGCCGCGATCGTATTACCTTCAGGGGAATTGACAACAATGATGCCCATGCGGGTAGCGGTAGGTACATCTACGTTATCTACTCCTACCCCAGCCCGCCCAATAATTTTGAGATTTTTCCCCGCCTCGATCACTTCTTTGGTGAGGCGGGTGCCCGATCGGATCATGATACCGTCGTACTCTGCCATGATCGGGATCAACTCCTCCGCAGTAAGACCGGTTTTGACATCCACCGTAGCGACCTGGGACAAAATTTTCAGACCTGATTGATCGATCGGATCGGAAACAAGAACTTTGGGCATGGTTATAGAATTTATTGCTACTTGTTTATACCATTTTGCGCAAAAAAATCCCCGCCTAATTGATTTAGGCAAGGGATTGGCATGGAAAAATTAGAATAAGCCGAGGGTCAAAGACTTATCGATCGGGAGGGTAGCACCGTAACCCAGGTAAAGGGTAAAAAGAGTACCAAACAAAAAGACAGCCATTGCCACAGGACGACGGAAAGGATTTTGGAACTTGTTGACATTCTCAATAAAGGGAATCAAACACAAACCCAGGGGAACCGCCGCCATCAGGGTAATGCCCAACAGTTTGTTAGGCACAACCCGCAAAATCTGGAACACAGGATATAAAAACCACTCCGGTAAAATTTCTAGGGGAGTAGCAAAGGGGTCAGCCGGTTCGCCAATTAAAGTGGGGTCAAGAACCGCTAAACCGACACACAAAGCGATCGTGCCCAAAATACACACCGGGAAAATGTACAACAAATCATTGGGCCAAGCCGGTTCGCCGTAGTAATTGTGACCCATGCCCTTTTCCAACTTAGCTCTGAGGGCAGGGTTGTTGAGATCGGGTAATTTTTGAATCTTAGACATGATTTTCTCTCTAAATTTAAGTTTTGTTAAAGGGGACCAGAAATACCTTGCTTGCGAATCATCAAGAAGTGTAACAACATGAAGACTGCGATCAACCAGGGCAAGACAAAAGTATGGAGGCTATAGAAACGAGTTAAAGTACCCTGCCCCACACTGACACCGCCGCGGATTAACTCTACTAGAGTTCCCCCAACTACAGGAATAGCCTCTGGCACGCCAGATACAATTTTCACTGCCCAGTACCCCACTTGATCCCAGGGGAGGGAGTAGCCCGTCACCCCAAAAGATACAGTAATTACCGCCATGACCACCCCAGTTACCCAGGTTAGTTCACGGGGCTTTTTGAAGCCGCCAGTCAAATACACCCGAAAGACGTGCAAAATCATCATCAACACCATCATGCTGGCAGACCAACGGTGCACCGATCGGATTAACCAGCCGAAGTTAACCTCCGTCATGATGTAGCGGACAGAGTCAAAGGCTTCAGCTACAGTGGGCTTGTAGTAGAAGGTCATGGCAAAGCCCGTGGCAAATTGAATCAAAAAACAGGTGAGGGTGATGCCCCCCAGGCAGTAAAAAATATTGACGTGGGGAGGAACGTACTTACTGGTAACGTCTTCCACCATTGCATCTACTTCCAGACGCTCATTAAACCACTCGTAGACTTTACTCATGTATTTGTAACCAAATTATTGCATTATGGAAAGTATAAAATATTTAACCATGACCCATCATACATTAGATAGATTAAAAATAGACTAATGGCATATTGCCGATGGTATGGGACAATAGCTTTAAGCACGATCGGTAACTATGGTCTGTAGTCCGGGGCAACCGCTCTACGGGAGCAGGTATAAGGTGGAGCGGCAAATTGGCTCAGGGGGCATGGGAATTGCCTGCCTTGCTACCAATCGCCAGGGCAAGTTAGTTGTGCTCAAAACTTTGAGGGAGTTAATTCTTAAAAGTAGTAGCGCCCAAAAATTCACCGATCGGTTCAAAGATGAAGCCCTGCGCCTATCCCTCTGTCGCCATGCCAACATTATAAGCATCGAAAATGCCTTTAGCGCATTCCTCAAACTGGGCACAGAAAAGATTGAAGTCCCCTTTCTGGTGGAAAATTTAGAAGAAATGGTAAAGCAATGGCTGGAGTTGCATAAGTTAAACTTCAGTCCTACTGCGCCGAAAGACAAAGTCCTATCCTGGGTAGGGGGGCGTTTAAGTTACTTTCTCAGTCATTGGCAATAGTTAATTTTATGAATCTCCCCCAAGAAATGATGGATCAGGTATTAGACAGCCACGATCGTTATCGGCTGGAAAGACTTTTAGCGGGTCGGGTATATCTGGCAACGGATTTGTTTACGGGGGAAGTGGTGGCGCTGAAGTTATTGCGCCGATCATCTGCCCATCAGGAGCATAAGGCTTTTGTCTACAAGATGGCACTGCATTATGCTATTGGCAACCATTGGGTGGTGGCAGTGAAGGATTTTGGCATCACTAAGACTGGTTGTTTCTTCTACACGATGGAATATGTGGAGGGCACAACCCTTACCCAACTACTCAATACCCTTACTCCCGATCGGGCTTTATCCATTTTTCGGCATATCTGTCAGGCTCTATTGCCGGCACACCAAGGCGTAATTTTATCCCACTGGCACCTGGGCAATTTGCCAGTAGCAGTGCCCCACCAAAAGCTCCACCCCGATCATGTGCTGATCAGAGAAGCCGATCGGGTGACCGTGCTTAATTTTGGCTTCATCAGTGAGGTCGATCCCGACAGTGATACCCCAGAATCCTCCCCAAATACCCTAGTCACCACCCTGGGGGGAGAATTTCATTACATTGCCCCAGAACAACTGGAAAAAGCAGAGGGAGATACCCGATCGGACATCTATGTGTTAGGTATGCTCCTCTATGAGATGCTCAGCGGTACTAATCCCTACGATGTGCAAGTGCAAAACGGGCTACCCTGGGTGATGGCCCATGCTACTACAGCCCCTGTCCCCCTGCGCCAACGATCGGGCTGTCAAAACTTGCCGCCTAAATTAGAACAAATTGTCCACCAATGCCTAGAGAAAGAACCAAGTAAGCGCTATCCTAACGTCGTCGCCCTCCTGACGGACTTGGAGCAGATTCCTAGCCTGGAGGTAGTCCTAATCGCCGATGAGAATCCTACTCAGCCCCATGTCTTTGATGGTGGTTCCCGCACTATTGCCGAGCCGGAGGACACTCAAACTGTCACCCTATCCGCCGTTCCCCAAGACAAAACTACCCTGTCTGTGCCCCTACAAGATGCTCCTACGTTACTCGATCAAAGACCTAAATACCAAACTGAACTGGGTGATGCTTTCACGATCGGGGAACCCTACGGCAACTACAGCACTTTTTTAGAAGGTACCCCCCCAAGTAAGCCCCCCCTAATACTGATCAGCATCACCTTGGCGATTGTAGTTAGTTTGGGGATTTTTGCTGGGGTCGTACTGTGGCAACGCCAAAAACTTGAACCTAAACCCCCACCAGCGCGCCCACCGATCGATCGCTCGATTTGAACGAAATTCCGCGACACATTCCCCGTCCTCGCGTAGCAGGGCGGGGTTAGGAGCGGATTATTTCTTTTTCTGACGGGGATTTTGACTCAGCGTAAACCCTAAATCAGATCAAAGCATCGCCTGAATCACGTAGTCAAAATAAGGCTCTGCCACTGCGGCATCCTCAGAGGAGAGCAGACTTACGGCCGAAGCCTTCAAACACCGCAAAGCATCCGCCATCCCTACTAGGGGCACATTGAGGTTGTTATACATTTCCCTCACGCCAAT
Organism: Cyanobacteria bacterium M5B4; assembly: GCA_002861535.1. Lineage (GTDB taxonomy): Bacteria > Cyanobacteriota > Cyanobacteriia > Pseudanabaenales > Pseudanabaenaceae > M5B4. The sequence goes on along the minus strand of PHFO01000088.1, from coordinate 3,394 downwards.
TAGACCAATCTCCTCGATCGGTTGCTTATCTCCTGCCAAAATGCCGTAGGTAATCAAGCGCAAATACCAGCCGTAATCGCGGATGCACTGCGCCCGTTGCTTCGCCCCTGCGGCATTGCCCCCCGGCGCAATATATTCAGGGTGAATCTTCCACAGGTCTTCAGTGGATTTTTTCACAATTTTTTCTGCATTTTCGGTTAAAACACTGACAATACGGACTCGCTGGGAACCAGTCTGCAAGAAATCCCGGATGCTCTGCAATTCATCGAGGGTAGGATAACGCAGTTCATCATCTGCCTGGAGAAGAACCTGTGTAATAACGCTCATATAAAAATATTAAAATTATCGTCCTTCTTAGTTTAACCCCGTCTCCCTATTTTTGCGGCAAATAATACGTCAGACTGAAGTAAATGGCAAAGGACTGTGACACAATACTACAGTTTTTAGATTTAGCCCTAAATGGAACGCCCCGATCGCTTATTGGTAGTCGATGATGTCAGTGACAATGTCCACTTAATCCGCGCCATTTTAGCAGAAGAAGAATGCATTATCCTGGAAGCCTGTAACGGCAAAGAAGCATTGGAAATTATCCCGCGGGAACTCCCCGATCTGATTCTCCTAGATGTGATGATGCCAGGCATCGATGGCTATGAAGTCACCAGGCAAGTCCGATCGATGGAGGGTATTCCTTTTATCCCAATCTTGCTGATTACTGCCTACGACCAGCCTAGTGCCGTCAAGGGTTTAGATTTAGGCGCTGATGAATTTATCCGTAAACCTGTAGAAGCAGATGAATTAGTGGCAAGGGTGCGTTCTCTCCTGCGCCTGAAGCACAGTATTGCCGCCAGGGATCGCATAGAAAGGCAGCGGCAAGACTTTGTCTACCGCCTCACCCACGACCTGCGAACCCCCCTAGTGGCAGCCGATAAAATGCTAGACCTACTTCAAGAAGGGGTATTGGGAGAACTCCCCCCCGAAGCGAAGGAAGCCCTGGCAATTATGTCCCGCAGTAATCGGGATTTGTTAGAAATGGTAAACAAGCTCCTCGATGTCTATCGCTACGAATCTGGCAGTAAAACCCTCAACATGCAACCCGTCAACTTAGGGGAAATTATGAGCCAGGTGGTCAGTTCGCTCCACCCCATCGCTTTTTCCAAGCACCTAGACCTATCTATGCATTTACCAGAGCATATTGCCCCCATCCAAGGCGATCGGTTAGAACTAATGCGGGTGTTTAACAATCTAATCGGCAATGCCTCAAATTTACCGACCAGGGCAGGGTTACAGTCACCGTCACAGACACTGCCACAGAAGCGATCGTGGCGGTAGAAGACACAGGTCCTGGCATTTCGGTACCCGACCAACAACTCCTGTTCCAACGCTTCCACCAAGGCAAACACCACAAACAGGGCAGCGGGCTGGGACTCTATCTCTCCCACTACATTGTCAGCGCCCATGGTGGTAGAATTGAGGTCGACTCTGTCCCTGGTCGGGGGTGTCGTTTTTCAGTTCATTTGCCCCATGCTGCTACCCCAGGTACTCTACGAAACTCTCCTAGCTGACTACTCCAATCACCAGGACGCGATCGACTTGTTGCGCCGCTACCGTCCCTATTTTGAGTTGATCCCCAGTCTGCGCCGCTCCTCCGATAGTGTATTGAGCCTCCCCCTCCCCGTCGTCAAAGTTGTCCATCCCACCGATCGATCGATCAGCCACCAGCAACTGAGTTGTGACATCGCCCTGCTCATGTGTGACCCAGAATGGAAAATTAAAACGGGGCATGAAATTTTTATTTTTATCCACCGTCCCGAAGAAGACTTTTCCAGCCTCTTGAACCGCTGGCGCCAAATTGAAGTAATGGTGGGGCAAGACTACTTTTGGATGCTCCCCTGGAAACACCGCCAGATCGTCAACGACAAAGGGGAACTGCAATTCCCCCTCTTTGTCACCATGTCCTACACCCCTGAACGGATCAAACGGGGCTTGACTGGGGCAGGATTGCCTTTTGTCGATGTCAAAACCCCAGAATTGCCCATAGCAATACCAAGTGATGACATCCCCCCCGAACCCCTCACAGAAGAACAAACTTAGGCGTTAAAATCAAATACCGATCGGGGTCAATAATCAAACTCCCCTCCCGTTGCAGTTGCCCCAACATGCGAGTCACCGTCACCCTAGTGCTGGCAATGGCATTGGCAATCTGTTGATGGGTCAGGCGCAGGGGAAGCCTCGACCCCCTGGGGCACATTATGTCCCAAGTCTTGCTTTAACAACCAGAGGAACTGCCTTAGCCTCTCCTCCACACGGCGATAATTTGCCGCCGACAACAACGCCTCCGTCTGCTGATGCCGATGCACCAGGTACCAAAACAAACCCTGACTTAACTTAGGCGAATTTTCAATCTCTGCCACCGTCAAGTTCATTAAATTTACCTCCGTCAACGCCAGGGCAAAATAGGGACTAAGGCTAGTCAGCGGTAGCCCAAAGGGCATAGAAGGAGCCGCAATACCCAACAAAACCTCCTCTCCCTGAGCATGGATTGTACTCAGTTGCACTAAACCCCGATAGACCACCCAAATTTCTGCCGGCGGCAAATCGATCGGTGTACCTGGCGCAAAGGCAGATAAACTGCGTTCCCGATAAACCCCCTCCAGAGAAGAGCGCCATTCCTCTAACACAACGTCGTAGTCCATAACCTTAAAAGTGCTGGTAAGCTAATACTAAGATGTCCCGATTAACAGAAGGTTAAGAAATTTAGTTAGGGCAAAAGTTGATAAAATTAAACCCAGTTTCCCGACTACTATCATGCGCCTTACAACCCTCAAGCTATTGATCTTTCCCCTGGGGAATTTATGGTTATCCCTCAACTTAGAAAGAGTGAAGAAAATAATTCCCCGACCGGAAATTACCAAAGGAAGGCAGAAATACCTGGGAGTTTGTTACTTTGAAAATCAGGAAGTGACCGTAATCGACCTCTACCAAAAAGTATTAGGAGGAGAGTTGCCTTCTGGCAAATCCTACTTAATTGTAGTACAGTCCTCCAAAGGCTTGTATGGTCTAAGCGTGGGCAATTTGCCTATCATGCGAGACGTGCCCTCAGACCAACTCCACCCCGTGCCCGCCGAATACCGAGAGAGGGACACCCTACAAATTGCCAGCCATATGATGCAGCTGCAACTCCAAGCCAATCAAACCGCTACCGTCTTTCTCCTCGATGAAAACCGCCTAATTGAAATGATCTAGCAAGTAGAAGTGCAACCCCAACTTATCCGTCTTAATGAAGATTTAAGAACTAGACTCAACATACATCTTGACTAATCTTTACAATTTGATACAGTAATGGAGCAAACGAACTTTGCAAATTCTTTTAGTCATAAGCAATTAAAGGTAAAAC
>PHFO01000087.1 GCA_002861535.1 Cyanobacteria bacterium M5B4 | reverse complement strand
GGGAGAGGGGACTAGGAAAAATTGATCTACTTCCCTTCTCCCCTGTGGGAGAAGAGATTCCCTAGCGTAAGTCTTGACTTTTGTCTAGCTTCACCCTCACCCCAACCCTCTCCCAAAAAGGGAGAGGGGGCTAGATGACACGATAACTGATAACTTAAATTCCTATCAGGCTTAGCCTAAAAGCCTTCCTTGGCCGGAACTGGCGTTATTTCAGGGCAGTAAGCAGACTCTGACGCACCCGATCGAGGGCTTGGTCAATTTCTGTGGCTTCCACAATCAGGGGCGGGACAAACCGCACTACCTTTACTCCCGCTGGTACGAGCAATAGACCCTGCTCAATGCAGGACTGGACAATATCCCTGGCAGTGAGGGGGCTATCTTGCCGCAGGACTAAACCTTGAATTAAGCCCCAGCCGCGCACCTGTTCGATGTGGTGCGGAAATTCCGCCGCAATTTTGGCTAAGCCCTGGCGCAGTTGTTCTCCCCGTGCCTGTACTTGGGCTAATAAATTTTGATTGACGATCGTTTCACATACCTTGAGTGCTGTGTGACAAGCGAGGGGATTGCCGCCAAAGGTACTAGCATGATCCCCGGGGGCAAACACATCACATTTAGCTTTACAGACCATTGCCCCGATGGGGAAGCCGCCCCCCAAACCCTTGGCTGTGGTGAAAATATCCGGCTCGATGCCCAAGTTCTCGTAGCCCCACAGCTTGCCGGAACGTCCCATACCTGCCTGCACTTCGTCTAAAATCAGCAACATGCCTTGTTCATCACATACCGATCGCAATGCCTGAAAGTAATCCCGATCCCCTGGGCAGACCCCCCCCTCCCCCTGGAGCGGCTCTAACAAAATGGCACAAACCCGATCGCGGTACTGGTTCAAGACACTGTGAAATCCCGCCAGGTCGTTGTAGGGAATATAGTCAAAGCCAGTGGGCAGGGGTGTAAAGTGTTTTTGATACTTGGGTTGCCCCGTCGCCGTAATCGTTGCCAAAGTCCTGCCGTGAAAGCTAGAGTGGGCACTCAAAATCACAGGATCGCTGATACCTAAGTTTTGATGGGCGTACTTGCGGGCTAGTTTGATTGCCGCTTCGTTTGCCTCTGCTCCAGAATTACAGAAGAAGACCTTATCGCCGCAGGAATGCTCTACCAGCCACTTGGCTAGAGCGCCCTGAGCAGGCAGATAGTAGAGGTTAGAGACGTGGTGCAACTGATGAATTTGCTCCGATAGAGCTTCAATCATGACGGGATGGGCGTGACCCAGGGTACAGGTAGCAATGCCGGCGACAAAATCTAAGTATTCCCTCCCCGTGCTGTCCCAGAGGCGGCAACCCTTACCCCGATCGATGGCAATAGGGAAGCGGGCGTAGGTACCCATCACATAACGATCGAAGTCAGCGAAATCGAAGGGAGAAGTGGGGGCTGCTAAAGTTGCTTGGGTCATGGAAAATTTCAAAATTTTTCTTATTATAGGGAAGCAAATTTAGAAGTAGGTAACAAATGTAGCAGTTCACTCATGGTTACCGCTCATCAGTTGTTGTACTGTCAATAAAATCAGCCCCAAGGCGACTACGGCGAAAATCATTGTCGCCCCCGTACCGATCGCCAGTAGCGCACTCCTGACTACTACGGTCAGACGGGCGGCTGCTCCTTCCGTGGGCACAGGGCTGAGAGCTAATCTCACCCCGATCGTGCTAGTGAGGAGATAAAGTAGGAAGGCTATGGCAGCAGCAATACCAGCACCGCTAAGATTACGCAGGGGGGATTTCTCCATAAACTTAATGTTAGGTTTCCACCATACTATCAGGGTTTATCTTGACGCAGAAATCGATGCTGATTTAGTTAAGGACTTACGCTAAGGAAAAATTCCCTCAATCCCTTCTCCTGAAGCGGGGAGAAGGGAAGTAGATCACCCCTCTGCCTTTTGGGGCTAGGGTGATAGTTTCAGAAAAAGCAAAGTAATTCCTGTTAGTTCTTAAGGAATTGCATTTTTTCCTCTCATTAACTTAGCAATTCGGGCGCTGAAGGAGAGCGGACTTGAGCTACTCAATTGCATTACTCTAAACGGACAATTTAATTCATAATAGTTTAAGATTTGCTAAATTGCTATGCTCCTGTCCCCTAATCAACAGTTGTTACCCCTCACAGCTCAAATTAATGACCAACAACACCTCACGATCGGCGGTTGTGATGTTACTGAACTAGTTAAAGAATTTGGCTCCCCTCTCTACATCGTCGATGAATTGACTGTCCGCACTGCTTGCCAACAGTATGAACAGTCTTTTAAGCAGTTTTATGACGCTGATTATCTAGTCTTATATGCTTCTAAAGCCTGGAGTTGCACTGCCCTCTGTGCTCTGGTCGCCTCGGAAGGCTTGGGCATTGATGTCGTCTCCGGCGGGGAACTTTATACGGCGTTGCAGGCAGGAGTTGCTCCCCACACAATTTACCTCCATGGTAATAACAAATCTGCTCAAGAAATTAAAGAAGCGGTGCAAGCAGGATGCACGATCGTGTTAGACAACTGGCATGATATTAAACTGACGGAGTCTTTGGGGGAAGCCAGGGTGATGGTGCGGGTTGCCCCTGGGATCGATTGTCATACCCACGAATACATCCGCACAGGACAGCGGGACAGTAAGTTTGGCTTTGATTTAGAGCAGTTGCCGCAGGTATTTGCCCATCTCCGATCGGGTAGCTTAAAATGCGTCGGTCTCCATGCCCACAATGGTTCGCAAATTTTTTCCCTGGAACATCCCCAAGATTTACCGAAAATTTTACTTAATTATTACAAAATTGCCCGCACAGAGTTTAACCTAGAATTTACTGAATTAAATGTGGGAGGAGGTTTGGGCATTCGCTATACGGAAGCAGACAACCCACCTACGATCGGGGCATGGGTACAAGCCGTCACCCAGGGAGTCAAATCTGCCTGCTCTGAGCTAGGTTTACGACTCCCCAAATTGCTCTGCGAACCAGGGCGATCGTTGATTGGTCCCGCTTGTATTACTGCTTACACCGTCGGTAGTCAAAAAGTCATCCCTGGGGTGAGGACTTACATCACGGTGGATGGGGGCATGTCCGACAATCCCCGCCCTATTACCTACCAAGCCCAATATCGTGCCGTCGTTGCCAATCGTATGCACGCTCCCAACGCCGGTCTAGTCACGATCGCGGGCAAGCACTGCGAGTCTGGAGATATTCTGATCCAAGATATTGATTTACCCGCAGTTGCAGCAGGAGATATTGTCGCTGTCTTAGCTACAGGGGCTTATAACTACAGCATGGCTTCTAACTACAATCGTCTGCCCCGCCTGGCTGCGGTTTTAGTCCAAGGGGGCAAAGCCCACCTAATCCTGCGCCGCGAAACCTACAGTGATCTCCTCAGACAGGATGTGATGCCCCCGCATCTGCAGAGGTGAGGCAGTTAATGGAAGTAGTGCTGATTTGGATTAACCTCTGGCTTTTCCCTATTCTCGATTTTTGGCGGTGATCGTTCTCATCTACGGGCTACTCAGCCTCAGCAACGATCGGCGCACATTGTCGATGGTAAGGGGCTACATTGTCCTACTAGTGATCAACCTAGTAGTGCGTCAATTGACTTCCCAGGGCAATGTACAGCGCTTACCGATGCTAGTTTTTGTGCTCAATAGTTTGTTAATTGGTATTTCTGTCGCTTTAGCCGTCATTTTTCAGTCAGAAATTCGCCGTTTTTTAGAAAATTTAGGGGATGGCAATTGGGGCTATTTTTTCCATAATTCCCCCCAGGCGCGTACTACCTCCCGATCGGCTGCCGTGATCGATGAAATTGTCGAAGCAGTACGGGAGCTTTCCCAAAATCGGACGGGGGCACTGCTAGTGATTGAAACGGGGGAGCCTATCCCCGAAAATGACATCCATGAACCAGGGGTAAAAATGGAAGCCCAACTATCCAAGGAACTGCTTCAGACGATCTTCCAGACTTCTACGCTCCTCCATGACGGCGCTGTAGTGATTCGGGGGGAAAAGATTATGGCCGCCGGCGTGATTTTGCCCCTATCGGAGCGGAAAGCCTCCAGGGAAATTGGCACTCGCCATCGGGCTGCTATGGGGATTACAGAGCGCTTTGCTGAATGCTTTTGTATTGTTGTTTCCGAAGAAACTGGCTCGATCGGGGTGGCAGAATCGGGCAAGTTAGAGCGCCCAGTTCCCAGTAGCAGTCTGCGGGAAATTTTAGAGAAGAAATTAAAGGTGACAACCAATGTAACTTCAGCGAGGAAAGTGCACCGTTTTCACAATTTATGGCAAGTAATTAAAAGACACTACAATCCCAAATAATATCAAGACTTGCGCTGGGGAAAAATTCCCCTCTCCCTTTTTGGGAGAGGGCTAGGGTGAGGGTTTCCGAAAAGCAACGTAAGTCCTGTAAGGATTACTCATCTCTGGTTCTCCTCTGTAGAAGAAGGGACTAATCAGCCTAAGTCCTAGAACAAATTATGCCAATCCTGTTAGATATTGATATACACTTTTAGTCTGATTAAGCATTTTCTCCGCAGTAAAGTTCTGTCTATAAAAAATTTGAGCTGCTCTTCCCATTTGCTGACGTTGGGAGGAATTTGTTATTAGCTGTTCTAGGGCTAAAGCTAATTCCTTGCTGGATTTGGGCGGGACTAAAAAGCCCGTCTCTCCTGCTTGAATTTGTTCCCTAAATCCCCCTACCGTAGTTGCCACGATCGGTTTTGCTAATGCCATTGCCTCTAGGGTTGCCAAACTAAATGCTTCTTGGAGGGAGGGTAAAACAAAAATATCAAACAGACTGATTAAGTCATGCAACCGATCGAGGTAGCCCGCAAAAGTAACATTTTTTTGCAGATTTAATTCCCAGACTAATTGCTCTAATTCTCCCCTTTGTGCCCCTGTACCGGCAATAATTAAATGTAAGTTGTGATGCTTGGGTGTTAAACTTGCCATTGCCTGTAGCAGATAAATGATGCCCTTGTCAGGAGATAAGCGCGCCACAGTGCCCAAAATGATTTGATCCAACCCGATCGTGAATTTCTGTCTTAATTCCTCACAACGATCGGGATCAATAGTAACAGAATCAACCCCATTGTAGATAACAGTGGTTTTATGGGATTTTAGTCCGTGTTTTTGCAGAATATCCGCCTCCGCTTGACACACGGCAATCACCCGATCGGCAAACCAATTGGCAATTTGGCTACTCAACCAATAGCTTAAATTTTTCGTCGTCCCATGATAGCCATGGACAGTAAATACTACAGGAACTCTGGGTAAAATTAGCTTAACAACAGCCATCAATTCATGGGAAGCATGGACATGGACTAAACCGATCGGGCGTTGTTGATCAATTTGCTGGATATGCTGAGAAAGCTCCTTAATTCCCCGAAAAAAGTTAAAATCCCAGCGGCAAAACTGTCTGTAGGGTATACCCAGAGCCTCAAATTGATAGGAAGTGCTCCCGATCGGGGCCAATAAGGAAACATCATAAATTGAGCGAAAGTAGGTAATTAAAGCTAGGGTATGTTTCTCTGTTCCCCCCTGTTCTAGGTAGGGCAAAACATATAGTAAGTGCAGTTTGGACAAAATAATAACTAACTAAATTCTCCTAACATTTTTACTTCCGGCTCCAATAAAACTGACCATTTTTCCGCCACCTGCTCCCTAATGGCTTGGATCAGCATGTAAATTTCCCTTGCCTGGGCACCCCCCAAATTCAAAATAAAATTAGCGTGGAGTTCCGATACCTGCGCCTGCCCAATTCTAAAACCCTTCAAGCCAGAGCGATCGATTAGCCACCCCGCCGGATGCTCCAAGGGATTGCGAAATACACTGCCACAACTAGGTAAATGATAGGGCTGGGTCTGGTGACGGTGGTGAAAATTTTGTCTAGTCTGCTCCCGAATGCGCTCCCTGTCTTGTCCTGGCTGTAATTGCAACACTACCTGGGTGACGATCCCCCCCTGTCCCTGCAACTGAGAAGAGCGATAACCATAGTTTAATTCTTCTGCCCCTAATTTTTTTAGCCCCACTCCAGGGACAAACACCTCTACCTCTACCACACAGTCGGCACTACAGCCCCCCTGCGCCCCCCGCATTCATTACTGCCATGCCCCCCACCGTACCCGGTATGCCCACCGCCCACTCTAATCCTGACCAGCCCCGCTGCGCCGCCCGCCAGGCTAACTTAGGCAGGGGTTCCCCCGCTGCCACCGTGACAGTGCCTGTGGCTTCATCAAAGCTCACACCGCGCAGATTTTTAGTGCAGATGACTAAGCCCGGTATGCCCCGATCGCTAATTAAAAGATTGCTCCCCGCTCCCAAAAAAGTCAGAGGCAGCCCCTGCCCCTGGTCTAAGATTGCTGCTAATTCCGCCACCGATCGGGGCATTGCCAAAAATTCTGCCCTGCCCCCTACCCGCAAAGAAGTAAACCCACTGAGGGGGACATTCTCTTGCCACATCACACTTTTACTCCCTGGGTTGCCATCGCCTCGATCGTGGGCAAAATAATTTGATTTAAGTTCCCTGCCCCCAAAAACACCGCTAAATCCCCCGGGGAAAGGCATTCCAACAAAAATGCCTGGACAGCACTCAAACAAGGCTGATAATGAACATGGGGATGCACCCGGGCGACGGCAGCAGCTACCTCTGCCCCAGAGATATTAAAAGTATTCACTTCCCCTGCGCTGTAAATGTCAGTGATGATCACCCGATCGGCATCACTAAAAGCATGGGCAAATTCCTCTAGTAATGCTTGGGTGCGGCTATAGCGATGGGGCTGAAAAATAGCCACAATTTGATGCTGGTGGTGCAGTTTTGCCGATGCCAGCGTGGCCCGAATTTCGCTGGGATGGTGGGCATAATCATCCAGAAATAAGACACCGTTCTGCACCCCCTTCCATTCAAACCTGCGGCGCGCTCCCGAAAACAAAGGCAGAGCCTGGGTAATTGCCTCCCAACTTACTCCCAAATGGCGCACTACAGCGATCGCTGCCAGGGTATTGAGCAAATTGTGCTTGCCTAAAATCGGCAGCTTAATGGCAACCGCTTGCTCGCCCCGCTCCCACACCGTGGCAAAAGTGCCCTCAGAGGTATAGCGAATGTCCTTAGCCGTGTAGTCCGCCTCCTGTTCCAGCCCGTAGCTAATGGTGGGTTGGAGATGGGTACGGACATTGGCACAATCAACACAGGCACATAGAACCTGACACTGACTGCCAAACACCTGAAAAGTTTCGATCACCTGCTCCAGACTTGTGTAGTGGTCGGGGTGATCCAATTCAATATTTGTCACCACACCAATTTTAGGGGCAAATTTGACCAGGGAACCATCGGATTCATCCGCTTCTGCCACCAGATAGGAACTCTGTCCTAACCTGGCGTTGCCTTCCCAGGTACTAACTTCTCCTCCCACCACGATCGTGGGGTCCAAACCCGCCTCCAACAACAAAAAACCAATCAAACTACTGGTAGTAGTTTTGCCATGGGTTCCAGCCACAGCAATACTGTCAAACTCGGCGATCAGGGCTGCCAACACATCCGATCGGTGTAAAATCGGCAGGTTATGGCTCAAAGCCATCTCTAGCTCTACATTTTGGGGATGGATGGCACTAGAGCAGACTACTTGGGGCTGGAGCAGGGGGCTAATATTGCTAGACTCATGCCCCTGAAAAATTCTTACCCCCAGGGCAGTGAGCCGATCGGTAATGGAGTTAGTCGCAAGATCGGAACCAGTGACCGGCAGACCTCTCTTCGCCAGAATATGGGCAATTCCAGACATTCCAATCCCACCAATACCGATGAAATGGAAGGGTTTACCGCTGAAGTCAACTGGTTTCAGCATTCTTATTCCTTTACACCACGCCAGAGTTGAGTATAACCTTAGGTCGAGAGCTTGTACAGTGTAAATGGTCAAAATTGCAAATATTCTGCCTCTCTTCGACTTTATTTGCAATCGATCGGAGCGTAAAACTATAACATTATAGAATGCCCTGAATGCCCTGTTTACCTAATTTTAGTTACATTGTGGATTTCTTAAAACAAAGTTTCTTTGGTAAATGCCCCGATTGGTGGGAGGAATTCTTGCAGGAGTGGAACTATCTTGTCTACTTACGCGCCCGCAAAGTTGCCTGGTTGACTTTAGTTTACCCGATCGTTTCCATACCGACTTTATGGACTGTTCATTACAAAGCAAAAGTAAATGAATCAATTATTCCGCCTATATTTCTTACCTTACTGGTCATCATCATGGCGGTTATTTCGGGTAATTTATTGTTTAAGCACAAGTTTCCCCGATCGGTGTCAGGTTTGACTAGGGCACATATAAATGCCACATCAGTTTATATTGTTTGTTTTACTTTATTACTAGATGCCGTATTTGCGATCGTGTGGGTAATTTCTGGTCTTAATTCTCCCTATCTGATCGGTATATTTACATTTAGTATTTTATTCTTTCGTCCTAGTAAGTGGGGATTGGTTTTATATGGCTTAAATTTTATATTCTATTTAGTCTATATTAGTTTATTTAAGTTTCCCCCTGTAGTCATATCTGTTGCCTATGTATCGGGAATACTATCAACTTTTCTGGGCTTAGTTGTTTCTAATTCTCTGTTTCAATCTAGGGTGCAAGAATTTGTTAATCGCCGCACGATCGCTGCCCAAACCAAGGATATTTATCAACTTAATGACCGTTTAAGGCTAGACAATCTGCGTATGGGGGTTGAATTGAGCGTTGCCAAAGAGATTCAGGCAGTGATCTTACCGAAATCAGAAGAGTTACAAAGAATAACATTCTTAGATGTGGCTGCTTTCATGTCCCCCGCCACGGAAGTAGGAGGAGATTATTTTGATGTTTTAGTCGATCGAGACCAACCGAGGGCAACGATCGCGATCGGGGATGTGACTGGTCACGGCTTAGAGAGTGGTATTTTTACCGTTATGATTCAGTCGGCAGTCAGGTTAATTCATCACTCTAATCGGTATTCTTTAGCAGAAGCGATCAACTTATTGAACTGTTTGTTATACGAAAATGCTAAACGTATGGCATCAGACAAGTGTGTTACATTCTTGTTATTGCAATACGATCGGGGCAGGGTGCAAGTTTGTGGTCAGCATGAAGAGGTAATTTTAGTCAGAAACAATGGACATTTAGAAACGATCGATACGACTAATTTGGGATTTATTTTGGGTTTGGAATCGGATATTTCATCTTTTGTTAAACAACAGGAATTTTATCTCAATCATGGTGATGTATTAGTGCTCTACACAGATGGCATTACGGAAGCTACTAACACTAATCAGGAATGTTACGGCATCGATCGGTTACACCAGTCAATTGTCAATAGTTACAACCGATCGGCAGAAGAAATCAGACAAAATATTACAGATACTCTTATGGAATTTATTGGTACTGCGACGATCTACGATGACATTACTTTGGTTGTGATTAAACAAATTTAAGACTCTTAATCTATCCTTAACGATCGATCGGTATGATTAAAAAGAATTAGCTGAGGAGTAAAAATGGCAACAATTACACAGTGGACATTTGAAGGAGATGTAATCACTCCTTCTACGGGTACGGGAACTGCATCCTTAGTAGGGGGTGCAACAGCAACTTTTGCTACTGGAAACGGCGGCGGCAGGGGCTGGAACACATCAACATATCCCACTCAGGGCACAGGGAACAAAACCAGGGGCGTACAGTTTGCCGTCCCCACCACGGGCTTTCAGGATATTCAAGTTTCATTTGACCTCAGACATAGCAATACCGCCGCTAATACCGTAGTGTTTCAATACTCCACCGACGGCACCAGTTTCACCGATTCATTGACTTTTAGGGCAACAGCGGGGGACACCTTCTTCTCGCGCTCAGTCGATCTTTCCGCGATTACGGGACTAAATAACAACCCCAATACCACTTTTAGAATTTTATCCGCCTTTGATCCCCCTGATACGGGCACTGCCTATGTACCAGCTAACAGTACTTCTACTTACAATCCTGCGGGAACAATGCGCTATGACAACGTCACTATTACGGGTAATAGTACTAGCACTCCGCCACCAGCTCCTGTACCATCAGACCCCAACTTCTTAAGACAAATTGGAGTTTTTGGTAGCGCCAACGGGGCGGAAATTCCTGCCTATGATCCAGCCAGCAAGCGGTTATTTGTGGTAGCTGGCAGTGTGATCGAGATTATCAACCTGGCAAACCCTGCCAACCCATCCCTGATCGGCAATTTAAGTTTTAACGGCACACCAGCGCCGGGATTTTCTTTTGTGCCTAACAGTGTGGCTGTTAAAAATGGCATTGTTGCCGTGGCGCTAGAGGAAGCAGACAATCTTAAAAACCAAAATCCAGGACAGGTTCAATTCTTCAATGCCAGCACTGGGCAGTTTCTCAAGAGTGTAACAGTGGGCTTTTTGCCCGATGCAGTGACGTTTAGCCCCGATGGCACCAAGGTTTTAACAGCAAACGAAGGGAACCGAACG